>NZ_JBRILW010000009.1:0-163789 GCF_052977125.1 Shewanella sp. 30m-14 | reverse complement strand
CCCGAGTGTATATTGCGCGTCTGCAACGCCTTGCTCAGCCGCTTTGCGATACCATTTAATAGCAGCTTGTCTGTTCTGCGGTACATCAATTCCATAATCATATATGGTCCCGAGTGTATATTGCGCGTCTGCAACGCCTTGCTCAGCCGCTTTGCGATACCATTTAATAGCAGCTTGTCTGTTCTTCAATATGCCAATCCCATAATCATACATAGTCCCGAGTGTGTATTGTGCCTCTGCAACGCCTTGCTCTGCCGCTTTTCGATGCCACTCAATGGCAGAATCTGGGCTCCTCTCAGTACTCCTATCAGAGCTTACACACCCGCCCAACAAGAAAACTATTAATAAAATTGAAACTCTCATATCCACTCTCTTACAACACAGGTCTCTGACAAAATTGGCTTATTTGACGATTTTCAGTCGTCTTTTATACGTTGAACATGCAGCTTATCGTTAGTGTGTTCAATTGAACTTCAGTGCCTTAGGAGCTTAAACCATGACACACACTTAAGATGCTCTACTTATTCGTACTTTTTGTCGCTTTTAGCGCCCCATAAAAGTGTGATCCGCTAATTTATCACCTCTTGAAATCAAAACGTGAAAACCAGCATTATCTTGTTGATTTATAATGGGTGGCTTAATATATACTCTCTTAATATATACTCTCTTAATATATACTTGGCTCGACTCTTAACAACAGAAAGGGGCGAAGCGCCACGACGTTTATCAAGCGCAGCTTGATTGCTTTAGTTAAAAAAGCGACAAGGCCTCGCGCTGAGGTCTACCAACGCTTCCACCATTGCTCTGTGCTTTGCCAATCTCGCGCGTCGCCAAACTCCGAGTCGATAATGTAGTAGCGCTCACCATCAAATCGTAATCGGGTCATAATGGTGCGGCTCTGTGTTGTATCTGTGGCCTGAGGTAAAGCGCCTGATAGCTTGGTCTTTACAATTAGCTTTAAATCGGCAAAGCCTTTGTTTTGCTTAGGCTCAATATGCAGTGCGCCTTTGCCTGACTCAATGATGAAATTAGTCATATCTTCGGCCTTAGGATCGCCTTGCCACATTTTCCAATAATATAAAGGCAGGTTGTTGACCAATGGAATTAAAAAATGCCCTTGGTGAACAAATAAACTGAGGTAGTCGGCCTCATATTGCGCAGAACCCTCTGGACGCTGCTGCGCCATCATTCGCACGCCTAATGCGCGTGTGTCATTGTTAAGTTTATAGTTGGCGGTATCAATCCACAGTGCAGGCGTGCTTTGCTCTTTCTTGTCGGCACTATGCGTACCATTAGCATTCTCTGTAGCATTGTCTGTTTGGGGATTGGCAACAATCGTTAATCCTGGGCGCTCGCTTAAATTTGCTGTATGACGGGCGATAATCTCATGAGTCTGCGTGTCCATAATCACGGTGCGCAGCGTATAACGCCTTTCGCCAACAAAGCTACCGTCAGTCCATTGTAAATACGCGCCCATGGTAAATTGCTCTTGATGAGGTAGCTGCTTACACACTGCTGCTGTGAGCCCTTGAAAATAACCACTGTCATTTTCCATCGCTTCAAGGGCATCAGTGCTGCATGCTTGCTTGGCGTAGCTTGCTGGCGAGAACGCTAGCGTGCAAGTCAAAAGCGCGCAACTCAAAACTGCTGTGCTAAATAGAGCGGATAATCTGTAGCCGAATGGGGTGAAAGAAGGCTTATTAGTTAGCATTTTGGCTCTCCGCTTGACTGCTGTTTGGATTGGTTTGCGAAGCACTTTCATGGCTGCTCTCGCTCTCATCGTTGCTCTCGCCTAAAAAGTTCACCCCAAGTTGGTTTACTTGGTTTTGGTTTACTTGGTTTTGGTTTATTTGCCAAAACTCGGGGGCGGGTAACTGCTCGGTGATCACCGGATAGCGGCTGCCATTATAGTTAAGCTCAGTGCTAAAACTGATGACTTCGGTTTGGTCATATTCACCGTCAGTGCGGTACTGCTGCCCCTGAGTCACTAACTTCAAATCATGGTAGCCATGGCTGGTGGTTGGTAACAGCTCAACAGTGCCTTGTACGCCATAATGCAGGTAAACTCCGCCATTACTACCGCCTGTATCAGCAGCTTCTATTTCGTAATCTAACGGTAGATGTTTGAGCACCGGGCGCAGCTTGTCGCCCTCTTGTACAAACAGGGTGAGAAAGCGACTAGTTTTAAATGCGCGGTACGCTTGTTCCTGTGGTGAGGTGTCGTAGTTAGCAAGATCGAGGATCAGCCCAAATGCTTGAGTATTTTCGCTCAGAGCGTATTGGCGGCTATCAATACTATTACTGTCAGAGTGACTTTTTATAGTGCTACTTTCTTGGATCACACCCGTATAGCTGGCTTCGACTTTGTTACTGTAGCGATTGACCAATAGTACTCGCCACAGATTACTAAAATAGCCATCTTCATCTGATTGATAGTATTGAAAGTAAGACAGTAATGCTTGCTCTTTGTTATGGGGCAACACCCTGCAGACTGTATTGTCTATCGCTAAACTTAGCCCGTACTTTCTGGTTACTAGGGCGGCATCAAAATCGAGTACGCTGCTTAACTGATTTAAGCTGCAATCTTGCTGTTGATTCTTTTCAGGTTCAAAGTTTTCTTGCTCACCGTTTTCTTGCTCAAGACTGGCCTGAGCATAGCTACTGGCACTAAAGGTCATCATCGGCAGAAATGCTGCAACAATTAACAGTTGTTTCGGGGTTTGCTTCATAAGTACTCTTTAGTTGTGTTAACCATCTTATTAATATGGGTAGGCGCGATAAATAGTGGTTTTATAGCCGCGTACCTGTACGCCATTTCTAAGTGGAATTGAGTACTCAGGTAAAGGGCGTGGACTGTAATCGATATATTGCGGCGTCGCGTAATAGAACACGCCTTGATACTCGGCGGGTAAATCTTGCTGCTGTAGCAAATCATATTGCAGGTTATAACTGCTGATAGGTAATGGCCTACCGTTATTGCTAACCACTTCGCCAAGTTTATCGGCTAGCGCTTTATTGGCCTTGTGCGCGCCGCCGTCTTCTACCCAATTAGCGATTAACTGACCAGCTGCATTATGTTTGAGCGGCATTAATATGGTGTCTTTGATAAGTGGAATGCTTGTTACCAACGCCATTTTATTTTGATAAAGCTGTAGCTGCAGGGATTTCTGCTCGGACACTTTATCGATATGCGGCGCATTAATGCCATAAACTAAATGATCACAGGTTGTATCGTCATAACCCAAATCGATGCATACGGCGCCCCAGTCAGGCATGGTGATCTCGATAAGCGCGGCGCCGAAACCAGCATCATTAGCACCAGAGCTGCCCTCAAAATAACTACCAAGGACCTTGTAATCAACGCTGCGACGACTTTGCAACCAGCGCTGCTTAAAAGACTTACTGCGTTTGCCTTCACAAAGCAGAAGCGGGAAGGGCAGTCGGTTACCTGCACTTGCCGCTTGATACATGGCTTTGCGATCATTGTCATCGAACTGACAGCTGCCTAAGTCGAGCATCAGGGTCTCGATGTCATTGCTACTGCTGTTTGGCATAAGGCTACAACCAGACAGTACACCCGCAGCAATAGTTAATGTTATCGTTCGCAACGGGGTTGGCGTGAGTCTTTTTAGAATCATAATTTATTCTTATTAGTTAGGCTTGGTTATTAAGGGTAACGGTCGTTAACGCCAATCAAGATGGAAGGTACACACACTATTTTTCTGTTTATAATTTTCATTATTATCGAGAGGTAATAAATCTATCGGTAATAATACCGTATCGGCCACCACTGAGCTGCCTAGGTCTACCACAGACAGAGGGATTGAAAGTATGAGTAATGGCGGAGACTCTTTTAAAACAAGTAAATTACAATTGAACGTATTAACCAACGCATATTTAGTGCCGGAGTATGGTATCCCCATGGCGCTATTAGATGGAATCTTAGAAACAACCGTTGAGCAACCGCTGATAAATATCGCCAATAAAGTTACAAACATTACTTTCATACAATAACCATAAAATACTTCATTATTCTCGAATTAAAAATGCCAGTATGGTGATCTCATTTAAGGACCACCATATCGGTTTACTGTTGTGATCTAAGTTGCTATTCGTTGCGGTTATGCATCTTCTAAAATTTCACACTCAGGAAAGGCCTCGCGAAAAGCTTGTGGTGCGCGAATAGGCTGATAACCTTGGCTTGTGTCATAGTGGTAGCTAAATATACGTCCAGCGGGTTGGCGAGCGTGGCGCAGATCGAGTAGTTTCAGCTTGGTTAGCTTAAACAGCACGGCCGGAAATTCATCGAAATGGTTATAGGAGAGATCCAAGTCTTCTATTTTACTCAGAGTGGCTAATGTTGCTGGCAGCGAACTTAAATGATTGAAGTGTAAATTAAGCTTAGTGACATCTTCATAGTGCACGATATTGGCTGGTAACTCCCCGAGTAAGCAGTTATGCAGATCCAGCTCTGTAATGCGTGTTTTACTTGGCAGTTTTGTTGGCAATGGCACTGTGACATTATAAAGCACATCACGACATAGAAAGATGTGTGGTTTGAGATGACAGTTAACTCGATGCTCGTCATCGCCTTGTGTCAACATACGTTCAAAGCCACAGCCTTTATGCCAGTTCAGCCGCTCTGCCTCAATCAGAGCTTCAATGGCTTGTTGACGGAGGGCTAACTCTTCTTTTTGACTCAATAGCCACAACAACCCTTCGCCGAAGCGGTTGAAATACCGTAATGAAAATTCGTCACACAAGGCTTTGCCCCAGCGCTTGGTTAGACCTTTGAGTTTTTTGTAGACCGCGCCTTCACCGATTGGGTCACCATGCTTATCCAATTCGCGCATCTTGCCATCAAACATCACCTTATCTTGCACCGCCAGTTGGAATGCATTATCACCGAGACCTGCAAGTAACGTCTGAATTTGCTTGCGTAATGCTTTGTTATCGGTGGTTTTAAGTATTAAAAATAGCGGCAACTGCATCTCAGATGTAATCCCACCTTGCTCTAGCATAGTGACTGCGACTAGGTGACTGGTTTCGTCCGGTGAATGTAGCAAATTCAGCACATTGCCCAGCATTGGCGCGGCGCTTGTCTGTTGCAAAAACTTAGGTGCATCGGTGCTGAACCATTGGCTCAGTGCCGTATCGTCAATAATCAAGTGCTGGTCAACATCGATGGCAACGGTTTGCTTAGGGTTACTGCCTAATAGAATATGGGTCACCTTGCTATCGAGCTTCTTACTGAGGCTAAAGCCCAGCTCAGCAGCTTTTTCTTTGAGTTCTGTCGCCTTAAAACCGCTTTTTCCACAGATAAACAACACGCTATCAGAGCCTAAAGGTCGGCGCTGTGCATCGGTTTGTGCGCGGTTACGTAGCCAAGCTTGTGCTAATACTTTTACTGGATTGAACTTGGCTTCCATAAAGGTCAGATGGAAGCGAGCATCCAGTTTTTCAGATTGTAGGTTTTTGGGTTTAGGGGCTGCCAACAATAGCAGCCAGTAGCGACGTCGTTGTTCGCCAGTCAGCTCTGCATTTTGCAAAATTCCCAGTAGCTTGTTCAGCTCATCACTGCGTGCGATACGATTATAAACATTAAGTTTTAGATCTATGTGCTGAGGTAAATCGACCAAGCAGGCTAGAGGGGCCAGATAGGCCGTATCTTGAGCTTGTGGGCTAAGTTCGACCTCAAGTTTGCTTAGGGCGGGAGCCTTAAGCAAACACGCGAAGCTTGGAATAGGCAAGTCATAGGGGTGGTCGTAATGATGCAGTTCTAGCTTGACTGTAGACAGAAAAGGCAATTCATTAAGATCGTCAAGGGACGCCGTGCTGGGTCTAACGAGCGTTAATCCACTGATGTTTTTTATCGTTTTTAACCAAGGTGGGAGTGTTTCACCCTCTGAGTTGACTAGGATTAAGTGGCTTAATGTTGCAGCTTTTTCTAAGTGTCCGCTCTTAGGAAATAGGTGCAGACCCAAACCACGTAGGCACTCTAGTTTATCAAAGCAGCTAAATAACGCAGCATCAGGTACTCGGCAGGGAACATTGCCTGAATGAGAAAGCTCCAAGTCAATTAGATTAGGAAACGCACGTGCCAATGCAGACCACTCGGGATGGTTACGAGTCAGTTGATAGTGGAGTTTGGTTACCTTTGGCTTAATAATGCTGTCCAGCGGCAGGTCGTTATCTTTAAGGTACAAGGTGCTGTTGAAGCTCATCTTATTGCTCTTATGTTTAGAGTTAGCCCAACCACTCATGTTGGGCTGATTATTTTTATTGACCTTGAGAAATAAACTTGCGCGCTTGCTCAAGGTTCATGCCTTTATTACCCGTTATGGTTTGTGCTCTTAAGGCGGCTGATTCTGCGATTATCTGTTGTAATAACTCATCTGTGAGCAGAGTGTATTTTTGGTAGGTAAACCCAAATAGCGAGTTATCGCCGTATAGCGCGAGCTTGTCGCCAGCTTGGTAACTATCCCAATCTTGTTTGTTAATGCCACAAATATAATCGTTGCCCCAAAAACGATAACCTCCAAGGTATAAGCCCCCATCGCAGGTGCGGCTGTAATAGCTAAAACGTTTATCATCAATTGTGGCAATAACAACGGCTTTATCGGCAATAAAACTATGTAGCACTACAGGCAAGCCTTTAGCGAGTGCAAAGTGTAATAAAATGGGAATGCCGATAATGACAGATAAGATAATCTTTACAGGGCTACGAGGCTGATTATCAAGATTGACTCTTAGCCATGAGTTTTTTTGCTTTACTCCCCAAAACATGGCTATTAACAAAAGCAGCGATAGCGCTGCAGCAAATAAGTTGAGTTGCTCGTACAGCACATCATTAACTAAGGTATCGCTAAACACCGCAACCATCATCAAGGCTAATAACAGCATAAAAAAATACCCCAGCACTTTTTGCGTTCTGGTGGTTTTTGGCGCGAATATATTACTCATGCAGTTCCTTGGCATTCGTTATAGCGGTATGTGCTGAGTGCAGTTTTAGGATAAAAGGTAGGGGTAAATTTGGCTTAATTGGTAAACCAAATAGATTGCTAAAGGTAAGTTTGCCCCAAGACCGTAGCGGATAGTTTTATAATAAATTTTGGAAAAAATCAGGCTGGAAATAACCAACCCAAAGACCCACAGTAGACATTTAAAGATAAATAATAGGCCCGTTCCTACGCCTTCATGGTCGACTCGAACGGCACCAATAAGAAAGTTGGGACCTATAAATTGCAGCAATGGGATAGCCATAACAAACAAATACTTACCGAGCTGAGTTTGCATCAATGTGGAGATAGCGTTTGGCATGTTGTTATTTGACCTAGTAATGGCGGCGTCAATAGACTGTACAGATGAAACATTGCTACTTTGTATGTTTTAAATAATAAATACAGCAGCTTATCGATAGAACGTTTATGATTGCAACTCTATAGAGTGGAAACCGCTAAAGTTGTCAGATGTTTGTGAAGTGACTCACAAAGTCTGTTTATGTCGCATTCTCAGGCGTTACTATTATTGATATTCAGACTTGATGGGTATGATGTGATTTTTTATTGCGAGTCCAGTAACAATAGCCAGCCAACCTAAGCTGTAGGCCAAAAAGTCGAGCCAATCGAATGTTGAGCCGATAACGGTTCGAGCAAATGAGTTATTTTGGAGACCAAGTAGGTTAACTAGTTTAAAGTATTGTGCTATTTCAATGCTATAAGCCAATATTAAAACACTTACCGATAGTTTAATTGGCGACAGATTAATAAATGAAGCGAGTAACAAAAACATCCATATAACAACCAGCAGATCACCGATAAAAGGACGAATGAATCCATCGTTAACAAACAAGGCTATAAAGATTAATAGCAGTAATAATAGGTTGCTGTAGACAAAGTATTGCGGCTTAAATGTGAGCATGTTGTCTTATGCCTTGTTGTTGGTTGTGTGACTATGCCCTGTTAAAACAGGTAGATATGAAGTTTGAACTCTGGTTTTTACTTGTATTTGGTGCTTATATATTGAGGCAGGGCGCTTTATAGTTTGAGTACGGCATGATAAACAATCGCGTAAATCAATTCCAGCAGGTTTATTGTCGCTAAATATGCATTTTGCATCGTAGACCATTTTATTTAGTCGTTATTTTGGGATCATTTTTATAATGCAGCGTTATATACAAATTGTCGGAATTTTATCATTGTTAATGTCGGCATCGGCATCGGCGGTTGACGGCTTAAGTTTTGGGCATGGTGACTGGCAAGTCGTCTGTGACAATACCCATACTTGTCGTGCGGTTGGCTATCACAATCAAGATACTGGCAATGCCCCAGTTTCGGTCATATTCGAAAGAGAAGCGGGCGCGAATACTCAGATCAAAGCTAAAGTAAAATTTGCTGAAAGCTTAACTGCTATCGATGCGACTCAAGTCCATGATGTAACAATTACACTGAACATTAACGATGTTTACCAGAGCCAGTTAGGGGCAGAAATGCCTGCCTATGAAGTGATGGGAGTCGGTTTTAGCGGCGAGCGAGAACTTACAAAAGAGCAAACTAGCCAATTACTTAACGCACTCACCATGAAGGGTAGCGTCTCAATAACATTTACTAGCAGCAGTGGCAAAGAGTGGCATTTATCAACCAGTGGCTCTACTGCTGTGTTGCTTAAAATGGATGATTTCCAAGGTCTAGTCGATACCCCTTACGCCATAGTCAAAAAAGGTCAGCGCACCAGCAATATTGTAGAGCCTAAACAAGCGCCAGTTATCTCTATACCCGCTGGCGACCAAAGGCCACTGACAACGGATAACGATCGCGCTTTAGCCAAGACCCCTGAGTTTATAGCAAGGATGAAGCGTGCTGTTGAAGCATGTGATATTGCCCCTTCAGCAAATGGATACTTAAAGCTTGATGTGGCAAGGCTGACAAAAACTCAACTCGTGGTAACAACGCCTTGTTGGTTTGCAGCCTATAACTATGGTGAAGGTGTGTGGCTTGTAGATGACAACCCTAAAATCGAACCTCTGTTGATTACCGATAGTGCGATAAATTACGCTGACGGCACGATTAACGAATTTATGTTGGGGCGCGGTGTCGGCGACTGCGTTTCGGCAAGGCGCTATATGTGGAATGGTCGTGACTTTATTTTAGCTGACTCCTACTCTACAGGGCCTTGTCGTGAGATTGCCCCTGGTGGCGCTTGGTATCTACCGACAACTGTGAGCACTGTTATTGTGGGCGATGACCCAGCTGCTGGGATAGATTGTCAATCAAAGCAAGCTTATAGCACTGAACGGATGGTTAGATGCACACAGCGAATGCTGGCGAGTGTAGAACTGCAGCTCACTGAACTCATCGAAGAAATTAGCAGTCTTCAATATGTAATGAAGGATAATGACTTAAAGGCAGCATTAAGTCAGGCGCAGCACTCTTGGCTAACCTATCGTAACGATGTGTGTAAAGTGACTAGACTGACTCAAGCCGATGGTTCAATGGGTTTACCACTGATGGTTGGCTGCAAGCTTGATCTCACCGAGAAGCGACTGAAACAGCTTCAGTTATTGAAAGCGTCGCTGATTTAGTCATTGTCAGCAAATCCATAATGGTATTCCAGCGGGCTAACGTTACAATAAAAGCCGCCGTTTGCGCCCGAATAACTCGTACTGGTATTGGCTCATGTATTGGCTCATATATTCGCTCATGTATTGGCTCATGTATTCGCTCATGTATTAGTATTCTTCTGGCTTAAAGTGACGTTGCAGCTTAAACAAGCTTTAACTTTCGAGCCAGCGAACACCGATGAACGTCGTGTTTACATCGAGCCTCTACATAGAGTGCTCTATAGCGACTACAACCAGGGTCTGACTCTGCTTTTATAGTCGATAAATACTTGCCCAAAGAGACTCTTAAGCGCTCTCTCTTCAGGGCGAATTTGAAAGCGATACATATACAGCATATACGCAATAATTCCCGCCACACTCCAAATCGATTCTAAGTAACAAGCCCAGGCGCACAGTGCGAATACCATTCCAAGGTACATGGGATTGCGGCTTAGGCGGTACATACCTGATGTCACTAATGCTGATGCGGTTTCCGGTTTTAATGGATTAACCGTCGTTTTGGCGCGTTTAAAACTAATCACGCCTGCAATTGCCGATAATAGGCCTAGCAGTAACAAGGAGCTGGTGGCAATAAGCTTAATGTTGAACAGCGCAGGATCAGTTGATGGGTTACTAACGCCTACATGTGCAATAGCCCACATAATGAATGCAAAAACGAGTGTGACGATTGGCGGTGGGATCTTGTTTTCCAACTTATTTTTTAACTGATTGTTTAAAAAGTGCAAAGCTTGTCCTGTGAGTCAATCTGAACGTTAACAAAATAATAGGCTAATAACGCTCATCAATAAATAGGTCTTGATAACGCTAATGACGTGTCGCGTAGTTACATTCGGCATCAGTTTAAAATGCCTTATATCCGATAATGAGTAGGTGTTTAGTTTGTTACCTTTGGTTTTTTGAGTGTTAAACCGATGAAATACTGCTGAGTAAGGCTGTTTTTATGTGAGGGTTTGTTGTTTTTTTGCACGACTCGGGTACTTATTATGGGGTATGCCTGCTCGAATGCTGAATCGTGACAAAACTCTTCGTGATCTAGCTCTAAAAATTACACTAACCTAAACAGGGGTGTTAACAATGCTTATTAAAATAAATAACGGTCAGTGATGATAACCATTCTCATTTCATTCATATCTAATTGAATAGTATCTATTTGTTGGTTGATTGGTTTTTGAAGGTGTATTTTTATTACGTTTTTATACTGTGAGCTAGTAGACGATTTTTAAGAAAGTAAGCCTTACGCCTCAAGTAATTAGTAGATATGCACAATCTTGAATTCAGATATCTGTAACTAATAAAATACCCCCTTCGATATACAACCGGCCTGTAAGTTAATGTCTAGCAGAAAAACCATAAAGTCAGTGAATTTTGTGGCCAAATTAATGGCTACAAGTTTACTCACTCTTTTTATCAGCCTTGTTCCTGCCAAAGCGACTCCTTGGGATAAGCTTGATTCAGCACAATTGGAACAAAAGTTAGCAGAGAAATTCAGCGAAGGTAAATATTCTCCCAAAGGGGCGGATTCTTGCCTGATGTGTCACAAAAAGAACACTAAGGTCATGGAGATTTTTGATGGCGTTCATGGTGACATGAGCAATAGCAAATCGCCTATGGCCGGTATCCAGTGTGAAGCCTGTCACGGCCCACTTGGTAAGCATAATCGTGGCGGTAAAGAGCCAATGATTAGTTTCAGCCCAGACAGCAAACTATCAGCAGCAAGTCAAAATAGTGTGTGTGAAGGGTGTCATAACGACCCTAAGTTGATGTCATGGCATAACAGTACTCACAACCTAGAAGAAGTAGCTTGTAGTGACTGTCATGATATTCATGCTGCTAAAGATCCTGCACTTGACCGCCTAACGGTAAATGACACTTGTACCTCATGCCATACCCGCGCTAAAGCTGATATGAACAAGCGCTCATCTCACCCAATGAAGTGGGATCAGATGACCTGTACTGATTGTCACAACCCTCATGGTTCGATGACAGAAAGCGCCCTGATAAAACCAAGCTTAAATGAAACATGTGCAGAATGTCATGCCGATAAGCGTGGTCCATTCTTGTGGGAGCACGCGCCTGTAATGGAAGACTGCTCAAGCTGTCACTCACCGCACGGCAGTGTGAATGACAACTTACTTAAGTCTCGTACTCCTCAGCTGTGTCAGCAATGTCACGCCGATGATGGCCATGCGAGCCGTATGACAAGTCAGGCGGGTCTAGATGCATTCAGTGCTGGTAAGAGTTGTCTTAATTGCCACAGCAAGATCCATGGTTCTAACCATCCTGCTGGCAGCAACTTTGCCCGTTAAGTCTAGGAGTGACTATTATGCGTTCAATTAACCCTTTTTCATTAAACCTGATCACTCTGGCGTTGTTAGGCACATGTAGTGGTGCAATGGCTGCTGACTTTGGCATTCAAAATGCGAATACGGCAAACATCAAAACCAATAGCTATCAGTGCAAACGCTGTGTTGAACCACAAGGTTACACTGGTAGCGTGGGTGTTAGCGTCGGTGTTATCGATGCTGATGATAACCATGTTTTGAATCAGTTTGGTACCGGCACTGATGGTGCTATCGCTGGTGTAAACGGCGATCTTGCCTATCAGCAAGGTGGTTATAAGTCCAAGGTTCAAGCTCATCAACTTGGCATGGATAACGGCTTTGTTAGCATGGAGGCTGCTAAGAGCGGTCATTACAAGCTAGATGTGGATTTTCAGACCATTACTACTAACCAAGCGAGCAACGCGGCTACTAATCTTTGGCAAAATGACGGCATGCTGACTCCGAGTGAGCAGACCCGTGTTTTGGATTTAGAGTTACAAAGACAGCGTAGCGGCATTGGTTTCGAATATGACTTCTCAGAAGTCATGGGGCTAGGTCTAAACAGTTACGCACGTTTCGACCGTGAAGATAAAACTGGTCATCGCAGTGCTAGCCTAACGAGTCCACGTCCAACAAACTTTGCTGAAGCTGTCGATGAAACGACAGATAACTTCAGTGCTGGTGTTGTACTTGATGGCGCTAACTGGTTGTCAGAGCTGAGCTACAGCGGCTCACGTTATAACAATCATATGGGTGACTTAAGTCTACCGTATGCCTATGACGTCTACAGCGCCACACCAGACAACCAAGCACATCAGGTATCACTTTCAGGTCAGTACCGTTTAGCGTCTAGCGTGTTCACTGGTCGTGTGGTGACCGGTCGTATGATCCAAGACCAAGACTTAATACAGATGAGTGGCAACCCAATCCAAAACTGGGACGGTCAAGTCGATACTTTGAGTAGTAATTTAGCGGCAAGTACGCGCATCAATAGTCGTTTACGCCTTGGTGCGAGTTATGACTACAGCAAGCGTGATAACGGTTCATCAGTGTTTGACTTTGCTCAGTACGAGTTCAATTCAATGTCTGGTGCGTTTAAACAAAACGTGCCAATGGATATTGAGCGTCAAACCTTCAAAACCAATGCGAGTTACCGTATTGCTAGTGGTTACCGCCTACAGGCCGGTTACGACTATAAGCAAGTAGAACGCAGCTATGGTGAGCGTGAAGAAACCCGTGACAACGAGTTTTGGAGCAAGCTAAACATCCGTGCGATTGACAAGTTAACCCTAGATTTTGGTGTGAGCTATGGCCAGCGCGGCGGTAGTGACTACCAAGCGAACGAGTTAACGAGTGACGAGACTGAATCGTTAATGCGCAAGTACAACCTTGCCGATCGCAAGCGCAGCGAAGTTAATGCCAGAGCAAGCTATGCGCCGCTTGAGTGGTTAACTTTTGATGTTAGCACTTACTACGCCAACGATGACTATGACGCAACAGTAATCGGCCTGACTCAGGCTAAAGATTACGGTTATGACATGAACGTTCATGCGCAGATCTCTCAACCTCTATCTGTGTATGCATTTGCAGGACAGCAGTGGATTGACTCAGATCAAAGCGGCGACCAAGCATCAATTTGGCACACTGAGATAAATGATGAATTCATTAACTTAGGACTAGGTGCCACTTACACCGGGTTAATGGATGGCAGATTAATTTTAGGTACAGACTACCTATTTGCTAATTCATCGAGCAATACCGGTGTTAATGGCTACAACACAGATAGCACTAACATCAATAGCTATGGCAGTTATTACTCATATAACCACAGTGTGAACTTATATGGTCAATACCTGATTTCAGAGCAGATGGCAGTCAAGCTGGCTTACCAGTTTGAACGCTATTTTGATACCGACAGTGCCAATGTTACCCAAGGCAGCATCCCAGGTTTAGTGACCTTGGGTGACCTGAACCACAATTACAACGCCCATCAACTGATGTTGACCTTCAGCTACAAGCTGAAATAAGTCGAGTCAGTCATTAATAAGTTTGAGGAAAACAAGATTATGGAACGTAGAAGTTTCTTAAAAATGAGTGCTGCGCTGGGCTGCGCTGCAACAGTTACCGGCTGTAATTCTAGCTCTGATGATGCCAACGTGATCCCGCCACAACCACCTGTGACAGATGAAGTGGTTAACTGGTCATCATGCCTAGTTAACTGTGGTTCTAACTGTCCAATTAAGGTCTTTACTAAAGACGGTATCGTGACGCGCGTTGAAACTGACCACGAAGTTGAAGATAAATATGGTCTTCATCAAGTTCGTGCTTGTGCTCGTGGCCGTTCATTACGTCAAAGAAACTACGCTGTTGACCGCCTAAAAACACCGATGAAGCGTGTTGGCGAGCGTGGTAAGGCTGAATTCGTACCTATTAGCTGGGACGAAGCAACTAGCATTATCGCTGAAAAACTGTCAGCAGTTTACGCACAAGAAAACGGCGCTAAGTCAGTATTTCGTAGCTACGGTTCTGGTGCTTACTATGGTTTTGCATCAAATGCCTGTTTTAACCGTTTATTTAACTTAAACGGTGGCTGCCTAAATGCTTACGGTAACTATTCGTGGGCGCAGCAGATGGAAGCGGCGAAGCACACCTTCGGTACAGGTAGTACTAGCGGTTCTTCAACCATCACTATCGAAGACAGTGACTTTTTCCTAGGCGTTGCTTACAACCCAAGCGAAATCCGTCAGTCGGGCTCTGGTGAAGGTTACGATTACCTACAAGCACTACAAAAGAACAACGGCCTAGAAGTCGTGATGATCGATCCTCGCTACACCGACTCTATGCTAGGTAAAGAGTCAAGCTGGTTACCAATTCGTCCAGGTACTGACGCGGCATTCGCTGAAGCGGTTGCTTATGTGATGATCAACCACGCTAACTTTGCGGGTCAATCTCTACCGTTTGTACTTGAGCATTCAGTTGGTTTCAACAAGCAGTCAATTGAAGATCAAAAAGCGATTTTTGCAGCGAGCAGCGATGCCACTGACCAAGAATACGCTAAGGTGATGAACTCAGATGAAAACTACCAAGACTACATTCTAGGTCAAGGTATTTATACTGATGCTAAAACACCTGAATGGGCTGAAAAAATCTGTGGTATTTCTGCAGAGAAAATCCGCTACATCGCTGGCAAGCTAATGACAGCTAAAGCACCTTACATTGTTGTGGGCGCAGGCGTTAACCGCCAAGCAAACGGCGAGCAAAGCATGCGTTCTCTATACATGCTATCTGTGCTAACCGGTAAGCTAGGTACACGTGGTGCATCAAACGGTGAACTACCATACATGAGCAGCATGTCTCGTGCAGGTATTCCAACGGGCACTAATGAAGTTAAAGAAAGCATCTCTTTCTTCACTTGGTCTGAAGCGATTAACAACGGCGAGACCATGACAGCTCGTAGCCATGGTATCCGTGGTACTGACGGTTTAGATACGCCACTCGGCGCGAACATTAAGTTCATCCTGTCTGCATCAGATAGCTCGTTATTAAACCAGCACGCTGAAATCAACAATACCGCTGATATCTTCCGTAATGCAGAAGATCTATTTATCGTGTCTTGTGATTGCTGGATGACACCGGGCGCTAAGTTCGCTGACATCATCCTACCTGATACAAGCTGGTTAGAATCAAACGACTTAGTTAACGATTCATACGCTTCTGGCTCATTAGGTTACCTAACTGCAATGTCTTCTTCTGTTGAGACAATGTGGGATTGTAAGTCTATGTACGAAGCAGCAGCGATGATCGCAGACAAAATGGGCGTTGGCGCAGGCTTTAGAGCCGGCAAAAACGAAGATGAGTGGTTAGAAGAGCTTTATCAAACGACTAAAGCAAGCAGCACCAACATCGGTGTTTCTCCTGCGTTCCCAGCAACTTACAAAGAAGCACAAAAAATTGGCTTCTTCCGTAAGAACATGAATGACAACCACGTTGCACTGCAAGACTTTATTAAAGACGGCAAAGCGCTTTCAACGCCAAGTGGCAAGATTGAAATCTACTCTGCCGAACTTGCATGGCGCGCAGCTAATTGGGATCAAGAGAACAGTGAGCAAAACCCGACAAACGTTAAGGGCGACACCATCACTGCTATTCCACAGTACACAGTAACGTGGGACGGTTATGAAGATGAAGGCACTAAAGAAGATTACCCAATTCAGCTAGCGGGTTACCACACTAAGGGCCGTACACATTCTAGCTACCATAACGTGCCTTGGTTACGTGAAGCGGTAGAAGACGCTGTTTGGGTTAACCCAATGGATGGCGCTAAGCACGGTTTAAGCTCTGGCGACAAGATTGAGATGTACAACGAGCGTGGTTCAATTGAAGTGACTGTACGTATCACACCACGTGTTGCTCCAGGTGTATTTGCCCTAGGACAAGGTGCTTGGTACAACCCAGGCAACAAGCGAGGCAGCACTGGCCATATCGTTGACGAAGGCGGCGCAATTAACTCGTTAACTCGCTACCAGCCTAGCCCTGTCGCTAAAGGTAACCCACAGCACACTATTCGTGTTGCCATTAAAAAGATTTAAGAGAGTAGTTAATTATGACTGAAGCAACTCAATACGGTTTTTACGTCGACAGCACTAAGTGTACTGGCTGTAAAGCGTGCCATGTATCTTGTAAAGACCGTCAAGGTAACGAGATCCGCAACAACACTAATCCTGAACAAAACGGCGTACCTGCATTAAATGGCGTAACGTGGCGCCGCGTGTACGAATACGGTGGTGGACAATGGACTGAAGGCCAAAATGGCTGTTTCGAGCAAAGTGTATTTGCTTACTACATGTCGATTGGCTGTAACCACTGCTCTGAACCTGTGTGTGTTAAGGCGTGCCCAACAGGCGCGATGCATAAACGCCGTGAAGATGGTCTAGTACATGTTGCACAAGACTTATGTATCGGTTGTGAGAGCTGTGCTCGTGCATGTCCATATGATGCGCCACAAATCGACCGTGAACGTAAAGTCATGACCAAGTGTGATGGCTGTTTCGAGCGTATCGCTGAAGGCCGTAAGCCTGTATGTGTTGAGTCTTGCCCGCTACGTGCACTAGACTTTGACACTATGGATAACTTACGCGCTAAGTATGGTAACGGCGATGGCCACATTGCTCCATTACCACCAGAGTCTATTACTTCACCAAACCTGATTATTAAGGCTAACGTGAATGGCGGACAAAGCGGCGATATCCTTAACCCAACTGAAGTATAATTTCAGTTATTTAAGCTATCACGCATTAGTATTTAATGATCACAAGCAGAGCGGGCTGCAAGGCCCGCTTAACTTGTAAGGTAAATTATGTCTTCAAAAACGCAGCCGTTAACACCATCACCGCTAACTCAATCATGTTTAAGCAACATTGATTTTGTTGAGTATCAAGGTTTAGCGCGAATATTGCATCACAGCCTTATTCGCTACCCGGAAGCCGATTTTATCAATGGCCTAAAAGAGTGCGATGTGGCTGGCAGCTGGCCTGAGTTTAGTCATCGAACAGAGAATCGCGCAGGTCGTGAACTGCTCGGTGGTTTTTTACAAGCTTGGTCAACTGATGCTGAAGCGGCTGAATTAGACAAGGCATTAATTACCTTACAACTTGATTATGGTCAGTTATTCTTCGGACCAGGCGAGCCGACAGCTGTGCCGCAAGGCTCAGTTTACCTGAGTGAAGAGCAATTGATTAACGATAGAACCACGGTTGAGCTGATGGATTTTTATCGTGTTAATGGTGTTGAGCTGCAATTAGATGTTAAGCAGCCAATTGATCACATTGGTTTGTTCTTCGCTGTACTTGATCAAACCTTTGGCCGTTTACAGGTTGAAGCCGATAACCAAGCACTAATTCGTTTTACTCAGGTGCTATTACAACAGCACTTATTGCCTTGGGCGTTTCGTTGCTGTGAGCTTGCGAATACTCATGCGAAAACCGATTTCTATCGCGGGCTTGCATTGTTAACCACGGACTTCTTGCTGCAACTACAACAAGATTTTCAAGTATTAGCACTGGATAAGCGACTATTTCGTTAATGCATTGAGTGTGACACTTTAAATAATAAAAGCCCGTAAATTTGATTTACGGGCTTTTTCTTTATAACGCTTTATTGTGGGCGCGACTGGGCATAAAGCCTTAGCGGTAACCGCCCATATTGCGACTCGACTGACGCTTTTCATTACGCACTTTTTCCAGCTGAGAATTAATCGTCTGTAGTAGCTGGCAAAGCTGCTTAGCGTCATCATTCAGTGGTGCATCGAGATCTTGGCTAGCAGGTTCACTGTTAAATAATGACTGACTCCATTGGTAGCCGATAGTTAACACTAAATGTTCCGATTGGCTTAATTCACTTTGCTCAATCTCTTTGACAAATAACAAGCGGCTGGCTGTAAACAAACAGTGCAGAGCAAGCTCATTAGCGAGTGGGCTTTGTTCATTGCTCTCCATTGGAGGCAACCATACTGGTTCGCCTTCGATAAAAACCAATGCTGAAATAGTGTTGGTCACAGTGCTAAGAGAGGTGGCGCCGCCAAATAGCTGCACAACTTTATCTGATTTTTGCAGTGTGAGTGCTAAGCGGTGGGCAAGAATGGATTTGCTCCATTGTTGACCCAAAGAGCGTCTTAACGTCATTTAATCAAAATCTCGTATCAACAGCCTCAAAGTCGAGGCGAAATCAAGCTAAGTGGTTAGTTTAGCATTTTGCTTAATAGCCAGATGTGCTTGGTGCAGCAGAATCGGCTTAAGGAGGTAAATTTACTAGGTTTGAGGCTTATTTCTGCTAAAATCTGCCGACTATTACGCTGAAGTTTTTATAGGTTCAAAATGGATATTCAACGAGTTAACCCATGTGCAAATTGGTCTGATGCTACCGTGTTCAATAACATGGCACATTTTGTTGAGATAGCAGCCGATGTCGAAGGCGATATGTTGAGTCAAACTCAGCAGGTCTTTGCTCAAGCTGAAGCAACATTAGCCAGTATTGGCAGTGACAAGTCTCGTCTGTTATCAGTGACGATTTATGTGACAGATTTTGCTAATGTCGCTGTCTTTAATCAAGCATGGCAAGCATGGTTACCAGAAGGCTGCGCCCCGAGTCGCGCATGTTTAAAAGTAGAACTGGCCGATCCAAGTTACTTGCTTGAAATTGCCTTTGTTGCGGCAGTTAAGTAGTTAACAGGCGTTAGCCTTACATGGGTGTTTTCGATACAACTTGTTCGGCTAACCTGTGAAGACAAGCGGTTAGTTGCTATTTCTAGCCGTTATTCTAACTGTTTGAGCAGTTGTCGTACTCGCGCGCGCGTATCGTCTATTTGGGTTATTACCGCTTGGGCACTCGCTTCATCATCGGCTAACTGCTGCCAATTTGCTTGCCAACTGAATTTGAGCTCCTCGGCTGCAACACTGAGCTCTGGCTCCGTTATCATGCTTAAATCGGCAATCAAATTGACTTTTACCCAGCCTTTTCGCGGATTACCTAAAGTTATATCTTTATCGTAATGAGCCGCATACACGATAGATTCCAACTCTGAAAGCTGTAGCAGCAGTTCAAAACTGGCTGAACGCACATTACTATTGTACTCAGTGATCTCCATGCGCCAGACGTTATAACTAAACCCAACCAAAGCAAACAACATGCTAAAAACCGCTGTCAGCTGAAAAATGGAGATGGTTTGTTTGCCAGAAATATCAATTTTCAACGCTAGCTCCTTAAGCAGATTTAATCGACTTAACTCAACTTTAGCTCAACTTTAACCCGCTTTACTCACTTCACTCTCAGTAACGACTCTGTGTTAATTCTATATAAAGACATTGAAAGAGCAGGTTTAATTTCAGCTTTAATAAAGCCTAACTTGAGCTTCACTTTTTGCTAAACAGACATTGCTAATTTAAATACAAAATAACAGTGGTAATTCACGCTATTTTTAAGAGTGTCGTTCATCGCACTTCTTTCAACATCTTCGTTGAAAATAAAAAGGAAATTAATTTGCTGTAGCTTTTGACAACGTGGTTCCAGCGACTACATTTTATATATCTAAATAGCCTTACATAATGGATGGATACCCTATGAAAGCATACAAAGTTTCCTTGATCGCAGGAGTTTGCATTGGAATGTTAAGCAGCGCTGTGGTGGCAAAAACGAATCCTGCAGATAATGCCCAGTACGAGAAGCGCTTTCCTAAGCAATATCAAAGCTGGCAAAAAACGGCTGAGAGTAAAGAGGTTACCAATGCATTAGCTGCCGATCCTAACTTGGTTATCCTTTGGGCGGGTTATGGTTTCTCCAAGGATTACAACGCACCTAGAGGGCACCAGTATGTGATTACAGATATCAGGAGCACATTAAGAACCGGAGCTCCGATGAAAGCGGATGAAGGCCCTATGCCGATGGCATGCTGGAGCTGTAAAAGCCCTGATGTCCCCCGATTGATTGAAGGTGAGGGGGAGGCTGAGTACTTTAAGGGTAAATGGGCTAAAGGTGGCCCTGAAATTGTTAATGTATTAGGTTGCGCCGACTGTCATAAGCCGGGAACTTCTAAGTTGAGAATCGCACGACCCTTTGCCGAACGCGCATTCGCTGCAATAGGCACACCATTTGACAAGGCAGAGAAGAGCGAAAAACAAAATATGGTCTGCGGCCAGTGCCATGTGGAGTACTACTTTGAAAAAACAGCCGAACAACCAAATTGGGTAAAATTTCCTTGGGATGATGGTACCTCTGTTGAAGAGATGGAAGCTTACTATGACAAGCTGAAATTTAAAGACTGGACCCATCAACTATCTAAAGCACCCATGTTAAAAGCTCAACATCCAGGCTATGAGACTACTGCAAAGGGAATTCATGGTGAGATGGGCGTCTCTTGTACTGATTGTCATATGCCACGGATAACCGATGCAGAGGGTAAGGAATACACCGACCATAATGTTGGTAATCCGTTTGATAAATTTGAATTTACCTGTGCAAATTGTCACGAACAAACCAAAGATCAATTACAAGGGCTAGTACAGGCCAATAAAGACAAGGTTAATACCCTTAAGCTTAAGGCTGAAGGGGAGTTAGTAAAAGCGCATTTTGAGGCTGAAGCAGCCTGGAAAGCGGGAGCGACAGAGCAGCAAATGGCCGCGGCGTTAACCGATATCCGTCATGCTCAGTGGCGCTGGGATTTTGCTATTGCCTCTCATGGTATTGCCGCTCATGCGCCTGAAGAGGGTCTTCGAATCTTAGAGACCTCATTAGTTAAAACCTCTGAAGCCCGCGGTAAGCTTGCAAAAGTATTAGCCGCTCAAGGTGTTAAGACCGCTGTTGTTATTCCAGATATTTCGACCGAAGCGAAAGCGCAGGCTTTCTTGGGTATGGATATGGATAAGATGAATGCTGACAAAGCCATCTTTATCGAGAAAGTCGTGCCTAAGTGGGAAGCCGAATACAAGGCAACCAATGGCGGTGAATAGTCTTTAACTGCCGTTACACAAAATGAGTTACAGTCTCAAAAATCCGGGAGCCAACTTCCCGGATTTTTTTGTGTTGTGATTAACCATATTAATATAAGTCACAGTGGCATACTTATCGCGTCAACAGGTTTATCTGCAGCGTGTGTATGACTCTTTGGTTGTGCAAGCCTTATACACAATCAACGTGAGCTTTAGAGGGGAGTGGAGAGGCCATTGTCTTCTTCGAATATCTAGCAATCAGTGTTTACCATTTCAGTTGTCTTAGTTTCAAAGTCGTAAAAAATATAGCAATTGATAGATTGATCGTCAGTGATCCCTTTAGGGTATAAGTAAAACCCTCCCGACCACCAAACCTGATCAAAGTTATTATCTAAATCCAATATGGCATTGATTTGGTCTGAATCTGTTCCGTAGCGAAATAGATCGAAATAGGGATACCCTTGTTTTGGGTCGACGCAGATTTGCACATTATTGATTTCTACTGACTTAAAAGATCGCACTTGGCTATTGCTAGATTTGCAGTCTTTGGCTGAAGCTACGCTGCCTTTGGCTCGAACAAGACTGATGGCGCTTTTAACTGAGGCCAGAGCTTGTTGCATCACCGTATCACGAGATTCATCTTCAAAAGAGATAAATTTTGGAAGGGCAATGACACTGAGTATGCCAAGAATGATGATTACGACAACTAATTCAATGAGGGTAAATCCGTTAACGGTACTGTGCTTCATCTATGTCTCACTTTTGTAAGTGCTAAACTCGATTTTTAGGCGCTCTTAATGTTTCAAACCCATATTTGATTAAGTATATGACGTAAAAGTGAACTTGGTTTTTGAGATTAGCGTCCATGGGAGAAAATTACCTTTGTGTACTACATTCTAATAGTTGGTTTTATTGTTATTTCGATGAATTAGCTGAAAAGCTTGGAGGATAGATGGAGGCGGTGTTGTTAAATATTGTAAACTTCATATTCATTTCCGTTGTGATGTATTTTGCCATCGCCTTACTCTGCATTATTTTGGGCAAGTGGATCAAGCAAGACGTGCCTAAAAGCACCCTGTCTTTCGATGAGCTAGCGTTTGATGGGTTAGCTTCCGATGAGCCAGCTTTCGAGCAATTATCCTTTGATAAGTCGGCTACCACCAAGGCTGAACCGCCAAAGCTAAAAACCTATCAAGCAAGAGATGGTGAGCGATTACCGTATCGTCATTACCGAGCTCAATCTGACAAGATCATTATTCTTTTGCATGGTTCTGGCTGGCATAGTCAGTATCTGTTTCCCTTAGCTAACTTTATAAGTGGTGAAGGCATTGCCCAGGTATACACGCCAGATCTTCGAGGCCATGGGCAAGCCCCAAGAAGGCGGGGAGATGTTGATTACATTGGTCAATTTGAAGATGACTTAGCCGATCTGATTGAGGTCATTAAGAGGGATAATCCTGACTGTACACTCATTGTGGCAGGACATTCATCCGGAGGTGGGCTCGCGATTCGCTTTGGTGGAAGTCGCTATGGTAAGCAAGCCGATGGCTATATTTTACTGTCTCCTTATCTTAAGTATAACGCGCCAAGTATGCGGCCTAACTCTGGTGGTTGGGCACTCCCTTATACCTTACGAATTGCTGGGCTAAGCATGTTAAATAATGTCGGCATTCATGGATTGGATTACTTAACAGCGATTGATTTCAATATGCCACAAGAGGTCCGTAACGGAACTGAAACCTTGTCATACACCCATCGCCTTAATACCGCTTATGCACCGGGTAACTATAAGAAAGAGCTCAGTTCGATAACGCAGCCATTATTAGTCGTGGTTGGCACGGCGGATGAAGCATTTTTTGCCGAGCAGTTTGAGCCGGAGATCTCAAAGTACACTCGCGCTGAAGTCATCTTGCTAAATGATGTGACTCATATGGGCGTCGTTGTTAACCCTGCCGTTAGACCCGTTATCAAGCAGTGGTTAGATAACTTGCGCTAAGCCGGAGAGTAAAGCGCTCTTGTTAGCAAGATCACCTTGTATAAAAATGTCATCGAAGGGGGATTCCCTTAAGGAAGTAAAGTCTATATTATCGCCTCCCTTTTAATTTTGACTGTAAACCATGAAACTTGTAAAACTGGCCGCCATCGCACTGATGTGCTCAAGCCTTACCGCTTGTATTACCTTTCCAACGGATGAATCTAACACTGTAAAAGTATTGTGGGATGACACTGATGCGTTACTTGGCTGCGCTCATAAAGGCACTGTAATTGGTTCTCAAGGTCATTTTTATGATTATTGGCTACATGCCGATAAAGATATGGTGTGGGGCACATTAAATGAAATGCGTATTAAGGCTGCCAAGCTTGGTGCTGACACTATTTATCTCTACGAACCGTTAGGCTTTATGGGCTCTGTAACCATGATGGCTAATGCCTATCAGTGTGAGTCAAAGCTGGCTGAGACGAATGCCCTGAGTCAGTTACCAATCACAGATACACAAACTGATAAGCAAGCTGATCAACCTATTACGGAGAAGGGCAAAGCCAAATAAGCACGTATCTTTATATGAACTTGTAAACGTTGCAAGTTCATCTCTCAGCCATTTATCGTGCTGTTCAACATTTCCACGATCGTAGTGGCACTGTGAGGGCGGGGTTTTAACAATAGCTTACTTAATAATAGCTTACTCAAAAATTTAGTAATGACGCTCTACATTGACCGTAAGCTTACCCCAATATGATGACCTGACTCTTGCTTGATGATGCTCGAATGAGCACTTATCGACAAACTCTTCATGGACATCAAATCGGCAGCGGTTGTCCCTGCTTTGTGTCACTTCAAATAGAAGGCAGCCTTCCTCCTTTAGGGTCAACCGCTTATGATTAACGAGCTCATTTTTAATTGCTGCAAGCTCGGGCTGTGGAACTAAAATAAACCCTTTTAAGATCACCTTTGACATGACAAGTCCCTATCTATTGTCGTTTACCCATTACTGTTAAATTGAACATTACATCAAAAAACGCAGCTTATAGTGAGCTGCGTTTTTTGATGATGGGTGTTATAGCTGCCGTTTTAACGAACTTATTTTTGACTAAAAGCCCTTAAAGCACATTTTTTTAGAAAATGAGCCGTTAAAAAATCATCTCTGGTACATGCTCTGGAACCACAAGCTTACCTGCTGTTTTAGAAACTATTTCCTCTACCGATACGCCCGGTGCACGCTCTAGCAGATGAAAGGCGCCGTCTTTGATTTCTAAAAAAGCTAAATCGGTTAATACCCGCTTGATGCAGCCATAGCCGGTAAGTGGTAGCTCGCATTTAGGCAGTAGCTTAGAGTTACCTTTTTTATCGGCGTGCATCATGGTGACGATAATATTGTCAGCGCCAGCGACCAAATCCATCGCGCCGCCCATGCCTTTAATCAGTTTTCCTGGGATCATCCAAGAGGCGATAGAGCCTTGCTCGTCCACTTCAAATGCGCCCAGTACAGTGAGATCCACATGGCCTCCGCGGATCATGGCAAAGCTTTCGCTTGATGAAAAGAATGACGCGCCATCCACAGCGGTAACCGTTTGCTTACCAGCGTTGATAAGGTCAGCATCAATGGTTTCTTCGGTAGGGAACTCTCCCATACCTAATAAACCATTTTCTGATTGCAGCATCACGTCTATGCCCTCAGGAATATAGTTGGCCACTAAGGTGGGGATCCCAATACCTAAGTTGACGTAAAAGCCATCTTGCAGCTCTTTAGCAACACGTTGCGCCAGTTGTTCTCTTGATAATGCCATGGTGTTGCCTCCTTATGCTTTGGTGTCTGATTCAGTTTTTGAACCCGAGTCAGGTTTGACCGTGCGTTGCTCAATGCGTTTTTCAAACTTACCTTGAATAACGCGGTTGACGTAAATACCCGGGGTATGGATATGGTCAGGGTCAAGTTCACCAGGCTCAACAATATGCTCAGCTTCTACCACTGTTATCTTGCCAGCGGTTGCCATCATAGGGTTAAAGTTAGCGGCGGTTTTGCGGAAAACTAAGTTACCCATGGTGTCGGCTTTCCAAGCGCGAACAAGCGCGAAATCCGCTTTTAGTGCAGGCTCTAACACATAGTGACGACCATCAATTTCACGGGTCTCTTTGCCTTCGGCCACGGGTGTACCGTAGCCAGTAGCGGTAAAGAATGCCGGAATGCCCGCACCACCGGCGCGAATTTTTTCAGCCAAGGTGCCTTGTGGCGTCAAGATAACGTTAAGCTCGCCGGATAACATCTGCTGCTCGAAGGTGGCGTTTTCACCCACATATGAGGCGATCATGGTATCGATTTGACGGCTTTTTAATAGTAGGCCTAAACCAAAGTCGTCTACGCCAGCATTATTTGAGATTGCGGTAAGTCCAGTGACACCCATTTTCACCATTTGTGCGATTAAGCCTTCAGGAATACCACATAAGCCAAAGCCGCCGACCATTACGGTCATATCATTGCTTAGGCCAGCGAGCGCTTCTTCGTAACTGCTGACGACTTTATTTAGCCCTTTATTTGGCTGTTGATTTAGCTCTCTATTTAGTCCTGCCATTACTGTTATCTCCTTATTCTGTCCGATGCTAGAACCTAGAACCTAGAACCTAGAACCTAGAACCTAGAACCTAGAACCTAGAACCTTCTTTTTATTCGCTAATCGCTCTAGCCACTTTCGATCCAGACTGGCGGCCAAGGGCGAGGCTTATCTTGTTACCAGCATCAACCAGTTTAGTTAGGTCTATTCCTGTTTCTATGCCAAGCCCATGCAGCATATATACTAAGTCTTCAGTGGCTAAGTTACCTGAAGCACCCTTAGCGTAAGGGCATCCGCCAAGGCCCGCGACCGATGAATCAATCACACTGACGCCGGTTTCTAAGCAGGCCAGAATGTTGGCTAGCGCTTGGGCGTAGGTATCATGGAAATGTAATGCCAGTTTGTCTACAGGTACGGCTTTCGCCACCGCTGCAACCATTCTACGGGCATTAAGCGGTGTGCCAACACCAATGGTGTCGCCAAGAGAAATCTCATAGCAGCCCATTTTGTAAAGTAATTCAGACACACGTGCGACTTCGCTAACCGCAATATCACCTTCATATGGGCAGCCTAAGGTGCAAGATACGTAACCGCGAACAGGCACGTTTCTCGCTTTAGCCAGCTCCATAACTGGCCTGAAGCGCTCGATAGACTCAGCAATTGAACAGTTGATGTTCTTTTGGCTAAAGCTTTCTGAAGCTGCGCCAAAAATGGCAACTTCATCGGCGTCAGCGTCAAGCGCAAGTTCCAAGCCTTTTAAATTGGGTGTCAGAGCGCTGTAGGTAACGCCTGTCTTTCGTGCTATGCCCTTAAGCACATCACCAGAGTCTGCCATCTGCGGCACCCATTTAGGTGATACAAAGCTAGCCGCTTCGATACGTTTAATACCCGCAGCGGCTAAATCTTCAATAAGTACTATTTTTTCTTGAGTGGTGACCGGCTTTTCATTTTGCAGCCCATCGCGGGCGCCGACTTCAAAGATACTGACTTGATGTGGGTAGGAAGCCATTTATGCACTTTCCTCAGTTTTAGCTGATTCAACTTCGGTAGCTTCAACCTCAGCGAGTAACATACCGTCGCTAACCAGTTCACCGGCCTCAAAGAAAAATGCGCTGACAATGCCGTCAAACGGGGATTCAATGGCGTTTATTGCATTAGTCATCTTCATCCGGCCTCTTCCTTTTCAGGGTTTACTTCTGCTTCAACTTCGGCGAGTAACATGCCATCGCTGACCAGTTCACCTGCTTCGAAGAAAAACGCACTGACGATGCCGTCAAATGGGCTTTCTATTGTGTATTCCATCTTCATGGCTTCCATCACCATGATGCCTTGGCCGGCTTTGACGCTATCACCCACAGCGACAAGTTGAGTCACAATGGTGCCGTTCATTGGCGCTTTTAGTTTATCTTCAAGATTATCTTGTTCTTCGATGACTTCTGATAGCAGTGCGCGGTAGTGATAGCTTTTTGAGTCGATAAACAGGGTAAAGTCATCGCCTACTTGGCTCACTGGAAGGCTGATTTTATGTCCGTTAGCTTTATCGCAACGACTCTTACTAAACGTTTGCTCTGTGTTTTCATTATCGAGTTTTTGCAGGCTGATCTCAGCATGCAGCGTCTCAGCGACTAATGCGCCAGTAAGGGTGATTAGGCAGTCATCAAGCTGTAGCTGATATTGCGACTGACCTGCGATTTGGGTCTCGATTAAATCAAGGTGGTTAATCTCATGGTTATCATCTAACAACGCCACTTGATGCTGACTGGCACTATTTAACCTAAAGCCATTATTTTGATGCCAAGGTGAGTAGGGATCATGGCTAGCGTTAGCTGCTAATTGTGCTTGCTGTTTACGGGCACATAACTGATAAAGCGCCGCTAAACTTAATGCTACATTGCTGTTATTAGAGTCCGCTGCTGGTGTTAACAGTGAATCGCCATAGCGCTCGATAAAGTCGGTGCTAAAGTTGGCATCCTTAAATGCCGTGTGCTTGGCAATATTGGCTAAAAATTCAATATTGTGTTTAAGGCCACTGATTTGATAGTCATCTAAGGCGTGTACTAAACGTTGCAGCGCGCGAGGGCGTGATTCATCCCAAGTGATTAGCTTGGAGATCATCGGGTCGTAAAAGTTACTGATCACATCGTTTTCACGCACGCCGGAGTCGATACGCACAAATTGGCTTTGCTTAGGTTCGCGTAAAAAATTGAGTTTTCCGCTAGCGGGTAGAAAGTCATTGTGCGGATCTTCGGCGTAAATGCGCACCTCAAAGGCATGGCCTTCAATTCGCACTTCATCTTGTTTAAGTGGCAACTCACTGCCACTGGCAACCATTAATTGCCATTTAACTAAGTCTTGGCCTGTGACTAACTCTGTGACCGGATGCTCTACTTGAAGGCGAGTATTCATCTCCATAAAGTAGAAACTGTCGTCGGTATCAAGCAGGAATTCGACGGTGCCGGCGCCTTCATAATCAATCGCTTTGGCTGCGGCAACCGCCGCTTCGCCCATTTTGATTCTGAGCGCATCACTTAAACCTGGAGCGGGGGCTTCTTCGACGACTTTTTGATGACGACGTTGAATTGAGCAGTCACGATCAGACAGGTAGATACAGTTACCATGGCTGTCGGCAAACACTTGTACTTCAACATGGCGCGGCTGACGCAGGTAGCGCTCCATCAGGAGCTTGTCGTTACCAAAAGAGCTAATGGCTTCACGTCTTGCTGAGTGAATAGCCTCAAGGGTTTCACTACTGTTTTCAACAATGCGCATGCCTTTACCACCGCCTCCAAAGGCGGCTTTGATCAGCAGAGGAAAGCCCATCTTATTGGCTTGTATGACGAGCAAATCATCGTCTTGAGCATCACCGTGATAACCAGGGACCAGCGGTACATTGGCTGCGCCCATGATCTCTTTGGCGGCGCTTTTACTGCCCATGGAGTCAATTGCCGCTGCACTGGGGCCAACAAAGGCGATATTGGCTTGCTCGCATTTTAGGGCAAATTCAGCGTTTTCAGATAGAAAACCATAACCTGGGTGAATCGCTTGTGCACCAGAGCGTTTGGCGATTTCAATAATCAACTCACCTTTAAGATAAGACTCCGCAGGCGCGCTGCCACCTAAATAAAACGCCTCATCTGCCATAGCAACGTGGCGGGCGTCGATATCGGCATCTGAATACAAAGCAACAGTGCGTAAACCCATGGATTTTGCGGTTTGTATGATCCGGCAGGCAATTTCGCCGCGATTGGCAATTAGCAGTTTAGTAAACATATTATTTGGCTCCTTGCCCGCTGGCGGTTTGGTTATTATTTTTTGTTGCCGCGTTAAAGTCGGTCGTTGTTGGCCATTTTGGCGGGCGCTTTTCAAAGAAGGCATTAAGGCCTTCTTGCCCTTCATCTGAAACACGAATACGGGCGATCCGCTCGCTAGTGCGATCTAACGTTGTTTGATCGATAACGCCATTTTCTAGGGTGGAAAGTAGCGCCTTAGCCCAGGCCATACCCTGTGGACTGTTACTCAGTAGTGATTCAATGATGGGGGTGGCGGCCGCATCGAGTTCGTCATTAATCTCATGGATGATCTGTAGCTCAAGTGCTTTTTGCGCATTGAACCGCTCAGCGGTGAGCATGTAACGGCGCGCAGCGCGTTGGCCCATCGCGCGAGTGACATAAGGGCTAATCACTGCAGGAATTAAACCCAGTTTGACTTCACTCAAGCAAAAGCTGGCGCGCTCATTGGCAATGGCGATATCGCTGCAGCAAATAAGCCCGAGTGCACCGCCAAAGGCTGCCCCTTGTACGAGTGCAATCGTGGGTTTAGGAAATTTATCGAGTACTGACATCAGTTTTGCCAGCTCGTTGGCGTCAGCTAAGTTCTGCTCAAAATCCATCTTGGCTTGCTTGCGCATCCAGTTAAGATCGGCGCCAGCGCTGAAGTTTTTACCGTTGGCTTTAAGCACTAATACTTGGCACTTTGGATTGACGGCGAAGTGTTCAAGTACTGTGATCATTTCCTTAATCATCACTTCATCAAAGGCGTTATGCTTATCGCTGCGGTCGAGCACCATTTGCGCCACGCCGCCATCGACTGAGCAGTTTACATATGCTAATTGCTCGGTCAGTTGTTCGGTGTCTGTGGTGACTGATGTATTCATTATTGTTGGTCCATTTTATTGTCTGAGTCGATGGTTTTTGGCTTAAATGGCAAACTGCCATTACATGCGAAATACACCAAACTTAGTGTCTTCAATTGGAGCATTTAGCGCGGCTGAAAGCGCTAAACCAACTACATCACGGGTTTGAACCGGATCGATAATCCCATCGTCCCATAAGCGGGCGCTGGCATGGTACGGATGACCTTCTTTATCGTATTGCTCAACAATGGGTTTACGGAATGCTTGTTCTTCATCATCAGACCACTCAAGGCCCTTACGTGCCAGCCCGTCACGTTTAACCGTTGCTAATACGCCCGCGGCTTGTTCTCCACCCATTACGGATATGCGGGCATTGGGCCACATCCACATCATAGTGGGCTCAAATGCACGGCCACACATGCCGTAATTACCCGCGCCGTAGCTACCGCCAATAATGACGGTAAATTTAGGTACGTTAGCGCAAGACACCGCAGTCACCATTTTTGCGCCGTGTTTTGCTATGCCTTCATGTTCGTATTTTTTACCCACCATAAAACCGGTGATATTTTGCAGGAACAAGAGTGGAATTTTGCGTTGGCAACACAGTTCAATAAAGTGCGCGCCTTTTTGCGCAGACTCCGAGAATAAGATGCCGTTATTGGCCACAATCCCTACCGGATAGCCATGAATGCGGGCAAAGCCACACACTAAGGTATTGCCGTAATTGGCTTTAAACTCATCAAAGTCTGAGTCATCGACAAGGCGAGCAATCACCTCTTTTACATCGAACGGCTTTTTAAGATCAGTGCCTACGATGCCGTAAAGCTCATTGATATCAAATTTAGGTGGTTTTACTGGGCTAAGCTGAGCAGTAATTTGTTTTTGATGATTAAGGCGAGTCACCGCTTTACGGGCAAGCTCTAGCGCGTGTTCATCGTTTTGCGCCATATGATCCGCTACGCCCGAAATTTTGGTGTGCACTTCAGCGCCGCCTAGCTCCTCTGCTGTGACTTCTTCACCGGTTGCGGCTTTAACTAGCGGAGGACCTGCCAAGAAAATGGTGCCTTGTTCTTTAACGATGATTGACTCATCGGCCATGGCGGGCACATATGCACCGCCTGCGGTGCAAAGCCCCATTACCACTGCGATTTGCGGAATGCCTTTGGCTGACATCTGCGCTTGGTTATAGAAAATTCGCCCGAAATGGTCTCTATCTGGAAAGACTTCATCTTGGCGGGGCAGGTTCGCGCCGCCAGAGTCCACGAGATAAATACAAGGTAGGTGGCAACGACTGGCAATATCTTGGGCGCGTAGATGCTTTTTAACGGTAACGGGGTAATAGGTGCCACCCTTTACTGTGGCATCGTTGGCGATAATCATGCATTCAACGCCACTTACGCGGCCAATACCTGCGATGACACCCGCTGCAGGCACTACATCTTCATAAAGCTCAAAGGCGGCAAATTGAGAAATTTCTAGAAAAGGAGAGCCCGGATCCAGCAGTTTTTCTACCCGCTGACGCGGAAGCAGTTTGCCACGAGAAAGGTGACGGCTACGGGCGACTTCTCCGCCGCCTTGCTCAATCTGATGTAGTTTTAGTTTTAAGTCTTGAACCACTGTAGCCATGTCATCAAATTTAGCTTTAAACTCATCGCTACGTGTATTAATACGACTGCTAAGTTGCGTCACAATTTCAATCCTTTTGAAGCTGGAAGAGTGAGGCGGCTAACCGCCCTTATGCTTTGCTATAAACCCGTGATATCGAGCATAAGCATTACTTTGATTCGTTAAATAGCTCACGGCCAATTAGCATACGGCGAATTTCAGAGGTACCCGCACCGATTTCATACAGCTTGGCATCACGCAATAAGCGACCAGTGGCGTATTCATTGACATAACCGTTACCGCCAAGAAGCTGAATGGCATCTAGGGCCATCTTGGTGGCAAGTTCTGCAGAATAAAGGATTGCACCTGCTGCATCTTTACGGGTGGTTTCGCCGCGATCACAAGATTTCGCGACGTTGTAGATATAAGATTTGGCAGCGTTCATGCCGGTGTACATATCGGCAAGCTTGCCCTGTACTAGCTGGAATTGACCAATCGATTTACCAAATTGCTCACGCTCGTGAATATAAGGCACGACGATATCCATACAGGCTGTCATGATCCCAAGCGGGCCACCAGACAGCACCACGCGTTCGTAATCAAGTCCGCTCATCAAGACTTTAACGCCGTTGTTGAGGCCACCAAGAATGTTCTCTTCTGGTACTTCACAATCTTCAAATACCAATTCACAGGTGTTTGAGCCGCGCATACCGAGTTTGTCTAGCTTCTGCGCCGTGCTAAAGCCTTTAGAGCCGCGCTCAACAATAAATGCCGTAATGCCGTGGGCACCTTTATCGAGATCGGTTTTGGCATAGATAACATAGGTATGAGCATCAGGACCGTTGGTGATCCACATTTTGTTGCCGTTGAGTATGTATCTGTCACCCTCTTTGCGGGCGTGTAGTTTCATTGATACAACATCAGATCCCGCATTGGGCTCACTCATCGCAAGGGCGCCAATGTGTTCACCTGTGATGAGCTTGGGTAAGTACTTGGCTTTTTGTTCGCTATTACCGTTGCGGTTAATTTGGTTAACACATAGGTTGGAGTGCGCGCCGTAGCTAAGACCAATAGATGCTGAAGCGCGCGAGATCTCCTCCATAGCGACCACGTGGGCCAAGTAGCCCATTTCAGCTCCCCCATACTCTTCAGATACCGTCACGCCGAGCAGCCCCATATCGCCAAGTACAGGCCAAAGCTCATTAGGAAAAGCGTTATCGAGATCTGTTTTGGCGGCGATTGGTGCGATTTCGTTGGCTGCGAAGCTTTGCACTGCGTCGCGCAGCATATCGACTTCTTCACCGAGGCCAAAGTTTAGAGATGAGTAGAGTTGAGTCATGTGCTTGTGTCCTGTCAAATGTTGTTTAGTCAAGTTCACTGATCTATGCCGTGATACTTGGAAATTTTAATATAATTATTGGGTTACTCTATTAATGGCAATTGCAGATAATGTCATTGCAAAATAAAAGCCCATTACTGGGCGTTGTGTTCGAGTGCATCGCGGCATTGTTGTTCAGCCGAATTAAGCTCCATCAGTACGACTTTGATGTCGTCCATCTGTTGTTGAAGTGAAACCTTTTTATCTTCAACGAGCTCTAGCATGGTATGTAGCTGACTACTGCTATTCTTGTCGGCATCGTACAGTTCAAATAAACGTCTGGTTTCAGCCAATGAAAAGCCTAACCGTTTACCGCGTAAGATAAGCTTCAATCTCACTCTATCTTTAAGGCTGTAGATCCGTGTTTGACCACGGCGCTTTGGTTTTAAAAGACCTTGGTCTTCATAAAAACGAATACTACGAGTCGTGATATCAAACTCTTTAGAGAGATCACTGATTGAGTATGTCGTTTGTGGGAGCTGCTTCTCTACCATCAAATAACACCATAATTGTTTACATTAATTGCACGATATATGAAGTTTACGTAAAGGTAAAGTTTACACCTGTCAGATACCCTTGTTTTAATGTCAATCGGGGTTGCCACTAGGTTAAATTTACCGCTATAGGGCTTATTGCTTTACGCGTGGAGTTGTATATTTAGTCCTTTTAAACAGTGAGTTGTGTCATTCTCGTGGTTTTTGTTAGCAGTGTTTTTGCGTATTTCACCTACTCATTCTAAGGTCTAATGGGGATTTTTTAATCGTCAGAGCATAATGCGGTTAAGTAATAAATGGACGAAAAACGCTCGCTAGCGATGCAATATGTTACCGAGATCTAGCAAACTGGAGTCAGTATTGTGAAAGATAAGAATAAGCAATTACATGCTAAATCAATTAACCAACCAGAGATATTTTGGGCAGAAGCTGCCAGCCAAATCGATTGGTTTTCCCCTTGGGATAGCGTACTAGATGACAGTGAGGCGCCATTTTACCACTGGTTTAAAGGCGGCAAACTCAACACTTGTTATAACGCAGTAGATAGACATGTTGCAGCGGGTCGAGGTTCACAAATTGCGCTGCAATATGTGAGCCCTGTAACTGACACTGAATATGGGATCTCTTATAGAGAGTTACAGGCGCAAGTGAGTCGACTCGCAGGTTACATGGACTCTATTGGTGTGAAAAAGGGCGACCGAGTGGTGATTTATATGCCAATGGTGCCAGAAACGGCATTTGCTATGCTAGCCTGCGCACGTATTGGCACAATTCATTCAGTAGTGTTTGGTGGCTTTGCGGCTAATGAACTTGCGACCCGTATTAATGATGCTAAACCAAAACTAATTCTTTCAGCATCTTGCGGTATTGAGCCATCAGGGGTTATCCCATATAAACCGCTACTCGATGCAGCGTTAGATCAAGCCAGCCATAAAGTCGACCATTGCTTGATATTAAACCGAGGTCAGCTTGAAGCCGAGTTGAAACCTGATCGAGATATTGATTGGCAGGCAGCGGTGGCTGCAGCGCCTAATATCGATTGCCAACCCTTAGACGCTACCGACCCGCTTTATATTTTGTATACATCAGGCACCACAGGCCAACCAAAAGGCGTGGTACGCGACAACGGCGGCCATGCGGTGGCACTTGCTTGGTCGATGAAGCACATCTATGACATTAATGCAGGTGATGCTTTTTGGGCCGCATCGGATGTCGGCTGGGTTGTTGGTCACTCCTATATTGTCTATGGTCCATTATTAGTCGGGGCGACAAGTATCTTGTATGAAGGTAAACCCATTGGTACGCCGGACCCTGGTGCATTTTGGCGAACGATTGCTAAATACAAGGTAAAAAGCTTCTTTACAGCTCCGACAGCGATTAGGGCGATTAAACGTGATGACCCCAATGGTGACTATTTACAGGGCATAGACTTAAGTTGCTTGAGAAATGTGTTCTTAGCGGGCGAGCGCTGCGACCCAGATACCTTGCACTGGACTGAAGACAAGCTTAAAAAGCCTGTGATTGACCATTGGTGGCAAACGGAAACTGGCTGGCCTGTAGCGGCAAACTTGATGGGATATGCGCCTGTCGAGGTCAAGGCGGGCTCTCCTGCATTAGCGGTGCCCGGTTATCAAATTGATGTGGTTGATGTGATGGGCGATGAGGTCGAGGCGAATGAATCCGGTAATGTGGTGATTAAACTGCCGCTGCCACCGGGAACGTTAACGACCTTGTGGCAAAACGAGCAGCGTTATAAAGACAGTTATCTGTCAATGTACCCCGGTTATTACTTAACGGGAGATGCGGGCTATAAAGATAAAGAGGGCTACTTATATATAATGAGCCGCATCGACGACATTATTAATGTGGCTGGGCATCGACTGTCAACGGGGCGCTTTGAAGAGGTTCTGTGCCAGCATGATGCTGTTGCTGAAGCGGCGGTGATAGGGGTTAAAGATCCCTTAAAAGGCCAAGTGCCATTAGGACTAGTGGTACTTAAAAAAGGTGTAACGCTTAATGATGATGACTTAAATCACCAGCTCATGAGTTTAGTGCGTCAAGAGATAGGGCCTGTGGCCTCGTTTAGGCTAGTGAGTGCGGTGCAAAAACTGCCTAAAACCCGTAGCGGTAAAATTTTGCGTGGCACCATGCGTAATATTGCCGATAATCAAAGTTACAATGTACCGGCGACCATAGAAGATCCTGCAACCTTAGATATCGTTCGTAACACCCTGACACGTATGGGCTATGCCGATGCGCATGTATAAAGAAGGTTCTAGGAAAAGCAAGTCCTAGCAGCGAGGAAAGCGAAGACAAAGCTATTGAGCCGCTATCGCTGGATCTTGTGTAGGTCGGCATTTATGCCGTCAGGGGAATGATGCTTGCTGATGGGTCTTATACTGATAGGCATTAACCTGCAAATGCAGAAAAAAGCTGAAACTTAGGTTTCAGTTTTTTTCGTTTTTGAACTAAATTCATTGTTCACGATTAATGTATAAATGTTAACGCATTTGGCTTTATCTGGTAATTAAGTTACCAAAGTCTGTATAATCGCCAACAAAATTAAACCTGTCATCTCAATAAGCAATGGGTGCGATTGTTGCTTATACAAAATAATAGATGGGTAATCCTCTGTGACCTACGGAATTAATCGACATGAATAACCAAAATCAGCTCTATGATATCGGTGTGATTGGCTTAGGGGTAATGGGTAAGAACCTTGCGCTCAATATAGCGGATAATCAATATCGCGTCGCAGTATTTGACCTTGATAATATCAAGGTGCAAGACACTGTTAAGCAAGAAGAACTCGAACGTAAACAATACCTCAAGCAGATAACTGAACCCCGTATCGAAGCCTGTAACAATCTTTCTGAAATGTTATCTAAATTAGATAAGCCGCGTGTACTCGTTTTGTCTGTTCCTGCGGGTGCTCCGGTCGATGGTGTGTGCCAGTCATTAATTGAAGCTGGTATTGAGGCCGATGATATCGTTATCGATACGGGCAATAGCCTTTGGACCGATACGGTTGAGCGCGAGCAGCGTTACGCTAATGATTTTCAATTTTTTAGCTGCGCGGTTTCTGGCGGTGAAGTCGGTGCACGTTTTGGCCCATCATTGATGCCAAGCGGCAGCTTAACTGCCTGGAAGAGAATAGAGCCAATTTGGCAAGCCATCGCCGCCAAAGTCGATGCTAAAACAGGTTTACCTATCGAACGCTTTGAGCCGGGCAACCCGGTCAAAGAAGGCGAACCTTGTACTACTTATATTGGGCCTGCGGGTTCTGGTCATTACGTCAAAATGGTGCATAACGGCATTGAATATGCTGATATGCAGCTCATTTGCGAAGCATATCAATTACTGAATCAAGGTTTAGGATTAAGCCCAAGTGAAGTAGCGGATGTGTTTGAGCGCTGGGATCAAGGCAGTTTAAATAGCTACTTAATGCAGATCAGCGCCGATGTGCTCAAACAAGCAGACCCATTAACCGGCGCGCCGCTGGTTGATTTGATTTTAGATAAGGCTGGCCAAAAAGGCACGGGTCTTTGGACTGCGGTCAGCAGTTTACAAATTGGCTGCCCAGCCCCCACAATTGCTGAAGCGGTTTATGCCCGTGCAGTCAGTACTCAAAAAGCGCAAAGGCAGCAACTTAGCCAAGTATTATCAGGGCCAAGCGAAGTGCTTTTAGCCACGATTAACCGCGGTGAAAAGCAGACATTTATCGACCAGCTTGAAAATGCGCTCTATTGTGCAAAAGTGTCTTGTTACGCCCAAGGTTTTCAGTTGATGGCGATGCAGGCTAAAGAGCAAGCTTGGCAGTTAGATTTTGCTGAAATTGCAAAAATTTGGCGAGCGGGCTGTATTATCCGTGCCACCTTCTTGCAGTCGATCACTCAGGCCTATCAGCATGATAGTGAGCTTGAGAACCTGTTAATGGCCGAGACGTTTGCAACCGCGCTGTCAGAAAAACAAAATGATTGGCGCTTGGCTGTATCGACGGCAGTGATGAGTGGTATTCCTGCGCCATGTATCAGCTCGGCGCTTGCTTATTACGACAGCTACCGTAGTGAAACTTTACCGGCGAGTTTACTGCAAGGGCAGCGAGATTATTTTGGTGCTCACACTTTTGAACGAACAGACAAGCCAGCGGGTGAGAAATACCACTTAAACTGGAGCGGTGATCGCAGCTTGCATAAGGTGTAACCGCTTCTGTGTCGCTGAAACTAAAAAGCCTATCAATCGATAGGCTTTTTAGTTTCTAGCTGTGGCGATAACGCTTTAAGCTAAGCCATCCAAATATCGGCCAGAAGACCGAGACTGAATAATGCGCTGAAAATCATAGTGAGCTTAGCAGTGCGCCCAAGTAATGGATTTAACGCAGCGCCAGTGACGTCATTAAAGTCACGCGTTAAGGTTCTTGCCATAATAAATGCCAGTCCAGCTAACAGTACGGGTAAACCTGGCAGCGCTCCCATAAAGAAGCCTGCAATAATGATCGCAAATGGCAGATACAAGAAGCTTTGGTAGAAGATGCGAGATTGTTCTAGACCCATACGAACCGCGAGGGTCTTTTTACCTGCTTTGAGATCAGTTTCCATATCGCGAGTATTATTCACTAGCATAATCGCTGCATTTAGAAAGCCGATGGCACTGCCAAGTAGCCATGCGCTGGTTGCCGTTTCACCGGCTTGCAGAAAGTAACTGCCGACAACTGCAACAAGGCCGAAAAATACAAATGCGGCAACTTCACCTAAACCATGGGAAGCCAGTGGGTAGGGGCCGCCGCTATAGCCAAGGGCGCCAAGTATCGCAGCTGCCGCTAAGAAAGCAATCGGTAGACCGCCATGGTAGATAAGCACAGAGCCAACAAGTAACGCCAGTACCAAACATAAGGTCATCGCATTGCGCACAGCCTTTGGGCTTAACATGCCACTTTGGGTGACACGAACTGGGCCCACACGTTCTTCAGTATCGACGCCACTTTTAAAGTCAAAATAGTCATTAGCCAAGTTGACAGCAATTTGTAATAGCAGAGCACAGAGCATTGAAATAACAGCAATGAAAAAGCTGAATTGCTCAAGTTGCAATGCGAGTACGTTACCAACCAGCAGTGGTCCAATCGCCGCAGGCAAGGTGCGAGGGCGGATGGCAAGTATCCAAGGATTCATGGTTATATTTACTTACAGAGGTTTACGTCAAAGAAAGTTGACATAAAGGTAAAAAAAGTTGGCATAGCATAGCAAATTTAACAAGTTGTAAAAAGTGGATTTTATGAGCCTAAAAGTGGTCAGCTTAACAAATTGCTCAGCATTATCCTTTTTCAGTTTGGAGGATTGAATAATTTTGAACTAGCGCACATCTGTTAGGCAGGAGTGTATGCAATATTATATCCCTAGAGTGAACTCAAGAATTATCGCTTTAATCCTCGCTGTAGAGATGATACTGCTGTCTTAGCAGTCAACGACTACATTTGTAATGAACAAATTTGTTTAGAGGTCGAAAACTATGCGTTTTGAGGGACAAGTCGCGATAGTGACAGGCGCGGCATCAGGCTTAGGAAGAGCCTATGCGATAGCCCTAGCTGAGCGAGGAGCACGAGTCGTTTTGGTTGATAACGAAACGAGTCAAACAAGGGATGTTAGCTCCAGCGAGATGTTAAACTTGGAGCCTGATTCGGGGCTTAAAATCTGTGGCGAAGCCATTACAGCCCTAGGTGGAGAGTTTAAATCGTTTATATTGGATGTGACTCGTACCGACGACATAGACACAATGCTTAATGATGTGGTGCAAAGCTGGGGTCGAGTCGATATTTTAATTAATAATGCCGGTATACATCAACCTTGTGCTTTTGAGCAGATGAGTCAGTCTAACTGGAAGCACCAGCTCGATGTCGATCTTAACGGTACCTTCTACATGACTAAAGCCGTTTGGCCTCTGATGAAGCGCCAAAGTTATGGCCGTGTGGTCATGAGTAGTGCCAGTGCTGTATATGGTGATATGTATGAAACCAGTTTCAGCGCGAGCAAAATGGCGGTGATGGGTTTGGTTAATAGCCTTCACCTAGAGGGCGCAGAGCACGGTATCGCAGTCAATAGTATTATTCCCCATGCGGTCACATCAATGACAGCGGCTCACCTAGCGCCCACAGTAAGGCCCCTATTTTCAAAAACTACAGTTACAGCAACCATGTTGTACTTGTGTAGCTCTAAGTGTCCATCTGGTCAGCACTTGTTGGCTGCTGCGGGCGGCATTAGCCATGCAGCACTGGTTGAGTTTTCTCCGAGCCGTTTTAATGCCGAAGAATGCACCCCTGAGGTGATCACTGAGCGCTGGTCTGATATTTATATGGCACAACCGGTAGCAGCCCATCGAAGTGGAGAAGCCCAAGTGCTTGCTTGGGCAAAGGCTGCGGCTAATCAGCGTCATATTCAATTAAAGTAATCTAAAAAGCTCAAGCTATCGTATGGGCACACCAAGACTTGAACCCTCTTTGGTTAATGGCATGAATGATGCGGTATTTTACGTATGCATCTTGTGTTATTCATCTGGTTGCCAATTAGCCGACGTTTAGCTGAGCGACTGCATAAAGCTGGCTAGGTTAGGGGATCTTGAGTTAAGCTTATGGCCATAATTAGCTGAGTGTTTAGGTTGAAATGAGCCAAGTATTAGATGATCTATTAGCATTACTTTCTTTAGAGAAGATTGAAGAAGGGTTGTTTCGTGGACAAAGCCAAGATTTAGGTTTTGGACATGTCTTTGGTGGGCAAGTTATGGGACAAGCCTTAAGCGCCGCGAAACAGACTGTGTGTTCAGATCGTAAGGTGCATTCTTTACATTCTTATTTTTTGCGTGCCGGTGATGAAAAGTTCCCCATCGTTTATGATGTCGAAATTATGCGTGATGGTGGCAGTTTTAGCGCACGCAGAGTCAAAGCTATTCAAAAAGGTCGGCCAATCTTTTACATGACATGTTCGTTTCAAACTCATGAAGAGGGCTATGAACATCAAGCGATAATGCCAGATGTTGCAGGCCCTGAAGGCTTGCTTAACCAACAAGAATTAGCGATGACGCTGCGCGATAAAGTGCCCTCGAGAGTGCTTGAAAAGTTTATGGCGGACACTCCGATTGAGATGCGCTTAGTTAACCCAAGTGACCCGATTGCGCCTAAAGCATCTGAACCTATTCGTCATGTGTGGATCCGTGCAAACGGCACCGTACCTGATAATTTCTGTGTCCACGATTATCTGCTCGCTTATGCATCAGACTTTAATTTCTTAGTGACCGCAGCCCAGCCACATGGGGTCTCATTTTTGACGCCTGGTATGCGCATGGCGACCATAGATCACGCTATGTGGTTCCACCGCCCATTTGATTTAAGTCAGTGGTTGCTCTATAGCATTGACAGCCCTAATGCCAGTGGTGGTAGAGGCTTTGTAAGAGGCCAATTTTTTAATCAGCAAGGTGAGTTGGTGGCGTCAGCCACACAAGAAGGCCTTATCCGTATGACAAAGAAAGCCTAAGCATAATTTGAGTAACATAGGATGAGTAACATGATGTCATTAATGAAGAAGATTCTCGTACTGCTGTGTATGTTGGTATTAACCGCGTGCGTGACCGTTCAAGAAAAGCCGCCAGTGGTCGTCAATGGCGCTGCAGGTTATCTTGAAAAGTTAGCCTTACCGCAAGGTAGTTCGATTACGATTGCGATTATAGACCTAGATACACCTGGTGTTATTGTGGCGCAAAAGAGCTTTGATATTGTCAGAGCACCTGTACCATTTAAGTTTTTACTGCCAGCAGATACCATCGACGACAGTATTCATTATGGCGTAGTTGCGATGATCCAATATCAGGGGAAGGTAATTTTCCAAACTTACGATCGTTACCCTGTGATTAACAATAATAAGTACACCACCGAGGTGTTGATGAAAGCGGTGCCAGCCCCATAAATCAACCTCACAGAAAAAGGAGCTAAGGCTCCTTTTTTATTGCCTAAAATAGGCTGATGCGGTTAATAATACCAATTGACCCAAATGGGGAGGAAGCACTGAAATGACAGTTATTAAGCTTTTGTTGAGAAAAACTTTTGACCATTAAAATAGACGTTGAAACGCAAATAAAGCTCTGGTTACTTGAAGATGAATACCGGCTCAATGCTTTGCTAATTGCCGAGCAGCTTAAGCTAAACGATTGGATGCTAGCGGCAGGTTTTGTCCGAAATTTGGTGTGGGACAAATTACATAGCTTACACAGCCCGCTCAATGATATCGACCTGATTTATTTTGATCCCAGTGACTTATCCGTTGATAAGGATACTGCAATTGAAGCTGAGCTAAGCCGAATCGCGCCTATGTACCCATGGTCAGTTAAAAACCAAGCGAGAATGCACCTGCGTAACCAGCATAAAGGATATACATCAAGCCTTGATGCCATGAGCTATTGGCCTGAAAAGCAAACGGCTGTTGGGGTGAGCTGCCAATTAACATCAAATCCGTTATCATTATTAGTATCAACATCAATATCCGCAGCAAAATCAACAGCATCAACACATTCATTAGGGCAAGCAGAAATAAGTTTACATAGCCCGTTTGAACCTGAGTACCTGTTTGATCTGTCGTTGCAACACAACTCTAAAGCAAAGCGTGCTTTGTTTGAACAACGAGTGAAAAATAAGCGGTGGTTGCAAACCTACCCAAAGCTGCGAGATAATGGTTAGTGGTGAACTTATGAGCATTCAATATTTGTTTTGTTGATATATTGTCTGACACATTAGGGCATAGCTAGGGGCGATGTTGGTATCGCTTGCTGGTGTTTGCGTGTTAGTCATTGCCGTTGTTCTAAATTTTTCTTGCTGTAAATGGTGGCTTAACCGATGGAACCTTACCTTGATGCGATTAAAGAGATTAAAGCGTTAGCGACCGCAGAGGAGATCCATCGGGTTGATGATATATCGATATATCTTGAGCGGTTTACTGACCTTGATTTAATTGCCTCCGGTATCTACGCCGAGGTGTACGAAGTGCCTGGAGAGCCAGACAAAGTCGTCAAACTGTGCAACAGTAAGATTGATGGCTACTACCTGTTTGCTCGCTGGTGTATGCGCCCAGAAAATCAAGATAATCCCCATGTTCCCACCATCCATCGTGAAGATACCGTTGAATTAAGCAGTGGCCGCGTAGTGCGCTTTTATGTGCTTGAGCGACTAGAAGACATCACCGATGATGGTACAGAGCCTACCCGTCCCAGCCATTTTCACGATGATGACTTTGGCAAGCTTTGGGGCACCTTGCGTACAATGACATTGCCATTTGCCGATCCACAGAAGCCTTTTACCGATGAGGTCCAAAGCGTCGATGAGTTTGTTGAGCAGATCCAAGAGCCACGTTCGCATTTCTATATGAATTCCGCAGAGCGCAAGCCTGTGGTGATTGAAGATAACATCATTGACGAATATGAAGAGCTACTGAAAACCTTGTTTGAGGTGCTAAGCTTTATTGATGACCATGGGGTAATGGACTTGCATGGAGGCAACTACATGCTACGAGGTGACACCATTGTGATTACCGATCCCATTTCTCACAAATATGCGAGTTGATAGAGATTAATGTGTGATTGAATTAATAACAAAAAAGGGCTGATTATAAAGCCCTTTTTATGTCGAATAGGTATTACTTTGTCTTTAAAATCTCTGACGTTAAAATCGGCCAACGTAAGCTTTACCAATTAAACTTTCATCTTTGTTGATTAAGTACTTATTTATAGATGCTAGCATGTCAAGTTTGTCATCTTTAAATATGCCTTTTATTGGTAATAAATTAGATGCATGAGTACCATCAATATATAGGTCTGGTAACTCAATATGTTCCAGCAACATCTTCATCTCTTCTAGTACTTCATAAGGATCGAGCAAATTGAACTCACCTTTGGCAACTTGCCTACATAAAGCAGTGCCCTCAATGGCAACAGTGGTTAATGTGCCCAGTAGATAAGGTTTCATCTGATTGATTAATTTCGCAGTTTCCTTTATGTGAGTCTGCGATATGTCACCACGGCCTCCGATACCAATCATTACCATTGCGACAAGTTTGATGCCTGAAGCAACAATATTACGGCCTGCGACAAGCATCTCTTCAGCGCCAACGCCCTTACGAATCGTACTGAGTACTTCATCTGAACCGGATTCAACTCCTAAATAGGTCATAGTGAGTCCAGCTTGCCTTAATTGTGTTAACTCTTCTTGAGTCTTACTCAGTGTACTTTGTGGGCCAGCATAAGTACTGACATGGCTTAAGTTTGGAAATGCAGCGTACAGCTCTGCCAGTATGTCTAATAGCATGTTGGTGGGCAGTGAAATTGCATCACCATCACTTAGGAATACTTTTTCTATCTTGTTAATATTGGCGCCAAAAGCACGTTTTGCCATCTGAATATCTTCTATCAGTTCATCGATAGACCTTGCTCGGTAGCGCACGTCTTTGTACATAGAGCAATAGGTGCATTTATTGTAGGAACAGCCAATCGTGCATTGCAGTATGTAAGCGTCCGCCTCTAATGGTGGACGATAAATATTACCTTCGTATCTCACTTTTACCTTTACTTAACCGGTTTACGGTCATCCAATTATTTAATAACGTTTTTTAGCAATTCAAAATTTAGATAATATGGCAGCCATAGGTTTGTTTATCGATGCCCATACAGATGAGCTTCTAGCCGCTGAACTACTTGGCAAGCTCTGCAGCCGTATCGACAAAGATCCCTTGAATATCTTTTGCTTCGCGGTCTGTTTGTCCACCATGTTTGATAAATGCATCTATGATGGCTTGTGTTTTATTCTCTTTTTCGCGCTCTAGAAAATAGCGTAGCTCTAGCTCGGCGCCAGCATCTTCATCTATTATCGATGCCGCGATGATCTCTTTGTACATCACAATATTACGAATTTCTAATTGGCTAATAACACCAAGCACCTGGGCTAAGAAGCCATCTATTTCGGCCTTGGGAACGTACTGAGTAATGATATTTAACGCTTCAGCTTGTTGAGCGGTAAAGTCATTACCTAGTAATAAGGCCTGCAGTGCTTTGTTTTTACCCATTCTGCGAGCATACTGCACCGCGCCTTGGCCACCCGTTGGGATATTCACATGGATTTCAGGTTGAGCAAATACAGCATTTTCTGTCGCATAAGCCAAATCACAGGCCATCACAAATTCGTCTCCACCGCCACGAGCGACGCCATCCACCACAGCAACTGAAAGCTGCTTCATGGCTTTAATGTTGGTGATCATGTGATTAAACTCAATCGATGCAGCTTGCCCTGCGGGCGTACCGTTGATCACATGCAAGTCCAAGTGAGCTAAAAAGAACAGTGGATGGAGTGACTTAAACACCACTATTTTGGTATCACGATCATATTTTAACGATAAAACAAAGGCGTTAACTTCATTGATCAAATCACTGGTGATTACATTCGATGGTGGATTATTGATGCTAACCGTTGCTATGCCTTCGCTGTGGCTAATTGCTAACTTGCTCATAATGTCTTCCTCATGGATTTAGTGGCTCAGTTTGTTTAAGCCGTTAAAGTGTAGCTACTATAAGGTTGTTATAAGCTAAGAAAAATGCGTAAACTGGCACCTTATTGGTGCCAAAAATGCAACAAAGAGGGTGTATGGATTTTCCAAGTCGATTATTACTACTGCTTGAAGTCGCTGAACTGGGCTCATTTAGTAAGGTGGCAGAACAAAGAAATGTCGATAGATCTGTTATCTCGAAACAAATCAGCCGGCTAGAGCATGAACTTGGCGTACATTTGCTAAATCGCACCACACGATCGCTCTCTTTAACCGCAGTGGGTCATGAGATGGTGGCCCAAGCAAAATCATTGCGCATGCTGTTAAATGACTCGCATCGATTGGCACAGTATTATCATTCTGAACCCAAAGGCGTATTACGGATCACGAGTTCGACTCTGTTTGGTCGACAACATGTACAGCAAGCAGTGTTGGTTTTTCAGCAACAATATCCAGATGTTGATATTGAACTGCGTTTAGAAGATAGACTCATCGATATGGTTGCAGAGGGGTTTGATATTGGCTTTCGTATCGGCAAACCAAAAGACTCAAACCTTATTACCAGAAAGATTGCACGAAACCGATTATTGATTGTGGCGGCTCCTGAGTTCATCAAAAAACACGGCGAAATAAAGACGCTTGAACAACTAGAAACTTTACCCGCTGCAGTTTACGCAGCGCCTGGGCTGCTGATTGATAAGTTCTCCTATCTTGATGCCAACAGCGAAACTAAGCAGCTGCAATTGAATGTGGTTTATAAAGTTAACGATGTTGAAATGATCACCAAAACGGCTGTCGCGGGCAATATGCTGGCAGTTGTTACTGCGCAGATGATTGATAACGAAATTCTAGAGCAGAAGCTTGTTCCTATTATGACTGAGCTACATTTAAATGATCTCGGTACGTTTTATGCCGTGTATCCGCACCGAGACGCCCCAATTAAAACTAAATTATTTATTAACACGCTCAAAGCTATCATTGGAGAAGAGGTGCCAATATGGGAACAGAAAATCCCCAATTTCGATAAAATGTATGGGCATTGAGCAAGCTGATAACCCCCCCCATCTTTAGCTCTGCTGTAGCAAGTTTGCTGTCTTTGGATGAGTTTTACGCACTGAGTGACTCATCAAGTTGTCGTGCTATTTGATTGTAGAAGCCGAAGTCGCGATTGAAAATCTGGCTTGGCTTTTGTTACTTAAGTCTTTGTATTGGTTTTGTATTGATTTGCTGTATTGGCTTTTTGTGTTTTATATTTTTGGGGGAGGGGCGTTTTTAGTATGCCGCCAAACCCTTTACCATTGCTATCGTTACTCACAATGGTAAAGGGCTCTGGGTTATTGTTGCGTTATTTGGGCGTTAATTTGGTAATTGTCTTGGTGTTAATGCGGTGTCAGCTGAGCGTCATCGCTTATATTGCTTTGCTGCTCATCAAGTCCCTCATGGAGTTTATGATTACTCGCGATGTACGTGTACATAACGGGCAGAACAAACAGTGTGAACAGTGTTCCTACTGCAAGTCCAGCAACGATCACTAAACCAATATTGTAACGCGAAGCAGCGCCCGCTCCGCTAGCAAACAATAATGGAATTAACCCTGCAATCATGGCAGAGGTAGTCATAAGGATCGGGCGAAGTCTCACTGTGGCTGCTTCAATGATGGCATCATGTTTTGATGCGCCTTTAAATATTTGCTCCTCTTTGGCCACCTCACACATCAAAATGCCATGTTTGGTTATTAGTCCAACTAAGGTAATTAATCCAACTTGTGAATAGATATTGAGTGAGGTTTCACCCGATATATGTGTCCACCCAAGGGCGATTAACGCACCACTAATAGCAAGTGGCACAGTGAACATGATCACTAATGGGTCGCGTACACTTTCAAATTGACTGGCTAAAACCAAAAAGATGATGGCAAGAGCAAGGGCGAAAGTGACATACAAAGAGCTACCTTCTTCGACGAATTGGCGTGCTTCCCCCATAAAGGTGTACGTAAAGCCCGGAGGTAAATCTGTTTTTGCCAATTGGTCGAAATAGGCAATGGCATCGCCCATTGCGACATTCGGTGCAGGTACCGCCTCAATTGAGATTGAGTTCATTTGATTGAAATGAGGTAACGATTTTGCGTTGCCATTGACGCTATAACTGACAAGGCTTGATAGCGGGATGGCAGAACCATTTTGTGCGGTGACATAAAACTGGTCAATTAACTTAGGATTAGCCCTATAGACACGCTCCACTTGGGGAATGACCTCATAGGAGCGACCATCAATATTCACCCTGTTAATATAGCCACCACCCATCATGGTACCGAGTGTTGAGCCTATCTCCTGCATGGTCACGCCGTAGGCACCAGCAGCCTCGCGATCAATTTTGAGTTCTACCAAGCCCGAATCATATTTTAGATTCAAATCCGTATAGACAAGAAGTGGACTCTTTTTGGCTTTCTCTAATAGCTTATTACCAATGCTGTATAGAGTTTCAAAGCTGGCAGGACTAGTGATAACGAATTGAATAGGCAATCCTCCTGAGGCGCCAGGAAGAGAGGGCATTTGGTATGCTGTAGCGGTAATCCCAGGGATTTTTTTGGCTTCTATATTAACGTTTGCGGAGATCTCTTTTTGGCTTAATTTTCTATCACTCCAAGGGACAAGCGGCGCGATGGCTAGCCCTTGACTCGTTGTAGGAACGCCAACTAATGCTAATGATGCCTCTACTTGTGGCTGCTTGGAGATAATTTGAGTAATTAGCTCCATATTAGCCTGGATATAGTCATTATTAGAGGTTGATGGGGTGGTTCCTATCACGACCACAACGCCTTGATCCTCATCTGGAGCAAGCTGAGAAGGTATGAAGTTAAATATTATAGGTAAGGATATAAGCACTATGATTGCAAAGAAGACGATTGCCCCCTTATGATCAAGCACCGCAATCAGCGTCTTGTGATAGCGCTTGGTTAAGCCACCGAGCACTCGTTCAACGGTTTCTTCAAACTTTCCTGGTTGGGTGTGTGGTTTGAGCATCTTTGAGCACATCATTGGCGATAGAGTCAGAGCAACAAAGCCAGAAATGACCACAGCACCTGCGAGTGTGAGGGCGAACTCTTTAAATAATGAACCCGTGACGCCACCCATCAATGCAATCGGCGCATAGACGGCTGCTAAAGTGATGGTCATGGATATAACGGGCACAGCGATTTCTCGGGTCGCAACCAACGCCGCCTCTAAAGGTTTTGCCCCCATTTTGATATGCCGATCTACATTTTCCACCACCACAATAGCATCATCAACCACTAAGCCTATCGCTAATACCATGGCGAGTAATGTCATGAGGTTAATAGAAAAGCCAAATACTTGCATTACAGCCATCACGCCAATTAAAGACAGTGGAATAGTGATAATCGGAATGATGACCGCACGGAAGGAGCCAAGAAAAAGCAAGATCACGATAATAACAATTACAGCGGCTTCAGCGATGGTTTTTACAACTTCATCAATCGAATCTGTAATAGCCAGCGTAGAGTCATAGATTAGCGTCGATTGAATGGTAGTCGGGAGATTTTTTTCAATCAAAGTAAACTGGGTTCGTATTCCTGCGGCAACATCAAGTGGATTGGCTGTCGGAGTCGCATTAATACCAATAATCACGGCTTCTCGACCGTTAGCGAGCGCACGAGTGCTGTCACTGCTTTTTCCAAGGCTGATGTCTGCCACATCTTGTAGCTGAACAATTTGGCCATTATCACTTTTAATGACTAATTTTTTGAGCCCGTCAACGGTGTCGACCTGACTATCAATTGTGCCATTTAAAATAGTGAAACTACTATTAAACTGACCGACTGCTGATTGATAGTTATTTTGTTGTAAAACACTGATTAAATCGGCGGTGGTAAGGTTATATTGACCCAGTTTTATCGGGTTAGGCCATATGCGGAGTGCGAATGGTGTGCCCCCCATCATCTGAATATTAGAGACACCATTAACGGTTGATAGTTGAGGGTTTACAACTCTTTCAAGGTAATCGACGATTTGACTGGAGTCGAGTTCTTTACTGAAAAAAGAGATATACATGATAGAGGTTGTCGCCCCGGTAGAGGAGGTGACTGAAGGATTATAGGCCTCTTTCGGCAGTTGGTTCGTTACCGAGTTTATTTGAGACAATACATTTGCCAATGCCTCTTCAGGGTTTGTATTAAGCCTCATATTTAGTGTGATAGTCGAAGTGCCAAGTTGGCTTGATGAGGTCATAAAGTCAAGATTATCCACTTGGGATAAGGCTTGCTCTAAAGGCTGAGTGATAAAACCCTCAATTAATTCGGCATCGGCGCCAGGATATGGCGTCGTTACTGTAATGACCGTGTTGGTCATCTCTGGATATTGTCTGACCTGCAGATCTTTTATCGCATTGAGGCCAAGAATAAAGAGTAGAATGCTCAGAGAAGCAGCCATGACGGGGCGATGAATAAAAGTGTCGGTGAAATTCATATGTCGCTCCTACAGCTTCGGCATTTTATCTGGAAGCGAAATTGGGTTCGGTGTTACGCTGACTTTAGTATTATTACCCAGATTGAGAATACCGGTTGTCACAACGTCTTGATCAAACTTCAAGGCGCCTTTAACTAATGCGTAGTTACCGTCTCTTTGTAATATTTCAACCGTTACCTGCTTAACCCGCGTGTCATCACCTTGCTTTTCTATTACAAAAACTGAGTTACCATATAAAGCAAACACTATGGCTGTCTGTGGTAATACAAATTGCTGCTCGAGGTCACTTAAGCCAACATTGACTTCCGCGAACATACCGCCTCGTAATGTTTGATCATCATTTGGCAGTTCAGCCTGAATCATCACTAAGCCGGTTTTATCATTAATAACAGGTTCGATAGCGTTAATTTTTCCTGAAAATATCCGCTCTGGATAGGAGTCAACGGTTAACGTAATAGGCTGACCGACACTCAGTTTACCTATTTGAGATTGAGGAACACTGAAGCGAACGCGCATGACTGATAAGTCTTCTAGACGAACAATGTTGGTGCCTGCAGAAAGGAATTGTCCGAGGTTGATATTTCTAATTCCCAGTACGCCATCAAAGGGGGCTTTAATTTGACGAAGCTCAATATTTGCTTGAAGGCTTTCTATGTTGGCTTGCAGTGCTTCATATTTAGCTTGAGCTGTCTGTAAACTTTGTTCTGATATCGACTTATCTCGGTAGAGTTTTAGTTGCCTGTTGTAATCGTCCCTTACTGAGGGGAGTTGAACCTCTTGCTCCTTTAGCTGTGCAGCTTGCACTGACGAATTGATGTTGACCAGGGTTGTATTCGCCTTGGCTTTATCACCATTTTCAAAATTAATTGCAGTAACAAGCCCTGCCACTTCATTAGAGATATTGACCCCTTGGTTGGGTTCAATAAAACCAATTGCTTTAATGTTTTGTGACCAAGTCGTTGGAGTTAGTTTTTCAATGGTCACGGGATAAACGGGTTCGGGCAGATTGGCGAGTTTTGTTTCGATTTTTTTATTAACAAAAAGATTAAAGCCGATGACGCTGCCAAAGGCGAGTATGGCAACGGTTACAGCCCCTATTACCCATTTGTTCATATCCTATCTCCAATTGTTGTAAGGTGTTTTTTCTTAACAGTAAATATAGCGACTCCACTAAACATAGGATTAATTAATAAGACCAGCAAGAATATAAGTCTGATTTAAGTAGGTCTGACACTAATGGTGTTACTACCCTAAGGTCTTGCTTTGCATAAAAGTTATTGGCACGGCATCTATTAGGGGAAGTTGGGGTATGCTGCAGATCGCCCTAGGTTGTCAATATTTTGTACATTCTGCTCCCCATTAGCGCCTTACATCTATCGCCTATCGCTGAGCATCTATTGCTTAGTATCTATTCCTCAGTTATCAGCACAGGCTCACGTGAATTTAATTTCTGGAAAAATAAATCTTAGGTGTACTCATCTGTTTTACCGATAACGATTCTGAATGTGATTAGGTCCGTTGCTTGCGAGCGTTGAGAAACTTATCGCTGGCAGGTTGATTTATTGTTGCATTGACTTTTTATTGCGTTAGCTCGTTAAGTGAGCTTAGTTGGCTTTTGTCACAAAATTCAACGCTATGGTATGCGGCATCGTCTTGCAAGTGTGATCAAGATCGCCTTTATGTATCTCTAAGTGAGTATTCGATGCTTGTATTGATTTAGATCAAATTTAAAGAGGTGTTAATCAGGCAGGATGCACACAAATGTAAGGATATTGATAATAAAAACAGCGCTAAGTGTTGTATTAATGGAGTAGTATGATGAACAAAAAAATCGTTTCTAGCTTAATCGCCACAGCCCTTCTCACTACCGGTTTCGCCTCTTCTGTATCAGCTCACCAAGCTGGTGATATTATCGTTCGTGCTGGTGTTGCCGTTGTTGCGCCAAATGAATCTAGCCCTGTTGTTGCAGATGTCGCAGAATTTAGTGTGAGTGATAATACACAGCTTGGTTTGAACTTTGGTTATATGATCACTGATAACATTGGTATTGAGTTACTTGCTGCGACGCCATTTAGTCATGATATTTCACTGGGTTCGTTAGGTAAGATCGCTGAGACTAAACATTTACCACCAACTTTAGTTGTTCAATATTACTTCGGTGATGCACAATCTAAACTACGTCCATATATTGGTGCGGGTGTTAACTTCACTAATTTCTATGACAATGAGTTCACTCAAGAAGCTAAAGATTTAGGTTTGTCAGAATTGAGCTTGTCAAACTCTTGGGGGGCGGCTGCCCAAGTAGGTTTAGACTATCAAATCAATGATAGCTGGCTAATTAATGCCTCTGTTTGGTACGCACAGATCAGTACCGACGTTAAGTTTAATTTAGGGGATGCTCCTCAAAAAGTCGAAACAGATATCGACCCATGGGTTTACATGGTTAGCGTAGGTTACACTTTCTAATATTAGTGTCTAGAATTGTCATAAGTGACAAATCTAACCGATAAAAAAGGAGCCAGTAGGCTCCTTTTTTATACTTTGTATTTTTTATACTGCTCTTAAGTAAAATCGCCTAAGTGCATTAACATCAGTGCAGTCACATAAGCGTATTACTTAGATTCTTTCTTAGCTGCGCGCTCAGCTTTTTTCTGCTCTTTGGTTTTCCAGTGGCGAGTATTGTAGACAAACTCAGGTAAACCTTTAGTCAACCATGCCACTAGGCGCCAGCGTTTGGTGACGTAGGCTTTGCGCTTGCCTGCTTTCATCGCTTTAATCACTTGATTAGCTACAACTGGCAGTGGCGACAACCACAGACGATTTTGCTGCATGGCCGCTTTATCTAACATGCCTAATTGGATATCGGTAATCGTGATAGGCAGCTTTAAACGCTGGGCATGCATGCTTAGGCCTTCAAAGTAGTTTTGTGCATAAGCTTTCGATGCGTGATAGGCGACACTCGGACCCCCTCTTAGACCCGCTATCGAGTTAATTGCCGCAAGTTGACCATAGCCTTGATCGCGAAATAGCCTAAAGGCAGTATTGCAAATGGCTGAAAAGCCTTGCACATTTACTGTGATGATATCTTGCTCTGGTTGCCATGGTAGCTCAGGATCGTAATGGGTTAACCCTGTATTAACCAGAACAAGATGAGCGCCGCCTAGAGAATGCCAAACAGCATTAATGGTACTGATCACGGCTTCTGGATCATCAATTTTCAATGGAAAAACCTGCGCCTTAGTGGGCAAGGATTGGCTAAACTCGGTAAGAGATTGTGGATCTTGTGCTAACAGGGCCAGTTCAACGCCTTCATCTGCAAGTTGTTTTGCAATTTCACGGCTGAGTAATGAGCTAGCGCCCACAATTATTGCAGTTGCTTGTGTCATATGGGTATTCGACTTCGAATAGGTAACTTATCATAGAAAGATAAGTGTATTAGAACAAGATTAATTGTCAGTTGCTGTGACAAGGATTGTGAGAATACCTATTCTTTAACAGCTGTTATCGATAGGTAGCTAATAGACTTTTCTATTTAACTGATATAATTTCAAGTACGGACATATAGACTTCTAGAAGTCTTAATGTATTATGAGGAGTATAAATATGGAACGGTGGTTTAAGCCTTTATTACCTTTAGTGGTAGCTGCAAGTATGTTGACCGGTTGTGCAACATCTAATGCAGTGGTGGAGATCCAAGGTGAAGTTTGGTACAAGGAGCGCATGATACTCCCTGAAGATGCCGTCATCACTGTACAAGTTCAGGATGTGTCTTTAATGGATGCGCCTGCTGTAGTGATTGCAGAGTTTGAGCGTAATGATGTCAGCACACCAACACCTTTTCAGTTTTTAATTAATAGAGATCAATTTGAAGACGGCCATACCTATACGATTGGGGCGCGCATTAGTCTTGATGACAAGTTGATGTTTATCAATACACAAGCTTATCGAATTGATTTGGACTCAAGTGAGCCAATGTCAGTTTTAGTGCAGAAGGTGGCACGTTAAATTAATTGACCACGAGTTAATTTAAACGGCGCGTCTCATTCTGATAGGTCATTCGAATTAGAAAAGAGGCGCGCTATGCCGGTTAAAATCCCCGATGATCTGCCCGCGGCAGAGATCTTGGAATCTGAGAATATCTTCGTTATGTCTGAAACTCGGGCAGCGAATCAAGATATTCGTCCAATGAAGGTGTTAATTTTGAATTTAATGCCGAATAAAATCGAGACCGAAACGCAGCTGTTACGTCTTTTAGGGAATACTCCGCTACAAGTTGATGTGGATCTACTCAGAATTCACGATAAAGAGTCCAAACATACCTCAATCGATCACATGAATAATTTTTATCGAGACTTTGAGCATGTGCGCCAGAAAAACTACGATGGTTTAATCATTACTGGTGCGCCACTTGGGCAGGTTGAGTTTGAAGACGTGTCATACTGGGATCATATTCGTGAGATTATTGACTGGTCGCAGCAGCATGTTACCTCGGTTCTTTTCTTATGTTGGGCAGCGCATGCTGCACTGTTTCATCTATTTGACTTAAACCGATCATTGCTTAAAACAAAGCGCTCAGGTGTCTATAACCATCGCCGCACTACAGAGCATTACCCTTTACTACGTGGTTTTGATGATGAGTTCTTTGCACCACATTCTCGTTTTGCTGAGATGGACATTAACAAGCTACGTGCGCATCCAGAACTTGAGGTATTGACTGAATCTGATGAGGCAGGTGCCTATATGGTACTCAGTAAGAATAATCGCAACCTATTTGTAATGGGCCATCCTGAGTATCAAAAGTCGACCTTAAAAGATGAGTACCAGCGCGATCTCGCTCAGGGGTTAATGCCTGACTTACCGCAAAACTACTTTAAAAATAATGATCCTGAGCAAGAACCTATCGCACGCTGGCACAGTCACGGTAGTCTGTTGGTGAGTAATTGGCTCAACTATTATGTGTATCAGCTTACCCCTTATAACCTCGATGATATGACCGAAATTACCCCCTGGGAGTCTTAATTGTTAAGGGGTTAACTCGCTAATGCAAAATGCCGATGTTCTTTATTGAATATCGGCATTTTGGTATAAGGCGGTTTCACTTAGCGTGTAAGTTTAATTGTTATCAGCAACCAAAACGCAGTGTGCATCAAGTGAGCGACAAACGGTAAAAACGCCATCTAAGACTAATTGTGTGCTTGGTTGCGGATCCACATCAGAGGTGATCAGAAGTTGAGATAAGTCAGGCGCTATGCTTGAGACCTTTAAACTTGCGTTTAAATCTCCCTTGGTAATTTCGATAGCGTGATTTTTTATAGAGCTCGATGCTATGGCCAGCAAGGGGTTAGCTTGAATGGTTTTTAGTGCGACTTGATAGATTTGCTCTGGTGTCGCTTTTATATTCACAGTGGCCACTTCATGCTTCGAACTTTTATAATAAGTTACCGCTCCTATGGTTACCGCCCCAACAGCAACACAGCCGCTCAGCATTATATTGGTCAATAGCACTAACAATATCGATATATTTTTCATAAGCATCCTTTGGTTATTTGTTCATCATGTTTCGCATTGCAATCGATAGAGCATCAACATGCTATGTGCAGTGAAACGTGTAACTGATTGGTATAACTATTTGCTGTATTAATAATAAAAGGCTAGTGCACCTCAAGCTGATCACAAGTAACAAAACGCAGAGTCTGTATTCCCCCGCTAGTGTAAATTCTATGTGACAACTCAGTCCTATACTTTGGTAGATGTTTGACCAAACAACCCTTGCTTTACGTTCGCGTAAACGTCACAGTGTTAAATATTGAGCAGAAGCGCACTTTATATTAACTAGGCAATAACCTCGCGGCGGTCAACACGAAACTTTGCAGCAACCTACATTTTGCACGGCTTTGGACCGCTTCTATTAAAGGTTAACTAGCGTATTACCGGAGTAATTATGAGTTCAGTTAAGTTAGATCAAGATATCGTTATCGTTGCAGCAAAGCGTACCCCAATGGGCGGATTCCAAGGTGCACTATCCAGTGTTACATCACCAAAGCTCGCCGCAACAGCTATCAAGGGCTTGATGCAACAAAGCGGTCTAGCTGGTGGACTGGTTGATGAAGTATTGATGGGCTGCGTACTGCCTGCGGGTTTAGGTCAAGCGCCAGCACGCCAAGCAACCTTAGGCGCTGAGCTGCCACTATCGGTTGGCGCAACGACAGTCAACAAGGTGTGTGGATCCGGCATGAAAACCGTCATGTTAGCCCATGATTTAATTAAAGCTGGCAGCGCGAATGTGATTATTGCTGGCGGTATGGAAAGCATGAGCCAAGCGCCATACCTGTTAGATAACGCGCGCGGTGGCATGCGTATGGGACATGGTAAGGTGCTGGATCATATGTTCCTTGACGGTCTTGAAGATGCATATACCGGTGGGGCAATGGGCACATTTGCGCAAAACACCGCAGACGATTTTAAGCTAACCCGTGAACAGATGGACAGCTTTGCACTGAGCTCACTGGAAAAAGCCAATAGCGCTATTAATTCAGGTGCCTTTATCGATGAAATCACGCCGGTAACCGTAGCAAACCGCCGCGGCGATATCGTGGTAGATACCGATGAGCAGCCGGGTAACGCTCGCCCAGACAAAATCCCAACACTGCGCCCAGCTTTTGCCAAAGACGGCACTATTACCGCCGCGAACTCTAGCTCCATTTCAGATGGCGCAGCCGCATTGATGTTGATGACCCGCGCACAAGCTAATGAGTTAGGTCTTGATGTGATGGCAACCATTAAGGGGCACACCACTCACGCACAACAACCATCAATGTTTACTACCGCTCCTGTTGGCGCGATGAACAAGCTGCTCGATAAAGTGAGCTGGGCTCAAGAGGACGTGGATCTGTATGAGATCAACGAAGCCTTTGCCATGGTCACCATGTTAGCCATTTCTGAGCTTGGGCTCGACGGCAATAAAGTCAATGTTAATGGCGGCGCTTGTGCGCTAGGCCACCCTATTGGTTGCTCGGGTGCGCGTGTACTGGTGACTTTGATTTATGCCCTTAAAGCGCGAGGCTTAAAACGCGGAGTAGCATCACTGTGTATTGGTGGCGGCGAGGCAACAGCGATGGCAATTGAGCTTTAAAGGCTCGGTTGTAGCAAATAAAAGATAAACGACAGTATTCAACAAGACCGAACCCGTTTAAAGCCAAAATGCTAATAAGCAAGGTACTAATAGCAAGTGAACCGATGTGTTTACTCGCAATACCAGAATAATAAATTGGCCGAGCGGGTTCATCATTTTGCAAATGTCAGCAAATGACATTGCCAAAGTAGGAAGCGATATGACAACTCAAGTGAAACATTACATCAACGGCGAATGGGTATTAGGCCAAGGTGATAAGCAGATAGCCGTGACCAATCCTGCCAATAATGAAACCATCGCAGTGGTAAATGCAGCGAACCATACCGAAGTGTTAAGTGCGGTAGCCAGTGCTAAAGCCGCTTTTCAAAGCTGGAAAGAGGTGCCTGTTTCAGAGCGTGCTCGTGTGATGCTTAGATATCAGCACCTTTTAAAACAACATCACGACGAAATTGCCACTATCTTAGCCCAAGAAACCGGAAAAACATTTGATGATGCCAAAGGTGATGTATGGCGTGGCATCGAAGTGGCTGAGCATGCCTGCAATATTGCCTCTATGATGATGGGCGAAACCGTTGAAAACGTGGCACGTTCAATCGACACTTACAGCTATACCCAGCCACTGGGTGTTTGCGCGGGTATTACCCCATTTAACTTCCCAGCGATGATCCCACTGTGGATGTTCCCGTTAGCCATCGCTTGCGGTAACACGTTTATCTTAAAGCCATCAGAGCAAGATCCAATGACGCCGCAGCGCTTAATAGAGCTATTTGAAGAGGCGGGCGCACCAAAAGGCGTAGTGCAGCTGGTTCACGGCGATAAAACGGCTGTGGATGTTTTACTTTCTCACCCAGATATTAAAGCCATCTCATTTGTGGGTTCGGTGAATGTGGGTCAATACATTTACAAAACCGGTACTGATAACTTAAAGCGTGTCCAAGCCTTTGCCGGGGCTAAAAATCACTGCGTGATTATGCCTGATGCCAATAAACAACAAGTGATTAATAACTTAGTTGGCGCATCTGTTGGCGCGGCGGGTCAACGTTGTATGGCGCTTTCAGTTGCTGTGTTTGTTGGCGCAGCAAAAGAGTGGATCCCTGAGTTAAAAGAGGCGATAGCTAAAGTCAAACCAGGACTTTGGGATGATAAAGATGCCGCTTATGGTCCGGTAATTAGCCCTGCCGCTAAGCAGCGCGTAGTGAGCCTGATTGCACAAGGTATTGAGGAGGGCGCCGATTGCTTACTCGATGGTAGCGATTTTACCGTTGAAGGTTATGAGTCGGGTAATTGGGTTGGCCCAACTCTATTCGATAAAGTCACGACTGATATGAGCATCTATAAAGAAGAGATATTTGGCCCAGTGCTGTGCTGCATGAATGCCCAAACCTTAGAAGAAGCGATAGCGATAGTGAACGACAGCCCATACGGCAATGGTACCTCCATCTTTACCGCCAGTGGGGCAGCTGCACGTAAATACCAGCACGAGATTGAAGTGGGTCAGGTGGGTATTAACGTCCCCATTCCAGTGCCATTGCCTTTTTTCTCGTTCACTGGTTGGAAAGGCAGTTTCTATGGCGATCAGCACGCATACGGTAAGCAAGCGGTACGTTTCTATACTGAGACCAAGACCATCACAGCTCGCTGGTTTGAGTCAGATATTGCCGTTGCATCAGCACCGAATATGACTATCGACCTTAAGTAATCGTCACAATAGCCACCCAAATGGGTGGCTATGATGTCTACTTATGCAGGCTTAGCTATGTAGGCTTAGCGCCAACATGGCACTAAGCCTACTAGCGACACCAAGCAGATTAAACACGTAAGTTATAACGAATAGAGGTCGGCAGCACATGTCTTTAAAGGCTGTACTAGCAAAAGACCCACAGCCTGAAACGAGATAACTAGTTTAGGCAATCGACAGGACAACAGGAGTACCCCGATGGATTTTAATCTCAATGAAGACCAACGCCAATTTGCCGATTTAGCCCAGCAGTTTGCTAAAGAGGAGCTTGCTCCCTTTGCCGCCAAATGGGATGAAGAGCATCACTTTCCCAAAGATGTGATTCAAAAAGCGGGCGAGCTAGGCTTTTGCTCACTGTATTCGCCAGAATCTGAAGGCGGAATGGGACTATCACGCTTAGATTCATCGATTATTTTTGAGCAACTATCCATGGGCTGCACCGCAACTACAGCCATGCTAACTATCCACAATATGGCCACTTGGATGGTCACCAGCTTTGGTACAGCAGTATTACGTCAAGAGTGGTCTGAGTCACTCACTACAGGTGAAAAGCTAGCATCATATTGCTTAACTGAGCCAGGGGCGGGCAGTGATGCTGCTGCATTGCAAACTAAAGCGGTACGTGAGGGCGATGAGTACGTCATTTCAGGCTCTAAAGTGTTTATCTCTGGCGCGGGAGCCACTGAGCTATTAGTGGTGATGTGCCGCACCGGAGAGGCGGGCCCTAAAGGCATTTCAGCGATTGCGGTTCCAGCCGATGCTGCCGGAGTTATTTACGGTAAAGCGGAAGATAAGATGGGCTGGAACGCCCAGCCAACCCGTGAAATCACCTTTGAAAACGTACGGGTGCCAGTTGCTTATTTACTCGGTGAAGAAGGTCAAGGCTTTACCTTTGCCATGAAGGGACTTGATGGGGGCCGCATCAATATTGCCACCTGCTCAATTGGTACCGCCCAAGCCGCACTTGAACGTGCGACTCAATATATGAATGAGCGTAAGCAGTTTGGTAAGCCGTTAGCGGCGTTTCAGGCATTGCAATTTAAGCTCGCCGATATGGCGACTGAGCTGGTAGCTGCGCGCCAACTTGTGCGCTTAGCTGCATTTAAGTTAGATGAGCAAGATCCAGAAGCCACAGCGTATTGCGCCATGGCAAAACGCTTTGCCACCGATATCGGTTTTCAGGTGTGTGACGCTGCGCTGCAAATTCATGGTGGCTATGGTTACATTCGAGAATATCCATTAGAGCGCTATGTGCGAGATGTGCGAGTGCATCAAATTTTAGAGGGAACTAACGAAATCATGCGCTTAATTATTTCGCGCCGTTTGTTAGATGAAAACGCAGGCGCCATTCTATAAGCCATCTTATAAGCGCACAGTATTAGCGGCATCGTTTAAACGAGCTAGCCGCCTAACTTGATTTCAGTTTTGTATAGGGAGTTACCATGTCTCAGGAACATCAGGATTTAGAGCAACAGTCTTTATTAATCGAGCGTATCGTCGGTCACACAGCGGTGATCAGCATGAACAATCCGCCAGCCAATACCTGGACGGCAGCGAGCTTACAAGAGCTAAAATACAAAGTATTAGCGCTTAACGAAAACAAAGATGTTTATGCTTTGGTGATCACGGGCGAAGGGCAAAAGTTCTTCTCGGCAGGCGCAGACTTAAAGCTGTTTGCAGACGGCGATAAGCAAAATGCAGCCGATATGGCACGTTACTTTGGTGAAGCCTTTGAAACCTTAAGTGCGTTTCGAGGTGTATCAATTGCGGCCATTAACGGTTATGCCATGGGCGGCGGTTTAGAAGTGGCGCTTGCCTGCGATCTACGTATTTGTGAACAGCAAGCCCAGCTCGCGCTACCTGAAGCGACAGTCGGTTTACTTCCTTGTGCAGGTGGTACCCAAAATTTAACCGCGCTAGTGGGTGAGGGGTGGGCCAAGCGCATGATTTTATGTGGTGAGCGTATTACTGCTGCCAAAGCTGAGCAGATAGGCTTAGTTGAAGAAGTGGTTGAGCAAGGTAATGCCTTTAATGCCGCAATGGCACTTGCAGATAAAGTGGCAAATCAAAGCCCGAGCAGTATTAAGGCGTGTAAAACATTAATACAGGCTGGACGCAGCATGCCAAGAATTGATGCGCTACCGTTAGAGCGCGACCTATTTGTTGAACTGTTTGATACAGCAGATCAGGGGGAAGGGGTAAATGCCTTTTTAAATAAGCGTAAAGCGAATTGGAAGAACGGCTAATGAGCGAGCTCAATATGCAGGCAAGTCATGAACAAGTGCTGTTTAGTACCTTAAATACCGATACGGGTAAGCAAGTTGGTGTGGCAACGCTCAACATCGAAAAAGCGCTTAATGCACTGAACCTAAACATGGTGCAGGCATTAACTGCGCAGCTCATCACATGGCAAAGTGACCCGAATATAGCTGCAGTTGTACTAGACGGTGCAGGTGAAAAAGCCTTTTGTGCTGGCGGCGATGTGCGCGCTATTTACCAGGCATCAATAACAACACCGGGCGAAGTGACTGAGGCGGCGACGGAGTTTTTTAAACAAGAGTATGAGCTTGATTATCTGCTGCATAGCTTTGGTAAGCCAGTATTGGTTTGGGGCGACGGCATTGTGATGGGCGGCGGTTTGGGGCTAATGATTGGCGCGAGTCATCGCATTGTCACTGAGCGTTCGCGCATTGCCATGCCAGAAGTCACTATTGGTCTATATCCTGATGTGGGTGGCAGTTACTTCTTAAACCGTATGCCGGGTAAAAGCGGCCTGTTTTTAGGGATGACCGCTTACAACATGAGCGGCGCAGACGCTTATTATGTAGGCATTGGTAATCACTATCTCAATAGCGATGATAAAAGCGCTCTGTTTGACCAATTAACGGTTTTACCTTGGGGCGATAACAATGATGCGAATCATCAAGCATTAACCGCAGTGCTTAATATTATGGGTACTGGCTGTAAAACGCCGCTAGCAAAGAGCGTGCTTGAGCAAAACCAGTCATTAATTGATGAGTTAATGTCGGGAAGTCTTGGTGAAATAGTAAGCAGAGTCTGCCAACTTGAGTCGAACATGCTTGAGGGCAATACGTTAGAGGGAAATGTGTTAGAGATAAACGTATTAGAGGCAAAGCCCTGGCTAGCAAAAGCGCTAAAAACCATGTTAGCGGGTAGCCCAATCAGTTTAAGTCTTGTGCATCTGCAATCAAAGCTGACTGAAGTACAGGGTAAAGAGTTGAGCTTAGCAGAGTGTTTTAAGTTTGAGCTTGGCTTAAGCGTTAATTGCTGTGCTAAGGCGGATTTTGCTGAGGGTGTGCGTGCTTTGCTTATCGACAAAGACCGCAATCCGCAGTGGCGCTTTGCAGATGTTGCGGCGCTCCCACAAGGCTATGCACAAGCTCTGCTGCAATCGCCTTGGGATGATGAAAACCATCCGCTTAAAGATTTACATTAGCCATTCGCTTAAAGATTAACATTAGCTAAGCGTTGCACGATAGCGCACATGAGTGCGCTTTCACGCAAGATAAATGAGCGGTGAGTGGTATTGGCCGCGACAGGGATTAAGATCCCAACACTCACAAACGTGAACCGGAGTGAATAATGAGTACAGTTGCATTTATTGGTTTAGGAAACATGGGCGGGCCAATGGCGGTCAACCTGATAAAAGCGGGTTTTACCGTTAAAGTATTTGATTTGGTACCAGCGGCAATGCAGGCATTATGCAATCAAGGCGCACTGATGGCAACGAGTGCCTGCGGCGCTGCGGCTGGCGCGGATATTGTTGTGACTATGCTACCTGCGGGTAAGCATGTGCGTAGTCTGTATGTGACGAATGAGTCAAGCCAGGATGCAAACGATGATACCAAAAAAGGTTTAATTGATGTGGTTGCTCCAGGAACCTTACTTATCGATTGTTCAACCATTGATGCAGACAGTGCCCGCTTTGTGGCTAAGCATGCTGCAAGCAAAGGCTTAGCCTTTATCGATGCGCCAGTATCGGGAGGCACAGCGGGCGCAGCGGCGGGAACATTAACCTTTATTTGTGGCGGCAGCGATAAGGCTTTTGAACAGGCACAAGGCGTATTAAACGCGATGGGCGCTAATATCTTCCACGCAGGAGGTCCGGGTGCTGGGCAAGTGGCTAAAATATGTAATAATATGCTGCTTTCTGTCTTAATGGTTGCCACATCGGAGTCATTACAGATGGGAGTGGACCATGGTTTAGACCCCAAAGTTCTTTCCGATATTATGAAAGTCAGTAGTGGCGGCAATTGGACGTTAGATAAATATAATCCGTGTCCAGATGTGATGGAGTCGGTGCCGTCATCTAACGGTTATCAAGGCGGCTTTATGGTTGACTTGATGGTGAAAGATTTAGGGCTGTCGCAAGAGGCGGCGCTGTTATCCAATTCAAGCACGCCAATGGGCGCATTAGCGCGAAGCCTCTATGTAAACCATGCGAAACAAGGTAATGGTAAACGAGATTTTTCGAGTATTTTTGAGCTGTTTGCTCAGTCTGAGCAGATAAAAAACAAAGGGTGATCCAATGGATTTAAAAGATAAGGTTGTTGTTATTACTGGTGGTGCAGGTGGACTAGGTTACGCCATGGCGGAGAATTTAGCGGCTGCAGGTGCCAAGCTAGCACTTATCGACGTTGACCAAGAAAAGTTGGAAAAAGCCTGTGCCAACATAGGTGCAACGACTGAAGTTCAAGGTTATGCCGTAGATATCACCGATGAAGAAGACGTATTTGCCACTTTCCAGTTTATTAAGGAAGACTTTGGTCAGGTAAACGTGCTCATTAACAACGCAGGTATTTTGCGTGATGGCTTTTTACTCAAAGCCAAAGAAGGCCAAGTGATTGATCGTATGTCATTCGATCAATTTCAGTCTGTCATCAACGTCAATCTAACAGGTTCATTTTTATGTGGCCGTGAAGCGGCAGCAGCCATGATAGAAACTAAGCAAGAAGGCGTGATTATTAATATCTCAAGTCTTGCTAAAGCGGGTAACGTAGGTCAGTCAAATTACGCGGCGTCAAAAGCAGGCGTTGCGGCAATGAGCGTAGGTTGGGCCAAAGAGCTGGCTCGCTACAATATTCGTAGCGCAGCGGTTGCACCGGGCGTAATTGAAACTGAAATGACTGCGGCAATGAAGCCTGAAGCGCTTGAGCGTTTAGAGAAGATGGTACCAGTAGGTCGTTTAGGTCAAGCAGAAGAGATCGCATCGACGGTACGCTTTATCATTGAAAATGATTATGTTAACGGCCGCGTATTTGAAATCGATGGTGGCATTCGCTTATAAGTTTGTGACTGGCACAGAGGTCCCATCAATGGTGGCAATTGCCCGGGCGTTTAGAGTAAGACTTAACAGTGCGTTTTATCATTGAAAATGTCTATGTACATGGCCAAGTAAACGGCCGCGTATTTGAAATCGCTGGCGGTATTCGTCTGTAAGTTTTAATTCATCGATAAAAACGGGCATCAGCCCGTTTTTTTATGCGCCATTAACAGAGTTTGAATAATGGTTTAGCTATAGGTCATAATAGCGCCAGAATAAAAGCAATATGGGAACAAAATGGATAAGCTTGAAAGGGCGACGAAATTAATGATGTTTGTTGTAGGCTGCGTCGGTCTGCTGGTGATCTATTTTGGCTTTTTTTATCTGTTATTTACCGGCAGAAGCACAGCGGCAACCCCTTGGTATATTCTGCTTTCGCCATGGGTGTGCATCTATTTTGGATTAAGTAAATCCAAGCAACTGGCTGCGATCCGCTGGTTTACCAAAAAATGGACTCGAAAGTAACGTACACCGAATGAGACTGTAAATGACCTCTAAACATGAATTTACCTCTCATCATTTGGCTATGTGTTAATAATTGGCTGCTAAGAGGCACAATGATAGCGTTTAAATTAGCGATACTCACCTTAGTCAGTTTCCTGCTACTAATGGGGTGTAATGAAGCGCCCAAGCAGGCTGATATTGCAGAAGTGCCAAGACAAGTTGAGGGTATTACCCTTGCCGACTTTGGGAGTTGGGAGTCTCCGGTTACACCGGAAGATGTCTATGATTTAGCCGATGACATTAGTGATGTTCGTGCCACGTCTCAAGGCATTTATTTTGTGCAGTCTAATGCCGATAATGCTGGCAAGAAGGGCGTTTATCGACTCGACCTTGATGGCTCTATCAATAAAGTGGTGTCGTCAAATTTCAATATTCGCAGCCGAGTGCATGAATATGGCGGCGCGCCTTTTGTGGCTATTGGTAATAGCCTATTTGCGACTAAATTTTCAGATCAAATCTTGTATCGAATAGCGCCGAATCAAGCGCCATTTGCATTAACACCTAATGGTACTCGTCACGCTGGTTGCATCTCTAACCCCAAAGCCTCTCGATTAATTTGTGTTCGTGAAGACCACCGTGGTCAAAATGGGCCGGTTAACAGTCTTGTGGGGATCAACTTGTCCTATGCCGATGAAGGTATGATCTTGAGCTCTGGCGCCGACTTTTATTCAAAGCCAGTTCTTTCACCGGATCAAACCCAGCTGGCTTGGGTGTCATGGAACCACCCTAATATGCCATGGGATAACACCGAGTTGTGGCTCGCGGATCTTGACTCAAAGGGCGTTATTGTTAATTCAAGGCAAATTGAGATGCCAAAAAAAGGCTCTATCTCTCAACCTTTGTTTAGCCCGACGGGCCAGCTTTACTTTGTTGCAGACTTTAATAACTGGTGGAATATCTATCGCTTAGATGCGCAACTTGAGCCTGAAATCGTGCTAGAAAAACAAGCTGAGTTTGCGGTTGCTGACTGGCAAATAGGGCAAAGTAGTTATGCGTTTGAAAACGAGCACAGCTTAATTGCCAGCTTTAGCCACGAAGGCTTGGCTCAGCTCATTCGTATCGATACCTTAAACGGTATTGTTGAGCCCATCGCGGTTGATTTTGCAGAAATATCCTACGTTACTCAGCATGAAAACCAAGTGCTATTTGTAGGGGCAAAAGAAACCCCTGAAAAGGGGATTTACAAGATCCAGGGCCGCGCGGCTGAGCTAGTGTATACACCGAGGCTAACCGTTATGGATCCTAACTATATTTCAAGAGCACAGAGCTTGAGCTTTACAACCGGTGATAATCAGACCGCCCATGGCTATCTGTATCTGCCTAAAAACCCCAACTTTCAAGGCCCCAAAGATCATGAACCGCCATTGGTCATGATGCTTCACCCTGGTCCTACAGCTAAAGCGAGCCGTGCATTTAGGCGAGATATCCAATATTGGACCAGCCGTGGCTTTGCGGTGTTTGATGTCAACTACCGAGGCAGCACGGGCTTTGGCCGAGATTACCGTAATAGCCTATATGGCAATTGGGGTAAATCTGATGTTAATGATGCCGTGAGAGCGGCAGGGTTTTTAGTTAATCGTGGCTCAGTTGATGGCCGGAAACTGGCCATTAGAGGTAACCGTGCTGGTGGCTTTACTGCGTTGTCAGCTGTGGCGTATTACAGCACCTTTGGTGCTGGCGTAAGTTACTCTGGGATCAGCGATATGGAAGAGTTTAAACGTCATGCGCATAAGTTTGAGTCTCGTTACCTAACTCGTTTGCTGGGCAATATGGATAACGTTAAACAGCGCTCAGCGATGTATAACCTTAAAGGGGTCAATGAGCCGTTACTGCTTATTCAGGGTGTGAATGACTCGCTTATTCCTGCAGAGCAGTCACAGATTATTTACCAAGCAGTGGAAAAGAAAGGGATCCCAGTTGCTTATCTTGAATTTAATGATGATGCGGCCAATAGAGTCTCGCCTCAAAGCAAGAAGCAAGCGTTAGAGGCTGAGTTATCATTTTATGGGCAGATATTTGGTTTTACCCCAGCGGGTAGCATCCCGCCTTTGGCCATTGATAATATCGACAATCTGCGACGAAGATAACGGGCGGCTTTGAAGGGGGAAACCTAATGAATGAGCCACTTTTGCGCTTTATCTAAGACCCTTTAATATGGCGCAGTTGGGCTGTTCTCCACCTTGGCAATCATGGATCAGCTGCGAGAGTTGCTCTCGTAAGATGTTGAGTTGGCTAATCCGTAACTCAATATCTTGCAAGTGATGTGAGGCAAGCTCTTTTACATCAGCCGCATTACGACTGGTGTTATTTTGCAGCTCAAGTAACGCTTTGCAATCTTCCAGTGCAAAGCCTAATGCTCGGCAGTGCTGGATAAATTGCAGCGCGTTAACGGCACTGTCGCTGTATTCTCGGTAGCCATTATCTCCCCTTTGACCCATGACTAAACCGATATCATGGTAGTAACGGATGCTCTTTACCGATAAACCTGTGAGTTTTGCTACTTCACCAATCTTCATTAATACTCAGCTCCTATAAGAAAATAAAAATTCGGTTTGACTCTCCCCTTATAGGAGACATTACGCTTAGTTTAATCAAGAAACAAATCGGGGAATATTCTCATGGCTAATATCAATCTGTACGTGCCTAAAATGAACTGCGCTAGTTGTGTCGCAAAGATTGAGTCCGCATTCGACAACGTTAATCAAGACCAGAGCGACGGCAATAACCATAGCTTATCGGCAAGGGTGAATTTAGCCGATAAATTAGTATTAGTGTCAGGTGAGATCTCAGCGAAAAAAGCGATAGCAATCGTAAGCAGTGTGGGTTATGACAGTGAGCTTGTCATCGACGCCCAAAGCGGCGCTGCGCAAAAAGGTGAAGATGAGCGTAAAGAGTATCGCTTAAGAATGTTGCAGGCCGCCGTAGGTTTAGGGCTTGGTGTGCCATTAATGTTGTGGGGCTTACTCGGCGGCGAGATGATGGTCAACAGCGCTAATCAACAGTTAGCTTGGGGCATAGTGGGTATTATCACCTTGTTGGTGATGGCGCTAACAGGCAGGCATTTTTATCAAGGTATGTGGCGTGCCATTAAGGCTAAAAGCGCGAATATGGATACGCTTATCGCTTTAGGTACGAGCGCTGCTTGGATCTATTCGATGATGGTGGTAACTGCGCCGCAGTGGTTTCCTACCGATACCAGGCACGTTTATTTTGAAGCCAGTGTCATGATCTTAGGGTTAATTAATCTCGGTCACGCATTAGAGCTACGCGCTCGCGGTAAAACCAGCGAAGCGGTGCAGCGTTTATTAGGGCTACAGGCCACAACCGCAATACGAGTCAGTGACTCGGGTGATGAAGAGGTTGAAATTAATCAGCTAAACATAGGTGATCGTTTAAGACTGCGTCCGGGAGACCGAGTCGCACTCGATGGTGTAGTGATAAGCGGTGAGACATTTATTAATGAGTCGATGTTAACGGGTGAGCCAGTCCCTGTGCACAAGGCGCAGGCTGATACCATTAGTGCTGGGACGGTTAACGGTAACGGTAGCCTTATCTATCAGGTCACAGCTGTTGCTGAAGATACTAAGCTCTCAAAAATTATTGAACTAGTGCAGCAAGCGCAAGTATCTAAGATGCCCATTGGGCGCTTAACCGATAAAATATCAGCATACTTTGTGCCCGTGGTTGTCGTCATTGCGATAGCTAGCTCGGTTATCTGGTACCTAGTGGGCCCTGAGCCCGCGTTATCTCATGCGTTAGTTGTGTTAACCAGTGTATTGATTATTGCTTGCCCCTGTGCATTAGGCTTAGCCACACCGATGTCGATTATGGTCTCGGTAGGGCGCGCCGCGCAGATGGGCGTCTTAGTCAGAAATGGTGAAGCGTTGCAAACCGCCAGTAAGATCACAACAGTGGTGTTAGATAAAACAGGCACAGTGACTCAGGGCTCACCTGAGGTGACAGAGATGTTGCTATTGGATAACAGCGTCAATGAATTGAGCTTACTCGAACATGTGGCCAGCTTAGAGCAACATTCTGAGCACCCACTTGCCAGCGCGATAATTACCGAGGCAAAGCGGCAATCGATTACGCTCAATGAGCCAGACAGCTTTAGCAATGTGCAAGGAAAAGGGATTATTGGGGTTGTTGCTGGACGTCAATATGCCGTGGGTAATATGAGCCTAATGCAACAAGCAGGGTTAGATCCAGCTGACTTATCGGGCTATCAAAAACAGGTGTCAGAGCTTGCGAGTCAGGGGCAAACCCCCGTATTTGTAGCGATGGATAGTGTGCTGGTAGCCATAGTTTCAATCAGCGACCCGATAAAAGCCGATGCGGCGCAAGCGGTGACGGCAATGAAAAGGCAGGGGTTAAAGGTCGTGCTATTGACTGGGGATAACCCGCTAACAGCTCAAGCAGTTGCTGACAAAGTGGGTATTGATAGCGTATTTGCTCAGGTGCTTCCCGAGCAGAAACAGCAAAAGGTGCTCGAATTACAGCAAGCAGGTGAAGTAGTTGCTATGGTTGGTGATGGCATTAATGATGCGCCAGCGCTAATGAGCGCCGATGTCGGTATTGCAATGGGCAGTGGTACAGAAGTTGCCATCGAGAGTGCTGACTTTACGTTGTTATCAACACGACTCATGGTGATTAGTGACACTTTGGCGCTGGCACGAGCAAGCATGACGAATATCAAGCAGAACTTGTTTGGCGCGTTTATTTATAACAGCTTAGGGATCCCCATTGCGGCAGGTGTGCTGTTCCCATTCACCGGGATTTTACTCAGCCCTGTGGTTGCTGGAGCTGCGATGGCATTATCGTCACTGACGGTGGTAACTAACGCTAATCGCTTACGCAAACAGAGATTAAAATGATGCCGTTGATAAAGTGTTGCTAAGCACTAATGATTAATGTGTTGTTGGCTTTCGCGACTGAGGTTTGCTCTATGTGTAAAGATAATAAGCAGATGCGTTTAAAAGTCGCTGCAACAGAGTATTGGTAGTTGATAAATTAGGCTAAAATGCTATAGTATCGCGCTTAATTTTACGGGTTCGATGCGCACTTGCGTCGGCCTTCGGCCAGTAGGTTGGATCTTGGAATTGCCATGATCTGGCATTACTGGCTTTTGTTTTATCTATGATGACGTTAATCATATAACCAAAAGCGGAATTGTCACTTTGATTACTACAGCTAATATCACCATGCAGTTCGGCGCTAAGCCGCTGTTTGAAAACATCTCAATTAAGTTTGGCGGCGGAAACAGATACGGTCTGATCGGCGCTAACGGTTGTGGTAAATCAACCTTTATGAAGATCCTTGCTGGCGATTTAGAGCCAACAGGTGGTAACGTTTCATTAGACGTGAACGAACGTTTAGGTAAGCTAAGCCAGAACCAATTTGGTTACGAAGAGTTCAACGTAGTTGATACCGTAATCATGGGCCACGCAGAGCTTTGGAAAGTGAAGCAAGAACGTGACCGTATTTACTCACTACCAGAAATGACTGAAGAAGACGGCATTAAAGTCGCTGATTTAGAAATGGAGTTCGCTGAGATGGACGGTTATACCGCTGAATCTCGTGCTGGCGAACTACTTATGGGCGTGGGTATTGGTGTTGAACAGCATTTCGGACTAATGAGCGAAATCGCACCAGGCTTTAAGCTACGTGTACTTTTGGCTCAGGCATTGTTCTCAGATCCAGATGTACTGCTACTTGACGAACCAACCAACAACTTGGACATCGACACCATTCGCTGGTTGCAAGAGATGCTAAACCAACGTAACAGCACCATGATTATCATCTCGCACGATAGATATTTCTTGAACTCTGTTTGTACTCACATGGCTGACTTAGATTACGGTGATATACGCGTATTCCCAGGCAACTACGATGAATACATGATGGCAGCGCAGCAGTCTCGCGAGCGTTTGATGTCTGATAATGCTAAGAAGAAAGCGCAAATCGCTGAGCTTCAAGGCTTCGTTGCACGTTTCTCTGCTAACGCATCTAAAGCAAAGCAAGCTACATCACGTGCCAAGCTTATCGATAAGATCAAGCTTGATGAAATTAAGGCATCTAGCCGTGTAAACCCATTTATTCGTTTCGAACAAGAGAAGAAGTTGTTCCGTAACGCTCTAATTGTTGAAGACTTAACGAAAGGCTTCGATCACCCGCTATTTAAAGATCTTAATATCATTGCAGAAGTGGGCGAGCGTATTGCGATCTTGGGCGACAACGGTGTAGGTAAAACAACACTGTTACGTACTCTTGTACACGATATCCCACAAGATTCAGGTACTATCCAATGGTCTGAAAATTCGGCGATTGGTTACTACGCACAGGATCACGAGTCAGATTTTGCTAACGACATGACCTTGTTTGACTGGATGAGCCAATGGCGCAAACCAGAAGATGACGACCAGTCAGTACGTGGCTACCTAGGCCGTATGCTGTTTGGTTCAGACGACATCAAGAAGTCTGTAAAAGTGCTGTCTGGTGGTGAGAAGGGCCGTATGTTGTTTGGTAAGCTCATTATGCAAAAGCCAAACATCTTGCTACTTGATGAACCAACTAACCACATGGATATGGAATCAATCGAGTCATTGAACAACGCACTAGAAATGTACGAAGGTACACTAATGTTCGTCAGCCATGACCGCGCGTTTGTATCGTCACTAGCGAACCGTATTATTGAAATTACACCAAATGGCGTGAATGATTTCAAAGGTACTTATGATGAGTTCCTAGCGAGCAAAGGTATCGAAGGTTAAATTTATAGACCTTGTCTCTTTATCCAATAGAGAGGCCAATTGAGCACCTTATCGATAGCGCTTGTTAATCGCGTTATAAAAAAGCCCGAGCAATCGGGCTTTTTTGTGTCTGAAACATGTGCTTAGCCTACGTTTTGTCACTGTGACTAGATGTCTAACTTAGATGCCTAATTTAGACATTTACCAAAATGGTTTCGCTAACACTTACAATGTAGCGTCGACATAACTCTATTTTAAAGCACTCATCTCACCACGGAGCGCTGTGCTTTCACGAAGAACACGAAGCTATAGCTAAAGATAAAGTTAACGATGAAGAGCTTAACTGACCTCGACTGTAGCTCTTCTTTGTGATCACCGTGTCCCAATAACATCCGTGTTTAACGGCTCGTTCGCTACCCTAACTCTCGCTTATTAGCACATGGCTTTGCCATATTCGCCGTGCTGGATAGCTTTGGTCCAAAAATGAGTTTGTAACAACTGAGGCTGTGTGTGATCACCAAGCGATTATGTCGTACTTTAACTACCAACTGATTTTGTCGGTTTGCTAATTACCAAGGGAAAATGACGGATCTATTTTTATACATAACCGTTTAACCGTTTAATCGTTTAATCGTTTTAATTACTATTCAGGGGTTATTAAGGTTGATCAAGCCATTACTATAATTTCTTGTCGTTCCCATTACTAAATTAGCCTTCATCGACCAGCTGCTAACGATACGAATGAGGAATGGCCATGCGCAGTATCATCCTCTCCTCATACTCCTCAGCGTTGATTCATACAATTGACCTTTATTTGTAAATAGCAGCTCAATAACTCGGTCTTGCCGTAGCGATGTTATGAGTTTTCATCTTGTTTTCCTACCGAGCATCTATTCACACTTCATATTGGATAATTTTCCTGCGTAGAACAATACTTGAAAGAACCTGTTACGTTTAGCTGTGTTGTTGTCGCTATGGAATAAAGGATTCGAGATGTTTGGGCTGATAACACCGATGTTAAGTTTAGCGTCGGACGCCCAATTTATTGAAGCCAATTTCCTGGTAAAACTTAATGACAGCCCTCAGCGTGCACTACATCACGGAGGTAGAGATGAAAAGCTTCAAGAATATATTATTTGTTAGTCAAGGATTACCGAGTGACAGTGACTCAATAGGGCAAGCTCTACGATTATCTCAAGCCAATAATGCACAGTTGAAAGGCTTGATTGTTTGCCCGCCACTCTCATCTAACTCACTCAATACCAATCACAATCACAATATTAATCAATATCAAGAGACTTATGAAAATGCCCTGCGGCAAACCGTCAATCAACAAATAGATAAAAGCAGACTGCTAAATCACATTGCAGAGCCTGATACTCCCTTACCTTTAGAGGTATTTAGTGGCGAAAAACCTGCGGTAAACATTATTAAACATATCCTGAAGCATAAGTATGATCTGTTGATTAAAGATGCCGAACCTTTGTCTGAAACTGGTGAAGGATTCAAGGCTATCGATATGACATTATTGCGAAAATGCCCATGCCCTGTTTGGCTTAATCGTTCAGTCCATCAACCGCTGGATAAACGACAAGTTGCCGTTGCGATAGATCCGATTAGTACAAGTCTTGAAGAAAACGCACTTTCACTCAGAATGTTGCAGTTAGCACGAGATATTGCTAACCGATGTGATTATCGATTACATGTTTTGTCTTGTTGGGAGTATCAACTCGAAAGTTACCTGAGAAACAGTCTGTGGATTAAAATTGATCAGGACGAACTTAACACAGAGCTTGAAGCCTCAAAGGTGCGTCATCGTGAAGCATTAGATAGCCTCATTGAGCAATCTGGTATTGGCGGTGACATTATCATTCACCATCTGCAAGGTGCTGCTGATGTTCAAATTCCCGAGTTTGTAAACCAAAAGGATGTGGATATCTTAGTGATGGGAACTTTGGCAAGGACTGGTATTCCAGGCTTTGTTATCGGTAATACTGCGGAAAATATTTTGCAATCGATTACGTGCTCGTTAGTGGCATTAAAGCCTGAAGGTTTTGAGTCTCCTATCAGTTAATCGTTAATATTTAACAATTACGGGTGTTCAAGCAATTACCGGATGTTTTCGCATCCGGTAATGCTAGTTCTAGTTCTAGTGCAAACTTTACAGCTCAGCTTTTTAGGCGTGATTTGTAGCTGACTTCTGCGTTGAATGCTTTCCTAAGGGCATAACCACTCCACCATTTAGGTTCTTTGACGTTGTTTGCCCAAAATACGCTGAAGTAGAACATTCTCTTATACAGACTGCTATAAGGACTACAGCGAGCTAAGTAGTGACTATTGCTTTAGCATTTGGTATTTGGTCATCACATCTTGTGCAACAGCTTGACCCCATTGTTGACCTGCCATCATCGACTCTTGCATGATCTGAGGTTGTACTTTTATTAGTTTCTTTCCTGCTGGTGTGTCATAGAAAGCGTTAAGGGCTTGAACTTCCTCTTCAGTAAGATACTTTTGGTAAATCGGCACCGTCATTTTAATCAAATCGTCTGGATTAAACTCTGCCATGTAGTCGCTCCAAAATGCTTCAGGCGCATCGGGAACTAAGTTTTTTAGTGCAGGTAGCATCTGGTTCATGGCTTGTATGCCTAGCTCTCCTGCTCCGGTTTTATGCATTAGCTGCTTAACACTTTCTGCAGAAGCGGGTTCTGCATAAGCCTGACTAGAAAAGGTGATGAAGGCGAGAAGAGGAAGTATTGCGAGTTTCATATTGAGCATCCTGCTGTCAATTGAGTGTAAAGCTGAGTCATTATTTCAGTTAGCTACATTGATTAAAACTGACCAAGGTAAGCCCTAGAATGCAGCCATAAGTTATCAGATTTATTGCTGTTTTATGTAAGATGACAGCATAGAGCAGAGCGCTTTGCTGTGAAAGCTAAATTTGTGGGGTAGGGGCTGTGTGAAGCGCGGCATGTTCTAAAGCGAGAACTTAAGCACAGCACTTATACATAGCACTCATACATAGCACTGAATCAAGCAAAGTGCGGTGGAGTAGTTTGAATATAATAATGGCTGTAAAGATCACGCAAGGCTGAAAGGTAATAAAACGCTTGTCCGCCTTGCGTGATAGCAACTTATAAAATACGTCGCCTAACCATCAATATTAGAAGTAGTAGCTAACACTGACGTTAAATAGTGAGTAGAAATCATCATCTTGATTTTCGATACCAAGACCTTGTTGACCGCCAATCCATACTGCATTCTTACCGTAGATATGATCGACAAAAATGTAGAAGTCAGATACTGCAATGCTCATACCAGTGGTATTGATCACTGAGTCATTTAGGCTAGCGTTAACATCAGTGTTTGGTGTCAAGTGGCTGTAATCGTTATAAAGCGTCACAGTGCCCCAGTCATAACCGATAGTCTTGGCAACGTTCGCAGCAAAGATTTGGCCTTTAGCTGCAACTTCATAAGCGCCGCCACCCATCTTCATTGCGTATAGACCATTCTTGTCTTCGTTATCGAATTGGTCATAGTCATAATCGACCATCTGTAGCTGTAGCTGGTAACCGCTGTACTGAGCATCTAAGTGGATAGCATAAGCTGTCGATGTACCGTGTCCGTCTTTACCTGTATTAACGTTATTGCGCATACCGTCATCATATAACTGACCATATTCTAAAGACGCACCAAGTTGTACAGTTAACTTATCAAAGTCTAAAACGTAGGACTGACGAATGTTGAATGTGTTGGTTTCTTCGTTGTTATAGGTGTTGTCACCTACAGAACCTGTAAACCCATCAGCAGCGTAACCACGGGTATCTGATGACGAGTATTCACTGTTCTTGAAGAAGGCAACTTCAGATGTCCAGTTACCTGTGTTATAGATAGCTTTAGCACCTAAATCGTAGTCATCTTCAAAGCCCATGTAGTAGTTGATACTTTCCCACCAGTTGTGTGAGATGAAGCTCTTATTACCAAATGGCTTGCTGATAACACCGCCCTGGAACTGCCAATCTTCAACACCATTGTACGCAGCATAAGCGTATTTAATGAAATGGTTGCTTGAAGAGTTTTTGAAAACGTACTTAGCACTTGCTGTCCAGTTTTCACTAATCTGACTATCGATATCAAGTTCTAATGCATCAAATGCGAATGTGCCGCCATTTGATTTAGAGGCTTCATTGCCATCATCAACGAAGTACTTAACCTTAACTGCACCACCTAAATCAACAGAAGGTTTGAATTCATCTGCCATTACAACCGTAGGTGCGCCAAGTAACGCACCAATTAAAATAGATAACTTTAGCTTTTTCACTTTTTTATTCTCATGTTCATAATCCGACATTGGACTAGGAGCATGAATCATATCCATAATTTGACTTTAGATTGTGACTGAATACGCAATCACAGCACCTACAGAGTTTGATTGATTAATAATGTGATGTTGATAGGATTTTTGAGGGGAACTTTTTAACCTTGTTAATGTCGTATCGTGAACGAAATCCTCTATGCGATCGAGTATGAGGTGTAAGGTTTTAGATGTGGCCCGACATGCGGGCCTTTAATAGGTATGTTTGCTAAGGCTAATTAGGCTTTAAAGCGATTTTGCAGGTAATCAAATACCGCGCGAATACCAAAGGCTTCACCGCCAACAGGGCGACCCGGTAACTTACGTACGTTGTATGCCATTACGTCAAAGTGGCTCCAACTAATCCCTTTATCTACAAACTCTTCTAGATATAACGCGGCAGTAATTGCACCGCCAAATGGCGTTTTGGCGCAGTTAGCCAAGTCGGCAATATCACTACCGGTTAACTCTAAATAAGGTCTATGTAGCGGCATGCGCCATACAGGGTCGTCCACTTTAAGGCCAGATGCGGTAAAGCCTGCTGCCACGTCGTCATCATTACTGAAAAAGCCTGGTAGCTCAGTACCTAGCGCAATGCGCATTGCCCCTGTCAGCGTGGCAAAATCAATCACCAGTTCAGGCTTATCGTTATTCGCTTCGGCGAGTGCATCACACAGGACTAAGCGGCCTTCGGCGTCGGTGTTGTCGATTTCAACAGTGATGCCTTTACGTGTGGTGATGACATCTCCTGGTCTAAAGGCGTTAGCCGATACCGCGTTTTCAACAGCGGGTACTAATACACGCAATCGAACGGGTAAGTTATGCGCCATAATCAGCTGCGCGAGACCAATTACGTGCGCTGCGCCGCCCATGTCTTTTTTCATAAGACGCATACCTGATCCCGGTTTAAGATCCAGCCCACCAGAGTCAAAACAGACCCCTTTACCAACAAGGGTTAATTTAGGTGCTGATTCATCACCCCAGGTCAGATCGATTAAGCGCGGTAGGTTTTCACTGGCGCGGCCAACCATATGAATGGTTGGGTAGTTTTGCTCAAGCAGTTCATCACCCACAATCTGGGTGATTTCAGCGCCAAACTCTTGTGCCATCACTATCATTGTTTCGGCAAGGTGTTGTGGCATCATATCAGCAGCTGGAGTGTTGACCAGATCGCGTACCAGTGACACTGAGCGGATAAACTTGTTGGCTTCATCAGCTTGTGCTTGCGTTGGTACGATAAGTACTGGTAGCTCTTTTGTATTTTTCTTATAACGATCAAATTGATATGCGCCAAGTCCCCAGCTAAATGCGGCGGTTTTTATCTGTGGCTCATTGGCATTTAGCTGGTATTGCCCTGCGGGAAGCTGGTTTACAAGCTCGCCGCATAGCCAGTACGAATCATCGCTATCGCTGACAAAAATAACCTGCTCTAGCTCGCCTTCAGTGCTGGGAAGTAAACTTACGCCTTTGCCGTTAAATTGAGTACTGTTGAGCCAGTTTTGGATGCGCTGCGGTTGCGCTTGGCGCCAAGCGACAAATGTGTCGCTATTAAAAATAGATAAGGGGATGCCTGAAGCACCAGAGATAATAAGGTTGCTCATGTAAGGACTCTTCTTGTTATTAATGATGAGAATGACTTAAGGCTAAGAGTATCAGGCTATACACTTGGGAGAAAGGTGGGGCGAAAGGATTTACTGGCTCAGAACTTAATTGCAGAGTTATTTAATTTGCTCAGAACTTGATTGTAATCTTGCTTCATTAGCGACGCGTTTGATACTGGCCTTACGCTCTGACATATTATTAAAAGAGCTAGGCAATACGTCTACGCCGACAATCTTACCCAGTTTTACCACGATTGGGATCGTGATAGGTGCAAAGGGTAAAACGGCAAACACGCCTAGCCCAAGGCCTTTTAATAAATCGCCAAATTGCTTATTGGCTTCTAGCAGTTCTTCTTTTGATGCTTGTCTACGTGTATGGCGCTTATAGGTGACTAACATATCTTTAGTCTCCTGTTTTTCTTGAGCAAGCGCGTCTTGCAACACTAACATATCGCGTTTTAGGCGCAGCCAAACACGACGTCTTCCGATACGGATGACGCGAATAGGGGCTCTATGTATGTGGGCGTAGATTTTCATGCTGGCGATTGTGCCACAGCCGGCACTTTAAACCTAACTCGAAAGGAGAATAAACGGTAATAAAGTGTCAACTGGGCGGTAATGTAATCGTGGCGTTAGCCTTAGCCTGCTCTTAAGCTGAGGATTTCACTGAGGACTATCGGATCGGGGTAACGGCAGAATGCGGGATCTTTTTTATCAATGGCATAAATCGACATGCGGTCAGCCAGTTCATTACCTTCAATACCCACGTGAGCGGCCACATGTTGAATCGCCAACGTGTCCTTTAATGAATCGAAAAGTGCGTGGGACTGCTGAATAATATCTAAGTTTTTAATGTCACCCGCCGTTTTGCGCTTCCAGCCTTTGGTTTTCCAGCCGTAAGCCCAGTTGGTGATACAGTTTATCGAGTACTGAGAGTCACTCAAAATTTGCACCGTTAGCCCCTGCTTTAGTGCCTTTTCGGCAATCAATAGCGCCTGATGCAGGGCATTTAATTCAGCCGAATTATTAGTACCGTTGGCATTATAAAGTCCGTAATACAGCTCTGTGAGTTGGGCTTTATGATAAACCGCGACACCAGAACCCGCTTTGCCGGGATTAGGCTCACAGCCACCGTCGGTAAAAATAGACACATCGCAGCGACTTAAGTCGATATCAAGACTGGCTTTAGCGGCCGTTTTGGTCTTCGCTGCGCCTGATGTTGTTTTTTTCACGCCATTGCCATAACTCGGCGCTGTTGCAAAGGCAGCTTTCGCTTCGGCTTCACTAGGGAAGGACTTATATTTGGCTTGTGGGAATTTATCGACCAGCTTTTTAGTGTAATCCCAGCTAGTGAAAATGCCGGTTTCACGACCAGCCCATACCACGTAATACTTTTTAGCCATAAAGCTTATGTCCTAAATCTTGATAATTAATGATTTGGCTACAACCAACATGGCGTTGCCATTGAGTATGCTTATTGGCTTTTTTTACAGTGGGCTAATAAGTCTACAAAGAACTGAGTACCTTTACGCTCGGCAAAGGCTATGTTGCGCTCAGGAATGGTTTCTGGCTCATCATAAGTCGCTAGCGCTAATTCCATACTGGCTTCGCGAATAATGTGCAACGTCGGATAAGGCGCGCGATTGGTATAGTTTGCTGCAGAGTCTTGCGGTTCATCTTCAAAGCAATAATCGGGATGAAAACTCGCTAGCTGATATTCACCTTCATAACCTTGTTCGATTAACAGGTCATTGGCAATATCGACTAAATCCAAATAAAGGTAAAAGCCTTCAAAACCACGTGGGATGATAAACAGTGTGGTTTCAATATCAGTGTGTTCATCAAGATAAGCACACTCTGTAATAAGCGCTTGCAGTACATCTTGCATGCGAGACTCATCAATGACGGCATAGCGAATACTCGCGCGCTCGACTTCACGCCGGGCAAATGGGCAAATGTTATATTTCATAATCACTTGCTTTACCCAGTTTTCAGTTTCTGTTGCGTATGCTTGTAATTCGTTATCGATTATCTGAGTCATCAGATGCAGCCTTGAAGGAGTTATGGCGCGATCATAGGCAGGATCGATAGCACAAGCAAGAGTGCCATAGTGACATTAAATATTTTTTGCTGTCTTTGGTTCTTTAATAATCGTTTCAATGCGACACCAAAACCTAACCAGACAAATGCACTTGGTACAGCAATAAAAAAGAAGACTAACGCGATCGTGACGACTTGCGGTGCAAGTGCCTGGCTCATGGTGGTAAAAGTTGCAACAGCGCCTATTCCCATTATCCATGCCTTAGGGTTGACCCACTGAAAAGCGGCGGCCTGCATAAAAGACAGTGGGGCGGTCGTATCTTTGCCATTCATCTTGGCGCTGCTATTAGCAATCAACCAGGCTAGATAGAGCATATAAGCGATACCGATATACTTAATAATGCTATGTAAAACAGGGTAGTTTTGGAACACTGCACTGAGGCCTAAACCAATGGCCAACACCATTGCCGGAAAGCCAATACAAATACCAGATAAGTGAGGCAGGCTGCGCTTAACCCCAAAGTTAACACCTGAAGACATTAGCATGATGTTGTTTGGGCCTGGGGTGATCCCCGATGAAAAGGCAAATAGTGCAATGGTAAAAATGAGTTCCATAATATTAAACCTGAAAGGGCCCCGTAAACGAGTAACAGAGAACAAACTAAAGGAAAATGCATTCTAGCGTGATAGTCAGCCTGGAGGAAAATATTATCTAGCGGAGTTGTAATCAGGATGTTGTCACGAAAGGGTTATAAGTTATCTTTTTTTATTATATCGGTGTAATCAAAGTTTAATACTTGCATATTTAGTCGTTAAAAGCAGATTGTTAGGCTTAATCTTTAGGCGTTTTTTTTATTTGACTCATTTTTATATGGCTAATATCTGCAACATGAATTGGAAGTTAAGCGCTCTTTATCTCAGATTGAAAGGGGGAGTGTTCGATAACAAAGGAGCGTCTAATATCGCTGTTGTGTATTTTGTCTGCTGCTTCTAATTTGTTATTGAATGAAGACTTTATCGTTTTAAGATTAGCTTTTTTACGCTTATTCGATTGGCTTAATACTGACGGTTTAGTCTTTGCTGTTGGCTGTTTTTTATACCAATCCACGTACCTTCTAGACTCACCTACAGGCAATGTCATTGTTAATGGGGGAGTCACTTCTTTGACTCTTGAATGTTCATTCATCAAATAGCGCTCTATATGCATGCTCACCCATATTTATCACTTGATTATGGATATTGTATAAATTATAAATTAACCAATCTTTTTTAACAAAAGATTAACAATATAAGAATAATACAATCTCAATCGTGCAAGACCTTACCGAATACAGGTTAATAGATCACTTTGAAGCTTTAGGTGATTTTACGACAAAGTCGCGATAATAATTGGAGTCAAATATGTCAATAGAATCATCTAAAGTACAAGCTAACAAAGGTACTTTTAAAGTACATGCTTTAGCATTAGCTTGCACCGCTATACTCTTTCCTAGTGCTGCATTAGCATCTGGGGAAGTCGCGCCAACAGCGAAAGAAACCACCAAAGCGGCACACGGTAATGACTTAAAAAGTCGTTTTGAAAAGGGCGCGAATGTGCCTGGTAAGCAACAAAATGCTGAAAAGACCCAGCGTCAGAACATAGATAAAAATAAACAAAAGAAAGTTGAAGGCCCAATGGGGGCTGTAGGCCCTGCAGCTGAAGCAGAAGAGAACATGTGTAGTAGTGAGCTTGCCGATTTAAGTGGTCAAGCATTATTTGATTTTGTTCGACAAGCCGACATCTCTTGTATCTCAGAGCTTTATTCTAGAAATGATGCGGTATCGGTTGCGGCTTACCAAACTGCAAATGTAGTTTCTGTTGCGAACCAGGTAAAAAATATTGCCGCTACCTATGACAGCAGCAATGGCAATGAAATGCGTAACCTGTTCTATTTTTTACGCGGCGCCTTTTATATTGAGTTTTATAATGACGATTTAACCTACGGTGATACACAGGCGGCTGATGCAGTTTATGGGGCGTTAGTTGAGTATTCGAAAAACCCCAAATTGTTTGATTTAAGCTCGACTGCCGGTGACACCTTGATGGAGTTTTTCACTTCATGGGCGAGTGCTGATCGTGTTTTAGAAAGCGTGCCAGTGATCACCGATTACTTACAAAGGTTTAATGCAGACTTTTTGGCAAGCAATCGCCACCGTGCAGCAATGACCAGTGCCCTAACTACGCTTTATTACGGTAGCTGGGAAGAAGACTACAACAGTAAAGCCATGGAACATGGTGAGCTGATTGATGCGTTGCTGAATATCGCGACAGCCGATTACATTATAAACTCTAATTACCAATATGAATCAACGGACGCCTTTCATGAATTTGGTCGTTTCTATGAGTATCAAGCCTATTGGGATCTACCTCAAAGCTTAAAAACACGTCTTAATGACGGTGTGCAGCTTTACATGAGTAAATTTGAGCGCATGTCTGCACAGTGGGCTGACGCCGCGGGTTACCTTGATTATTACAATCCAGGTGACTGTGAGCAGTTTGGTATTTGTGGTTGGGAAGAGGAGCTTGAGCAAACGGCTCTACCTATAAACTACAACTGTAGTGACACTATCTATATTCGTGCGCAACAGTTAACCAATGATGAGCTTCAAGCATCATGTGATTTGATGGGCGGTGAAGAAACACTATTCCATAATGTACTCGCTACTGGCTACCAGCCTGTTGCTGATGACTTAAATGAGAGTCTTGAGGTCAATATTTTCGATAGTTATGATGATTATGCGCAGTATGCCAGCGTCATCTTTGGAATTAACACTAACAATGGTGGCATGTACTTAGAAGGTACGCCGTCGCAAGAGGGCAACCAGGCACGATTTATTGCTCATGAAGCAACTTGGACTGATGAGATCTTGGTGTGGAACCTCAAGCATGAGTATGTTCATTATTTAGATGGTCGTTTTAACCTTTATGGCGCATTTAACTACTTTGATATTGATACGGGTAAGTCAGTTTGGTGGACTGAAGGTTTAGCCGAGTATATTTCTAAGCAAAATCGTAACGATGGGGCTGTTGATATGGGGCGCTCACAGGCTTACAGCCTAAGTGAGATTTTGGCGAATACTTATAACAGTGGTTCGGACCGTGTTTACGGCTGGGGTTACTTAGCGGTTCGTTTCCTATTCGAAAACCACAGAAGTGATGTTGATGCCTTATTGGTGCTAGCGCGTGGCGGTGATGCCGATGGCTGGTTAACTTATATCGATAATACGATTGGCCAAAATTATAATAGTGAATGGAATACTTGGTTGGGATCAGTGACCAGTAATGATGATTCAATTGACACCGGTATTACTCCGCCAGTTGACTCTGATGGCGATGGCGTACCTGATAGTCAAGATGCGTTCCCGAACGATCCAACTGAAACGTCAGACACCGATGGTGACGGCGTAGGTGATAACGCTGATGTCTTCCCAACAGATCCTACTGAGTGGGCTGATTCTGACGGTGATGGAATTGGTGATAACGCTGATACTGATGGGCCAGTTGACCCAGTTGAGCATTGCGGCGCAGCCACTATTAGAGATGGCAAGCTAACTCAAGAAAATGTTGAGTGTGTTGAAGGCAGCGATATTAATTACTTCTACACCTATGTTGAAGAAGATAATACGCCGCTTTATATCACAACATCGGGTGGTGAAGGTGATGTTGATTTGTTCTTTAACCAAGATATTTGGGCTAAGCCATTAGACTTTGATGCGAGATCAGAAAATGATGGTAACGAAGAGTCGCTAAGCGTGATAGCTAACCGTGGTTGGGTATATATCAGCTTACTAGCGTACCAAGATTTTAATGGTGTAAGCCTTAAAGTTAGCCTTACAGAAGGCGGCGATACAGGAACCACTCCGGTAGCTGTTGCTGATGCTTGTGCAACACAATCTCCATACGGTTATGGCGGTGTCGAGTTTGGTGAAGCGATTTGTATCGAAGATGGTCACTCTAGCTACTACTTCTATGTGCCAGCAGGAACAGAAGAAGTGAGTGTTGCAAGTGGCCACGGTAGCGGCGATGTTAATCTTTATGGCAATAGCCAAACATGGGCAAACCCAAGCTCGTATGAAGTTAAGTCTGAAAACCAAGGTAATGGCGAAAGCTTGACGATTAGTGCTCCAGCAGAAGGTTGGTACTACATCAGCGCTGATGGTGCACCATCAAGCAGCGGTGCAAGCTTAGTGGTTAATATTAAGTAAGACGGGACAAGTTTCTTTCGCTCAGAAGCAAAACATTTGCTTAGTAAAAACCGACTCAAAGGAGTCGGTTTTTTTATTTGTGAATAAAATCAGTCTAAAGGCGCTCGTAAATCAACCGTTAATGGTCGACAGTGCACTGCAAGTCAGGTTAGGTTAATGTTTAACCTGTTACGCTGGTGCAAGATAAATAGAGGGATTTTCAACTTATGATTAAAAAATATATCTTTTTGATAGTGTTCGGGCTGTCTTTTTTAGCTGGCTGTACAAGCTCTGACAATGTCGAAGCTGAAATGGCTGCGACACGCACAACGATGGTGACGACAGGGAACCTTGCTCTATTAAACAAATCTTCTACAGCCTTTGCCTGGCACCCAACTATGTTTGCTGTACATGCTAGTGACGAAATCGATAATCAAGTCGTTATCAATCATATGCAGCATGCTATTACGGAGTCTATGGAGGCCAAGGGGTATCATTTAGCAAGAGCCAATGAAACTCCAGGTGTATTGGTTGGATTTGGCTTGGCGTTAGAGTCAGAAATGAGTGATAAAGAAATATTAAAACGGGCAGGTTTAGTTGCCGGTTTATCTACGCAAGGGGTCGATGATAAATATGAAAAAGGCTCAGTGTTAGTAGCGCTATTTACGCCTAATAATCCAATGCCGGTTTGGCGAGTGCTCGCACAAGGTTTTACTGAGCTAGATAAAACCCCTGAACAAAGAGAGCAACGTTTTGAACAGTTGCTTTCGACTATGCTAAAACCTGTGCCGGTTGTTTAAAAGTCTGCTTGGTAAGCCCAGGCTTTTGCACCGTGACTGACAATTTGAATAGTAAGAGTAAAGGGAGATTACGATGAAGTTTTTAATTGTTCCAGCCTTGATTTTTGGGTTTGTGTGTAGCGTAAACGCCTACGCTGGACAGTGGAGCCAGATCAGTGAAAAAACGGTCAGCTACAAAACGGAAACCGATACCGTCACACCGAAAAAAACTGAAAAGCAGGTTAGTCACATAAAGATGAAGTGCATTCAGGGGACGGTTAACTTACATAAAATCGTATTGATAATGGCTGATGGCAGTAAGAAGGAGGTTGATAACCTCGGGATCCTTACAAAAGGGTTGTCGAGCCGGAGTATCAGTGTCCCTAAGGGAGAGCTTAAATCAATTGAGCTTACTTATGATAGCGTCGGTAGCCAAACTCTAGGTGTGGTTGGCGTAAGCAAAAAAGGTAAGCTGCAAATCTTAGGGCAGTTTCCTGATGCCACTTAAACCCAGCCACTTAGATCCAGCCACTTAGAACGGCAGTTTGGATTTAGTGGCTTAGATTTAGCCGTTTAGACGATAATCAACGCGCAATGAATATAACTTCACCTCAGCAATAAAAATGCCCTGCTTAGAGGGCATTTTTGTTTGACGTTATAGCTGTGAGCTAGGGTTAATAACTCACACTGACTTCGTAAGAGCCAAATTTACGCACATTAATCACACCAGTATCAAAGATTAGATATTGGCCCTTAATACCTTGTAATACTCCCGATACTTCAGGTTTTTTATCAAAGTTATGAGAGCTGATTTTGGTTGGAAACACACTAACTGGGTAGTTAATTGTTTGAATTTGCTCGTCAAGCTTCGACACTGCAAACTCGCCGTGCTCTGCAGTGATCTCTTTTAAACGCTCTGCTATATGGGGAATTAACGTTGCGGCCTGTTGCTTTAGATCTAAGTCATCGGCGTTGCCCTTAAGCATGGTGCGCCAGTTAGTTTTATCGGCAATCATTTCAGCTAGCGCGGTTTCAACTAAACCTGAAAGTAGGCGTGTTTCTACCTTAAAAATAGGCAGGCCTTGAGTTGCACCTTGATCTATCCAACGGGTAGGTAGCTGGGTATGGCGGGTAATACCGACCTTTACACCTGAGGTATTTGATAAGTACACATAGTGTGGTACGAAGCAGTTAGCCTCACCCCAAGATGGCTCACGACAGGTGCCCGCAGCGTAGTGGCACGTTTCTGGCTTCATAATACACATGTCACAACTCGCAAGTTTTTGCATGCACACATAGCAGTGGCCTTGTGAATAGCTCTTTTTAGTTTTCTTACCACAGCTACAACAGAGGATTTTACCGGTATGAGTTAACGTCAGTTGTTGACCAATTAATGGATTTAGATCCAGTAACTCTTCGCCAACAGGTAGCTGATATTGCACTAGATGATTCTCATCCAAGTGGCTGCGCATTTTTCTTAAGGTTCCAAGCATGACATTTTAATTCTTTTTAAGATTTACGCTTAGTCTAACAGATTGTTATACCAGCTTTGGAATGGTTTTTTCGATTGCTAGTGTGGGAATGCTTGATTGCAATGACATCTAGCTTATGGCTCAGAGTTCAGAGCTATGACATTACAATGATTATGATATGGGGATACATGGTACTGACTTGTAAGCGCCAAAAATAATTCTCGCTGATTTAAAGGCGCGAGGACAAGTCGCAAAGTAAGCCGGGATTGATGAGCGAATAGGTTCGGTTAAAATAAGTGCGTAAACCTGGTTTAGGCACTTATTTTAGGGGGTTAGCATTGACCGAGGCTTAACTCCAGTTTTGGATTGTCTCGAGTCGTTAAATTGCCAAAATGTATTGTTGTTAGCAGATAGCCTTGGGCTAATAGATTTTGTTGAATGCGTTTTTTCAAATCATCACATGCCTCTTGTTGAAACTTAGGCAGGTCTTTTGCCAAGTAGTAGCTTGCGATGGTGTTTCTAAATGCAGCTGCACTAATATGCTTGGCTTCGGTGTCGATGTGTTTTGTTGGAATGACTTGTGGGATCTGCTTACTGTCGAGCTGATAACTCATGCTCAAGGTTAAGTGATAATCTCTATGAGCAATATCTTTAGCGAGTAGAGGTGGTTGATTGATTTCTATCGTTCTTGCAGAGGTATTAAATAAAGCTACCTGCAGATCAAGGGTAAAATGTGTACCTGGTGGCAGTAACTGCTGTCCTTTTTCTGCTGAATAAGTATAGGCAAACTCATTTTCTTCGACCAGAACAATATGAATGGGGTACTTAAGATGATTGTACTCTTTATCTGCATTTAGCTTTGATGAGACAAGTTGAGTCGAACCGACTACTAACGTTGCAAATAGCAGGAAAAACACTAATGCGGCGCAGATAAGTAATGTTGATATTTTATTCCATTTTAATGACGAAGAACGTCCTTATTGATTTTTTAAAGCTTATTTTTCAGATGTTTAAGTTGATTAAAGAGTTGATCGCCGCCGATGCTAGCATGAGCATTTAACTGCCGTCAATGTAACCAATTTACAGCCTAATGCCGACGTTATTGATGCCATTGCTTGGCTTTTAGTTATCTGATTTGTACAGGGGAGTTAAATACCAATAAAGCAGATTACGACTACGAAGACTATGAGACCGACATCTAGCCCCTTTTTTAACACAAGCCTGACTCTGCGGCGAGTCAGGCTTGTGTTAAGGTTACGCTGACAGCTTATCTAGCTGTACATCATCACCTATGCTGTGGAGCGCTTGGGTCAATTGCTCTTCATCATTCGCATCTTTCATTCCCACATTAAAATCGGCTCTGAACAGGGCTATACCCGAATGGCTGGCACTCTCGTAACGTGTGCTCATATGCTCAATATTGATCCCAAGTGCACTAATTTTATTTGAGATTTCATGTACTAACCCCGGTCTGTCATAGGCAACGAGGGAGTAACTTACATGCTTAATTTTAGCCTGTGGCTTACTGGTTTTGGAGTAGGTTAACGATACTCCCTCAAGCATCTCGAGATTTTCGATCAATTCATCCCAATGAGCGGCTGGGACTTCCAGCAGTAGGATCGCTGCAAAAATACCATCGATATGACGTAGTTCAGAATCTAGCCAGTTGCCACCATGGCGACTAACCGCATGGGCTATTTGCTCAACTAAGCCTTCTCTATCGCTTGCTTGTAGGGTAACTAGGTATTTTAACATTTGATATTACTCCCTTATTTATCTAAATAGTCGATCGTTATTGCCTGGTTTTGCAGGGGGTTAACGCCTAATATAGCCAAATTCAAAATCGGAACAGTATAAGTTAACCGCTGTAACACTAGTGTCATTTTTGCGTCATATAATGCTCCACATAAATTTACGCGTGCACAAAAATTGTTTTAAAACATTAGTGTTAGCATAGTCGTTAATGCAATCCCAGTTAAAAAACTTAACTGGCTTTATAATAATCGAGGTTCTTAATGGAAACTCAGGTATCTCAACCTGGACCTGCTACGAAAAACCTATTGATAAATAATGGTTCTTCGCGCAGAGCAATCAAGGATAAAGCAGCCCAAATTGGTGTCACCATTGGTGGGATCATGGTGTTTGTGGCGCTATTACTGATCTTCTTTTATCTACTTTATGTGATAAAGCCAATCTTCGATAGTGCCGAAGTGACACCGGTCGTGAGCGCTGAGTATTACGACCCAAAGCCTGCACTGATGGTAGGAAGTGATGAGCAAAATGAGATCATGTATCGCGTATCTCAGCTTGGCAAAGTCGATTTTTATGACACTCAAACTTCTCAACTAATACGCAGTGAACAAATTAATACGCCAGCGGGAACAGAGATTGTCAGTAGTTCGGCTGGAGCGCCAAGTGAGCAACGCTTTGCGCTGGGACTGAGTAATGGCCAGGTGATTATTGCTGGTCTTGAATTTGAGGTCACTTATCCAAATGATAAGCGCTTGATCACCCCTAAACTTCGTTTTTATAACAACAATGAGGTATTAACCGCGGATCGACAATCTCGCGCGCTAAATCATTTAGTATTTGGTTACCGTAGCGACAAAATGAGCTTTGTGTACCAGACAGACGACAAAGCGTGGCATCTCTCTCGCCAGGAAGGTGAAGAGAATATGATGACCGAAGAGGTGGAGTGGGGATCATATAATAGTATTATTCCTGACTCACCGGTTAATGTTCAGCAGCAGCTGATGACACCAGACCAGCGCCAACTTATTTTAAGTTCTGACAATAAACTATTTATTTACGATATTCGTGATGCAGAAGCTGTGCAACTTAGCCAAGTGCTGTCACTGGGGCGCGCTAAGGCAAATGTGACAAATGTGACGCTACTTGCTGGCGCTAGCTCGTTACTGGTGAGTTATGACACAGGAATTGTGCAGCAGTATTTTCAAGTGAATGGTGAGCAAGGTCGTCAATACCAGGAGATCCGTAACTTTAAAGGCCATGGCGATATTAAGAGCGTAGCCTCAGAATTTTATCGAAAAAGCTTTGCCACCATTACAGAAGACGGTGACTTAAGCTTGCTTTATACCACCAGTGAGAGAGAGCTCTTCTCGATGAACTTTGGGCTAGATAATCCTGGTACTGCCGGTTTTAGTCCGAGATCAAATGCCTTGATCGTCGAAGCTGGCAGCAAGCTTCATCTATTTAGTGTATCGAACAGTCACCCTGAAGTGTCGTGGAGCGCCATGTGGGAGAAGGTGTGGTACGAAGGTTACCCTGAGCCTCAATATGTGTGGCAATCAACGTCGGGCTCGGATGACTTTGAAGCAAAGCTCAGCCTAATGCCGTTAGCGTTTGGTACCATGAAAGCGGCGTTTTACGCCATGCTTTTTGCCACCCCCTTAGCCATTGCAGGCGCCGTTTATACCGCTTACTTTATGTCGCCTAAAGTGCGCGCCATCGTAAAGCCGACCATTGAAATAATGGAAGCGCTACCTACGGTTATTTTAGGTTTCTTAGCCGGTCTTTGGTTAGCCCCATTGATAGAAGATAACTTGCCCGGAATATTGACCTTACTCATTTTGCTGCCGGTGTCGATTTTAAGTACCGCTTTTGCTTGGTACAAGCTGCCTGCAAAGTGGAAGCAACGCTTACCTGAAACCTATCAAGAGCTCATGTTACTGCCTGTGATTATCTTCATTGGCTGGTTCTCGTTTGCTATTAGCCCTGGTCTAGAGTTGGCCTTATTTGACGGCGATACTCGTATGTTTATCACCAACGAGCTCGGCATTACTTTTGACCAAAGAAACGCGCTAGTCGTGGGCATCGCCATGGGCTTTGCGGTTATCCCAACGATTTTCTCTATCGCAGAAGACGCAGTGTTTTCGGTGCCTCGTCACTTATCAAACGGCAGTTTGGCACTGGGTGCAACCACATGGCAGACATTAACTCGGGTGGTATTGCTGACGGCAAGCCCTGGTATTTTTTCAGCTGTCATGATGGGCCTTGGCCGCGCGGTGGGTGAAACCATGATTGTACTTATGGCCACAGGTAATACGGCGATTATGGAGTGGAGCGTGTTTGAGGGCATGAGAACACTGGCGGCTAACATCGCGGTAGAGATGCCAGAGTCTGCGATTGGTAGCTCGCATTATCGTGTGTTGTTCTTGGCGGCCTTTGTGCTATTTATCTTTACTTTCTTCTTCAACACGATTGCAGAAGTGGTGAGGCAGCGTCTACGTGAACGTTATAGCTCACTTTAAAGCGTATTGTTATGGATGATAAGAAAATGAATTTTATGACGACATATATAAGTACTCGTTCACCTGTCGCTTTAAGAGGTTTAGCTAATGGGTAAGTGGTTTAAATCGGGGTCTCCTTGGATTTGGATGACCAGTGGCGCAGTCAGTATCTGTTTGATTGCGGTACTCGGGTTATTGCTATTAATTGCTTGGCGGGGTCTGAGTTACTTCTGGCCTGCTGATATTTATCAGTGGGAGATGAAGAACCAACAAGGTGAGCGTTATACACTTATTGGTGAAATCTACGATAAAGAGGAAGTGCCAACAGAGCGCCTGCTTGCTGCTGGGCATAAGTTTGACTCAGAAGTCGGCGAGAACGTCATCCGTTATCTGGTTAAAACCGGTAACCGCGAGTTTGTTGGGTTAGATTTTCGCTGGATTTTAGCAACAGATATTATCTCTCGTTCTAAGCCTGAAAATATAGCCGTTATCGAGCGCAGTAAAAATGGTGACTTCTATGGCTTCCCTGTGGCGATTATCGAGGACGGTAAGCGATTATCATCCCAAAATGTTGAAGCGGATTTTGAAAGCCATATAGAGCGAGCGGTTAAACTGAACGATGAAGCGCTTGCTCTGCAAAAAAGTGTGATTGGTTCAATTAACTATGAGCTTGAAAACTTACGTCTACAGTCTCGTCGTTATGAGTTAGATAACGCCTTAACCGACAGTCGTAAAGCCGAGATAGCCGCTGAGCGCGCTAAGTTAAATGCCGAGTATCAAATCGTAGAAAAAGAGTTCTTTGCCTTTAAAACTGAAGCGGGTAGAGATTCGGTTATTATTCGTGACATGCGTGGCGAAGAGGTGACATTAAAACTCGATACTATCTTAGATGTGACCTATGCCAACCGTTTAGGTGTGATGGGGAAAATTGGCCAGTGGTTTATTGGAGTGGGTAAGTTCGTCAGTGACGACCCACGCGAAGCCAACACCGAAGGTGGCGTATTCCCTGCGATTTTCGGTACCGTGTTTATGGTTATGTTGATGGCGGTAATTGTGACGCCATTTGGGGTTATCGCCGCTATCTACTTGCACGAATATGCCAAGAAAGGCCCCATTACTAAGATGATCCGTATTGCGGTGATTAACTTAGCGGGTGTGCCATCGATTGTTTACGGTGTATTTGGTTTAGGTTTCTTTGTTTATATGTTTGGTGGCACGCTAGATCAGCTGTTCTACCCTGAAGCACTACCAGCGCCGACCTTTGGTTCGCCTGGTGTAATTTGGTCGGCGTTAACCCTCGCTATTTTGACTTTGCCTGTTGTCATCGTATCAACAGAAGAGGGCCTCAGCCGTATTCCAAGTTCTGTTCGTCAGGGCAGTTTGGCGCTCGGTGCCACTAAAGCAGAGACCTTATGGCGCATTATTATCCCAATGGCCAGCCCTGCCATTATGACGGGGTTAATTTTGGCAGTTGCTCGTGCGGCAGGTGAGGTTGCTCCGCTGATGTTAGTCGGGGTGGTAAAGCTTGCGCCGACATTGCCTATTGATATGAATTTCCCATTTGTGCATCTAGAACGTAAGTTCATGCATTTAGGTTTCCACATCTATGATGTTGGTTTCCAAAGCCCTAACGTAGAAGCGGCGCGTCCCTTGGTATACGCTACTTCGTTCCTTTTGGTCTCGGTAATTGTGGCACTTAACTTAACTGCCATTGGTGTACGAAACCACTTACGCGAAAAATATCGTTCGCTTGAGCATTAATTGACGATTATCCTAAGCAGTAGGAAATAACATGATTTCAATAGATCAATCGGTAATGAAGACTGATATGCTAGACCTAGAAAACCTAACAAAAGAACAAACAGCCTTAGAGATCCGCAACTTAGATCTTAAATATGGCGACAAACAAGCACTATTTGATGTATCGATGAAGATCCCTAAGAAAAAGGTGACGGCATTCATCGGTCCGAGTGGTTGTGGTAAGTCGACCTTACTTCGCTGCATTAACCGTATGAACGACTTGGTCGATAACTGCCATATTGGTGGTGAGATCATGTTGCACGGCCAAAATATTTACGACAAAAAGGTCGATGTAGCCGCGCTACGCCGTAACGTCGGTATGGTATTCCAGCGTCCGAATCCATTCCCTAAATCGATTTACGAGAACGTGGTTTATGGTTTGCGCCTGCAAGGGGTTAATAATCGCCGCGAACTTGATGATGCTGCCGAGCGTTCATTACGTGGCGCTGCGATTTGGGATGAGGTAAAAGACAGGCTGCATGATAATGCTTTTGGTTTGTCTGGCGGTCAGCAGCAACGTTTGGTGATAGCTCGGGCGATTGCGATTGAACCTGAAGTATTATTACTTGATGAACCCACATCAGCATTGGATCCGATTTCAACCTTGACCATTGAAGAGTTGATCACCGATCTTAAATCAAAATATACCGTTGTTATTGTTACGCATAACATGCAACAGGCTGCGCGCGTGTCAGATCAAACCGCCTTTATGTATATGGGTGAACTGATTGAGTATGCTGATACCAATACCATCTTTACGACGCCTAAAAAGAAGAAGACGGAAGATTATATTACTGGCCGTTACGGTTAAGAGAGATAGGGAGTTACAGCAATGGAAAACATGAACTTAAATAGACATATCTCTGGTCAGTTTAATGCTGAGCTTGACGATATTCGCAATCGCGTGTTGGCGATGGGCGGCTTGGTTGAACGTCAACTTGAGCTGTCATTAGATGCCCTTGGGTCGCTAGATGCCGAGCTTGCGCAAAAAGTGATAGAAGGCGATCACAAAGTCAATGGTATGGAAGTGGCGATTGACGAAGAATGTGCGCGCATTATCGCTAAGCGTCAGCCAGCAGCAAGTGATTTACGTCTAGTATTGGCTATTTCTAAGACCATTACTGACTTAGAGCGAATTGGTGATGCCTGCGTAAAAATTGCCAAAGCGGCCATGGATAAGCGCTCTAAAAATCAGCAGCCTTTATTGGTGAGTATCGAAAACATGGGGCGTCATGCCACACGTACTTTGCATTCAACCCTCGACGCTCTTGCTCGAATGGACGCCGATGTCGCATTTGAGCTGCACAAAGAAGACACTAAGCTTGATAAAGAGTATGAAGGCATTATTCGTCAGCTGATGACCTATATGATGGCCGATCCGCGCTCTATTCCTGAAGTGTTAGATGTGCTTTGGGCCGCCCGTGCTGTTGAGCGTGTTGGGGACCGTTGTCAGAACATTTGTGAGTACATTATCTATTATGTGAAAGGTAAAGATGTACGCCATATCTCATACGAAGAGATGGAAAAAGATCTTAAACTTTAAGGTTTTTGAGTCATTGTGTTTTGCTTTGATTGAGTTGTTAAAAAAACGCAGTGAGATTGAGTTCACAATTCTGGTTAAATGTTGAATTGAGTTAATTAAAAAAGCAGCGATAAGCTGCTTTTTTTGTTTCTGCGCTATAGACGAAAACATCGACTCGATAAATAATGTATAGTGTAAGTGAATTTTGTGTTGTTAAAACCTGTGAGCCAAATTCTATTTAATAGTTGAACCATGTCGTTACACGGCAATTTTGGGTTGGGCTATTCAATATGATTTGTTAGCCTTTAGCGGTAAGTAAGTACTTATTTTTTGGTTGTTGAAAGCAACTAAAAAGAAAGGGTATTTATCACTATTGGTAATAGATGTTAATTAATCGACAGTGCTATCTTTAGTTTGCGTGATCCTAATATTAGGTGAAGCTAGTTTCAGATGATGCTCGAGATTTTCTAATCATTCTAAGGTGAGTATCACAGCGGGTTAAACCACAAAATAATGATCCCGTCGGTGTGTGCTTATATTTGGTAATACATTTCTAAGTCCTGGCGGCCCTTTCACACAACGCTAGGCGATGTTGTGTGTTCTTTATTTATTGCGGTAATTCTATGTCGATAAAATCGAGTATTAATCCACCAGTTTTTTTCTCTTCAGTCATTCTAATAACGTTAATGGTATTTGTTTGTGCCGTGTGGCCGACTCAATCACAAGACGTCTTCAAAGCAGCTCAATCCTGGTTCGAACTTAAAGCGGGCTGGCTTTACATTTTAGGTGTTGCCGTTTTCCTGATTTTTATTATTTTTGTCATGGTAAGTCGCTTCGGTGATATCAAGCTAGGCCCAGATCACGCAGAGCCTGATTACACCTATAAGAGCTGGATTGCTATGCTGTTCTCAGCGGGTATGGGTATCGGCTTAATGTTCTTTGGTGTGGCAGAGCCTGTAATGCATTACTTGTCTCCCCCCGATGCCGACCCAATGACGATTCAAGCGGCAAAAGACGCCATGAAGATCACTTTCTTCCACTGGGGTATTCATGCTTGGGCAATTTATGCGGTTGTTGCATTGAGTTTGGCGTACTTTTCATATCGACATAAGCTTCCTCTACTGCCACGAAGTGCATTGTATCCGCTGATTGGTGACAAGATTTATGGTCCAATTGGTCATGCTGTAGATACTTTTGCGGTGCTAGGTACCATGTTCGGTGTGGCTACATCACTTGGTTTTGGTGTATTACAGTTAAACTCAGGCCTTAATTACTTACTCGATGTGCCGGTTAATAGCACTGTGCAAGTGGCTTTGATTATCGGTGTATGTCTGATTGCGACGGTTTCGGTGTTTTCAGGTTTAGACAAAGGCGTTAAACGTTTAAGTGAGCTCAACCTAGTGCTTGCGGTATTGTTACTCCTATGTGTATTACTATTTGGCTCTACAGTAGAGCTACTGCAAGCATTTGTACAAAACACCGGGGCGTATTTAAGCGATATCGTCGGTAAGACGTTTAATTTATATGCTTATGAGCAGAAGAACGATTGGCTTGGTGGCTGGACCCTTCTTTATTGGGGGTGGTGGATCTCATGGTCACCATTTGTCGGAACCTTTATTGCCCGCGTTTCGCGCGGCCGTACTATTCGTGAATTCTTGGTGGGCGTATTGTTTGTTCCATCGACATTGACCTTTATTTGGATGACAGGTTTTGGTAACAGCGCTATTGAAGTGATTTCAAATGGCGGAACCTATCTGTCTGACGCGGTATCGTCAGACGTATCGGTGGCCTTGTTTGTGTTTTTTGAACATATGCCATTTTCAACCTTGTTATCGACAATTGCACTGTGTTTAGTGGTGACTTTCTTTGTAACATCATCTGATTCAGGCTCGTTAGTTATCGATAACCTGACCTCTGGTGGTGATCATGATGCACCTGTTTGGCAGCGTATTTTCTGGGCATTAATGCAAGGTGTAGTTGCTTCTGTTTTGTTATTAGCCGGTGGTTTACAAGCGCTGCAAACTGCTGCGATAGCAAGTGCATTGCCGTTCCTTATCGTTATGCTGCTCATGTGTTTCGGTCTGTACATTGCGCTTAAAGATGACTGGTTAAAAATCAACAGCGTGCAATCACATAATACCAGTGTGCAGTTTACCAAGACCAATGTGAGCTGGGAGTCGCATATTGATGTTTTACTATCGCATCCGAGCCAAGAAGAAGCGCAGAGCTTCCTTGATAGTGTGGCTCAGCCAGCATTAACAAAAGTACGCGATAGCTTCTTAAGTCGCTCAATTACGGCTGAGATTTTAAACTTTGATAACCGTGTACGCTTTGTGGTTCCAAGTGAAGATCATAATGACTTCGTTTACGGTCTACGTACCCGCGCATTTAGCATTACCAATCCGCTCGAAAGTGAAGTGGCTGACGGTGATATCGAATACTACCGTGTGGAAGTATTCTTAGAACACGGTGGTCAACATTACGATGTAATGGGCTTTACTCAAGATCAGCTACTGGCAGATGTGGTGACGCAGTACGAAAAGTACTTGCACTACCTACATCTTTCAAGCTCAGAGTACTTAGGTAGCGAAGCTAAATAATTCGCGTAATTTGCGGTGAAAAGTACCTAGGGTCAGTGATACAATTGGCTCTAGGTAACAAACTTTAATGAGAAACAGCATGTCGACCAATCAAGGGCAAAGTAAGTTAGATAGAGTATTAGCTGAGGCGAGAGAGTATAAAGCCAAGCGTGAAGTGGGTTATCGTGAGCAGGCGCTTAAGCTTTATCCTTGGGTCTGTGGCCGCTGTACTCGTGAATTTAACAATGCCAACCTAAGAGAGTTGACGGTGCATCATCGTGATCATAACCACGATAATAATCCATCAGATGGCTCTAATTGGGAGCTGTTGTGCCTTTATTGTCATGACAATGAGCACTCTAAGTTTGAAGAGCTTATTCAGTATGGTTCTACGACAGAAAACAAAGTTGAAGCTGCGACTTACAATCCATTTGCGGATTTGAAGAGTATGCTGAAAAAGTAGACCGTAAAGAGTTTAAAAAAGCCGCGAATGAGCGGCTTTTTTTGTATTAAATATCTCATCCTGGGATGTGTTTATATATTTAGGACAGGAACAGGATTGATTAATCGGCCTCTGAGCGTTCTAGTCTGCTCTGGGCTTCAATCCATTTGGCCCGACTGAGGATGGCACTATTTTCCCCGCCTTGCATCTTGGCCTTGCGCTCAGCCAGATTTTGCCAAATGAGCGCTTTACGTTCATCGCTTGCCTGCCCCCAACCGACTATTTCATCGATATGGCGATAACAGCCCATACAATAATCTTCATCATTTAAGCCGCATTTGGCCACACAAGGTGATTGCATCATAAGGTTTGTGTTGTATTTCTTGTTCGAATTTGCGGCAGATTCTAAGTTAGCTAGAATTAGCTTACAAGTGAAACTCTTTTCATTGGCCTAGAGCTTGGCTTTGACATTGGTATTGACGTGGCTAATTCATAATATGGCTAATGAGGTAAGTAGACATAGCGATAGGTATTGTTGATGTCCGATGGTAGAATTATAAGTTGATGTTTTTAATAAACTATTTTAATTGAATTTCAAATAAATTCTAATGAATTGTGTATTTTCTGGAGGAGTTATGAAAGCGATGTTTCGCTTTTGTTTGATAGCCGTTGTCGCGTTGCTGACAAGTGCGTGTTCACTGTTAGAAATTAAATTGGAAAGCGGCATTGAGCCGTTGCCAAAAGATCAACTCAATATGCGCGTTTTTAGTCGCGACTTTAGTACGGTTTTTTATAGCCAGGTAGAGAGCGCTGCTGATCTGATAGAGCGTAATACCGACAGTATTGCGATTAAGTCAAACACCTTAATGTGGAAGATTAACGCCGAGCAGAATCTACAACACACGATTTTTCAAGCATCACCAACAGCAGCGATGATTGATACTTGGGTGTTTACCGAGCAGATGGCACAGTTTTTTGAAACGGGAGCGGGCAAAAACTTATTTGCAGAGCAACAACCCGTCGCTGTTGAGACCAGTATCAAATTACGAGATCAGTTTGAGCGCACAATTAAAAATCTAGGTGGCGCTAATTTTAAAAAGAATCAAGAGTTCGTGAAGCAATACGCTGCGAGCCACCCCATAAAGGATATGGCGTTTGCACGGGAATCGGCATTTACCGAATGGCTTGAGTTCCATAAGATCAGTGAGTTTGATGCGGTGACGACTTTCGGCACCGTCCCTGAGGTGATGAGTGATATCTCTGACCGTATGGCGATGATCGCCGAGCAGATGCCAAAAATTTTAGGCTGGAAAGCCGAGCTATATGCCTTGCATTCCAACATTAATGCCGATGAAATTCAGCGCACGCTAACAAATATTAGCGATACCTCAGCTAAGTTCCAGCAGTTAATGGCACAAAGCCCTGAAATGATGCAAAGTTTAGCCGTTGATATGCGTAAAGAGCTCACTCCGCTATTAGATCAACTCAGTGCCAGTACCGATGATAAGCTAAAGCAGTTGTCGGTTGAGCGTCAGGCGCTAGAAGTTATGGTGAAGAATGAGCGTATTGCCCTAGAAGCGATGGTTGCTCGTGAGCGCGCAGCAGCGGCGATTGACTTAGAGCAGATTTCACAAAATGCGGTAGAGGTGGTTTTTCAGGAGTTGGCCAAGACTCTTAAGAGCTTGATTTTGTACTTCGTACTCTTCCTACTGGTGGTGTTTTTCGCGCCATTAGGCCTAGGGGTGTGGTTAGGTAAGCGTATGCAAATTAAAAAGCTAAACGCCTCAAAACCCGAAGTTAAGCAAAAAGCTTAATCGGATCTAGCCGATGACATGTTAAACTGGCGAGCACTCTTCATAGGGTGCTCGTTTTTATTGCAGCGCTAAACCGCTGTGTGTTGCAACATTAAATTAGCTAAAAAGATGACTGTCACTTCAACTCAATCTCTACCTTTGTGTAAGCAAGCTGCATTAAGCGCAGCGCAAAAACTTAAGCAGATAGACGCGCTGTTAACGCAGAGTCAGTCGCTATGGCGTAGCCGCTCTTTTGAGTGCAACGAGCTGCCTTGGAGCGAAAGCTTTCCAAGACTAGCTAAAGCGGTTTGGCAACTCACTGACGACTCACTTGATGCCATTGATGCTTGTCAAAATAGATTGAATGAAGCCTTGTTAGGAGCCTTGTCAGAGGATTTGCTTGCTCAAGGTTTAACATGGCCGCTTGAGTTATTGCTGCAATCAGCCATAGGTGCTGATATTGGCTCCAGAGTTGCGACAAAATCAACAACAAGCTCAACAAAAAAATTAGCATCAACAGCACTGTTAACAGCAGAAGATGAGCCCCATTTTAGTGCCCATATTAAAGGCCGTAAGTGGCAACAGATTAATGCATTTGTTGCCACACTTCCGTTTGATGATACGCCAGTGCTTGAGTGGTGTGCAGGAAAAGGTCACTTAGGTCGGCTCATTGCAAAAGCCCACCAAAGACAAGTGGTCAGTCTTGAATGGCAGCCAAGCCTGTGTGAAGCCGGTGAGCAATTTGCAATAAAATGGCAACTACCACAAACTTTTATCTGTGCAGATGCCTTTGCTGGCCAAAGTGAGCAGTTACATACTGAGCAACTTGCCGTAGCGCTACACGCTTGCGGCGACTTGCATGTTAAACTACTGCAGCATGCCAGTGATGCTGGTACCAAGCAGTTGGTGATTTCACCTTGTTGTTATCACCTTATTCAAGCCAAGCAGTATCAAGCGCTATCGACAGTGGCTAAGGCGAGTGAGCTTAAACTAAGCCGTGCAGACTTGCAGTTGCCCTTACAGCAAAGCGTTATTGCTAACGACAAGCATAAGGGTTACCGGTTGCAGGAGATGGCTTGGCGACTCGGTTTTGATGCGTTGCAGCGCAAGGTGCGCGGTCTTGATGAGTATCTACCTGTTCCCGCAATCAAGCAGAGTCAGTTAAATGATGATTTTGCGGTGTTTTGTCGTTGGGCGGCTGACGCGAAAGGGTTAGCTTTACCTGCTGATATCGATTGGCAAGAGTATTTGGTGATTGGAGAACTGCGTCAGCGCTTAACTCGACGCATCGATCTTGTGGCGCATCTATTTAGGGCGCTCGTCGAACAATGGCTGTTACTTGACAGAGTATGCTTTCTTGAAGAGCAGGGCTACCGAGTAACCTTGAGTGAATTTTGTTCAAACAGTATTACGCCGCGAAATGCGCTAATTCACGCATTTAAATAGATTTTTCAGGCTAGCTCAATTTAATCTTATCGTAACAAACTGTTTATTAAGTTGTAATTAAGTTAGCTGTGATTGAATCCGCGCGAAAAGAGAGGCTCTTTAGTAAGTAAAGTCTATGATAGGTTGGATTAAAACTGCTCAGTAATGAGGTTTTTTATTGAATCATCAGCTTTTTCTTGCTCAAATGGCTGGTTAATAATAAATAACTATCTAGATGGGCTGTAAATTCGCCTATCTTGTGAGTGACGATAAGCAGTTTCATGAAATATTCCCGCGTTTTTATTAATAGTATGGCCTACGAGTTAGCGCCTGAAGTTGTATCGACTTCGGAGCTAGAATCTCGTTTAGCGCCTTTATATCAAAAGTTTCGTATTCCAATGGGGCAGATTGCTACATTGACAGGGATCCATGAAAGACGCTGGTGGCCAAAAGGGCACCGTTTATCTGATGGTGCTTTAGCCGCGGCACATAAAACCATTGATGAAACCGGTGTGCAGATCAGTGATTTGGGCGCAGTGGTTTACACCGGTGTTTGCCGCGATCAACACGAACCTGCAACAGCTTGTCGTATTGCGGCAGAGCTTGGCGTGTCTAAAGATACCGCGATTTACGATATCAGTAATGCATGCTTAGGTGTGCTATCGGGTATTTTAGATATTGCGAACCGTATTGAGCTTGGTCAAATTAAAGCTGGCCTAGTGGTCTCGTGTGAGTCGGCGCGTCATATCGTTGATATCACCATAGATAAGATGCTGGCAGAGCCAACCATGCAAAACTACGCGCAGTCTTTGGCAACCTTAACGGGTGGTTCTGGTGCGGTAGCGGTGTTGTTGACCGATGGCAGCTTAAATCTTAAAGGCAATCGCCAGCACCAATTATTGGGTGCGAGTCACTTGTCGGCGCCGCAGCATTATGATTTATGTCAGTGGGGGCTTGAAGAAGCGGGCCCACAACTGTATCGCGAATATATGCGCACCAACGGTGTCGCCCTGCTTAAAGAAGGTGTGGAGCTTGCACGTCATACGTGGAGTCACTTTCTTGAGCAGCGTAACTGGTTAGTTGAGCAGGTCGATAAAGTAATTTGTCATCAGGTTGGCGCGTCGAATCGTCGTAATGTACTGAGTGCATTGAATATCCCTGAAGAGAAAGAATTTCCAACCTATAAGTTGCTTGGCAATATGGGCACGGTTTCATTGCCCGTTACGGCAGCAATGGCACATGACCAAGGCTTTTTGAAAAGCGGCGATCAGGTCAGCTTTTTAGGAATAGGCAGTGGTTTGAACTGCATGATGTTAGGTCTTAAGTGGTAAGTCACTATATATGGGTAAGCGCTAACGAGTAAGAGTTCACACACTTACGTTAATAGGAAGCTTGTCCATATACAGGCTAGCCCCCTTTAGCTAATAAAGCGTTCGACAAGTAACACAAAGATAGGAAACGTCATGCTAGACACTCTGCACCCTTTTAAACGTAACTACTTAGATAGAAACGGCAACAAGCTTCAGTACGTCAATGAAGGCCAAGGTGAGCCTGTGGTGATGGTACACGGTAACCCGAGCTGGTCTTTTTATTATCGCAACCTTATCAGTGCATTAAGTGATAAGCATCAGTGCATTGCGCCTGATCATATCGGCTGTGGTTTGTCTGATAAGCCTGACGACAGTGGTTACGACTACACCCTTAAAAACCGTATCGATGATTTAGAAGCCTTACTCGAACACTTAGATGTGAAAAAAAACATTACGCTGGTGGTACATGACTGGGGCGGAATGATAGGCATGGGATACGCGGCGCGTTACCCTGAACGTATCAAACGTTTAGTTATCCTTAATACTGGCGCATTTCATCTTCCAGCGAGTAAGCCATTCCCGTGGGCGCTATCGATTTGCCGCAATACTTTGCTAGGCACGTTTTTAGTGCGTGGTTTTAATGCGTTTTCGTCGGCTGCATCTTACGTTGGTGTTAAGCGTAAGCCTATGCATAAAGATATTCGCGAAGCGTACGTTGCTCCCTTTAACTCTTGGGCGAACCGAATTTCGACACTGCGCTTTGTGCAGGACATTCCACTAAAACCTGGCGATCGCAATTATGAGTTAGTGTCAGATATTGCTGCTAGCTTGTCTAAATTCAAAGATGTTCCCACCGTGATCTGTTGGGGCTTGCAAGATTTTGTGTTCGATAAGCACTTCTTAACCGAGTGGAAGCAAAGAATGCCTCATGCCAAGGTGCATGAGTTTAGCGATTGTGGTCACTATATTCTTGAAGACGCGAGCGATGAAGTCATTGGCCACATTAAAGACTTTATGGCTGAAACCGAAGTGAATACGCAAGCTAACCCAGACCCAGTATCTAACACTGAGTCGGTAGCGTAAAGCCGATGGCAACACTGGTTAATCAAAACAATGACGGCGCAAATTTGTGCCGTCATTTAGTTAGTGCCGCACAGACACTTCCTGACTCTCTCGCAGTTGCAGTGCAGCAGTCTAACAGCAGAGCCGTCAGTGGGCTGCGTTATCAAGAGATGGACTTTCAAACCCTTAATGCTAAAAGTGATGAGATAGCCAGCGCGCTCCTCAGTCATGGTTTAGCGCCAGGTATGAAGGCGGTGTTGATGGTGACGCCGAGTATCGATTTTTTCTGCTTAACCTTTGCCCTGTTTAAGGCCGGAATAATTCCAATTCTAGTCGACCCGGGTATGGGGATTAATAACCTTAAGCAGTGTTTTGAAGAGGCTAAGCCTGATATTTTTATCGGGATCCCTAAGGCCCATATCGCTAGACGCCTATTTGGTTGGGGAAAATCGACCGTTAAACACCTGATCAATGTCGGCGGTAGCTCGATAGTGCGGGCATTAACAGGGGCTGCTCATTTAGATAGCTTATTGAAAGCCAATCAATCAGCGCCTTCTCAGCCGTTTGAGATGCAATGGCTAGATCAAGATGCCATGGCGGCGATTTTATTTACTAGCGGTAGCACGGGGACGCCTAAGGGCGTAATTTATTCTCATAAGATGTTTGAGGCGCAAATTACAGCGCTTAAAAATGATTATGGGATCAAGCCCGGTGAGCGAGACTTAGCCACCTTCCCGCTATTTTCATTATTTGGCCCCGCATTAGGCATGGCATCAATTGTGCCTGATATGGATGCCAGTAAGCCGATTACCGCCAATCCTGAATTTATCTTTGCAGCTATAGATAAGTATCAATGCAGCAATATGTTTGTAAACCCAGCTCTAATAGAGCGATTGGGGCAAGCGGGAGCGTCTAAAGCGCATAAACTTAGCAGCATTGAGCGTGTTATTTCAGCGGGAGCGCCAGCAACAATTTCATCGATTAAACGCTTTAGCTTGATGCTTAATCAAGATGTTGAAGTGCTTAACTCCTATGGCGCAACCGAGTCTTTACCTATTAGCAAAATAGGAAGCCAAGCCTTGTTTGACACAACTTTGGTAACCGATAACGGCGGCGGAATTTGTGTGGGTAAAGCGATTGATGGCGTTGAAATTGCCATCATAGCTATCGATGAGAAGCCGATAGCGCGCTGGCATAACAGCTTAGCCTTATCTGTTGATGCAATTGGCGAAATCGTTGTTAAAGGCCCCATGGTGAGTCGCAGTTATTATCAGCGCGACAGTGCAACCTTGCTGGCAAAAATTCAAGATGGTGACAGTATTCGCCACCGTATGGGAGATTTGGGTTATTTAGATAGTGATGGTTTATTGTGGATGTGTGGCCGAAAGGCGCATAGAGTCGATGCAGATGCTTTACCAGCAACCAATAACCAGACTAAACGTTATTACTCTATTCCCTGCGAACGCATCTTTAATACTCATAGCGACGTAAAACGTAGTGCGTTAGTGGGCGTTAACATTGCTGGCAAGGTAACGCCACTTGTGTGTATAGAGCTAAAACAGTCTGTAGCCTGCTCACTATCTGCTGTGCTTTATAGTGAACTTAGAGCGATTGCCGAGCAACATGCGCAGACTCGAGGTATTGAGCGATTCTTAATTCACCCCGATTTTCCTGTTGATATTCGTCATAACGCTAAAATTTTCCGTGAGAAATTAGCTGTTTGGGCACAAAAGCAGATCAAGGAATAATCTATTTTGTCAGTTGTTATCGATACGCTTAGCCTGAATGATTTCCCCCCTCAAGAGCAGGCCGCGTTAACGGCGCTTAAGTACAAGGTTAATCGCGCCTTTGTTACTGGAGCGGGAGGCTTCTTAGGTAAAGCCATTTGTGAGCGTCTACTCGCTGCGGGTATTAAAGTCACAGGGTTTGCCCGCGGAGCATATCCAGCATTAGATGCAATGGGCATCGATATGATCCAAGGTGATATCGCTGACGAGCAGGCAGTGTTATCGGCTATGCAAGGCTGTGATTTAGTGTTTCATGTCGCATCCAAAGCGGGAGTCTGGGGCAGTAAACAAAGCTATTTTTCACCCAATGTCGACGGTGCTCGCCACATTATTGATGCCTGTAAAAAGCGTCATATTGAGCGTTTGGTTTACACCAGCACGCCAAGTGTCACCTTTGCTGGGGAAGATGAAGCAGGCAATGATGAATCCGCGCCCTATGCTGAACATTTTTTGAATTATTATGGCGAGTCTAAGGCGATAGCCGAGCAGATGATGCTTAACGCTAACGGTTGCATACTGGGTAATGGCAAACACTTAGGCACCACAGCGCTAAGGCCACATCTTATTTGGGGGCCAAACGATCCACATCTCGTACCACGGGTGCTTGAACGTGCAGTAGCAGGTAAATTGAAGCTGGTGGGCAAGCAAGACAAGCTAGTCGATACCATCTATGTGGGCAATGCAGCTTACGCTCATATCTTGGCCGCGGTTAAACTTTGCAGTGAAGATGCGAGTCGTGCCGCTTGTGCTGGTAAAGCCTATTATTTGAGTAACGATGAGCCGATTACTATGGCGGAGATGCTAAACAAAATCCTCGCCTGCCAAGGGTTTGCACCAGTGACAAAGCGAGTACCGAGTCATGTGGCTTATATGGCAGGGTGTGTGCTTGAGGCTGTTTATGGTTTATTAGGTAAGCAGCAAGAGCCAATCATGACGCGTTTTGTCGCAAGGCAGCTTTCGACCAGCCATTATTTTGATATCAGCGCAGCCAAAAATGATCTCGGTTATAGCGCCTTAGTGAGTATTGATGAAGGGATGAAGCGACTTAAGACCTCTTTACAATAAACAAGAGCAGAGCTTTGCGTCATTACAGACGCAAAGATTCAATTTATCTAAGTTCTAAATAATCTCTTCTTTACCAAATGCCTCATGGTAGGCAATCATAAAATCTTCTCTGATTAACTGCTCTAAATGAACAGCCTGCTCTGTCGGGCAGAAAATCATGATATGAACATTTTGTTCGCCATTTACGCCACTATTGATATGAATATGCGGCTCAGGCCCTGGTAGGTCGACACCTGCGTGTTTTTCAATAATGCCATTATAACGCTTAGCCACTTCATAAAAGTCTTCGCAATGTGCTTCAATTTTCTCATGGAGTTCAGGGAACAGTGGGTACAAGTTATAAAATTCCACCACAGTAATACTAAAGTCATGGTAGACATAACGCTTCATAAAGTTGAGGTTTTTCACCGCATAGCTAAAGAACATACTATTAGGCAAGGTGGCTGTTTTACCGGTGAAGTGATACTGGCCGTGGTATAGATCAATTTCTTGAATAACCGTTGCCATTAAGTTGTGCTCAATCACTTCGCCACATATTTTGCCTACTTCAATCCAGTCGCCAATCACAAACGAGCGCGAACTCGCTCTTTGAATCGAACCGGTAAAACACAAAATAATTTCTTTGGATGCCACAACAAACGCAATCGCAATCGCGGTCACCGACAGGGCAAATTTGCTGATTTCTGTCTGCCATAGCATAAACAGAATCACAAGAATTAAGATAAAAGTGCCGTTTTTAGTACGAGACATCCACTTGCGCTGAATTTCAGTGAGAAACGCCACATCACCACGAATTTGGGAAATGATTAAGCGCTTAACAAGTGAAATTAAGACGATGACTAGGACTGTAAGTAACAGTTTATGGTTTAATAAAAAATCGACCACTAGTGTTAGATTCTCCACAAAGCCCTCTTTTGAATTTTAATTAAAGTAATAACGTTCGCTGAGCCATCACTGTAAGGCAGTGATTTATTAATACCAATCTAAAACATTATAAGCAAAATTATCGTGTTATGGCGATAGCCTGACTTAAACCGGCTGTTTATATGACTTAATCATCACACCGCCAACCCCCTCAAGTGAAGGGATTGACGTTTTGGTTATTATAAACCGTTGTGATACTGGCTCACTGTTGATTGCGGCACCATGCGATTAAGCGTGTCGACGACTTGAGGTTCGCCCTGCAATAGTTGCTCAAACTGCTCGATGAGCGCCACTTTATCGGGGGCGGTTTTATCACCTAAACCGATATTGGTTAGATCAATCATAAAGCCATCAAATAGATGAGCAAGATCATTGATGATCTCAATATTCAAAAACTGATCTTGATTGTAAATGCTTGGATAGCCTGCTTTTTGCTTATCAATCGCAAAATTATCACCTTTAAGATTGGTAATGCTTGTCGATTTATCGCATGACAACATACAGCCATTATCGATACGGGGCTTTTCACAACCAACACTCTGTTGGAAAAAACACTGCCTACTGGCCATCAATAGAATAGGGTGGTAAATGCTGTAGAACATTTTAAAATTGGCAGGACGAGCAATGTGTTTTATCTGCTGCAGGTTTATCTCATTTGAGACAAAGGCACCACTACAATCAAACTGCTCCTGTAATGCAAGTAACGCATAGGAGTTAGTCGTGTTTAAAAACGGCCCTGCAATCCACTTAATACCTAGCTCGTATGCTCGGTAGGCAATACCGGTATTATTGGTCACAATCAGTGCCGGTTTGACTTGCTCTAATAGGTTGATAGCCACATCAAAGTCTTTACCAATTAGTACCGATGGGAACCAAGGGATGAGTCGTGGGTTAGCTTTTAAGAAATCAACATATTGAGTGCAACCCCGCTTGTAAGCATCAGGAAGCTTAAAGTAAATGTCTGCGTCGGTGGCATCAAGTAGCGCAGTATCGGCCTCATCACAGATTAATATCGACAGTTTTGCTTGTTGGCTAGGTATTGGCTTTGGATGATTAACCAGTTTAGGCAGTTCAACTGTGGGCAATACTGGCGTTTCATGGTTGAGTTGAAATTGTATCTGTTTTTTAAGCACGCTCAGTTCTTTAAACGGGATACTTAACCCTGTCGCTAAGTCGTCGATATTGAGTAGTTGCAGATTAAATTCGGCATTGTTTAAACTTTTAAAACGTTTCTCAATGGCGCTGCTATCGATACACGCATCGTCACTGTTAACCAGTAAGCTACGTGATTGCACCACAAAATGTTTTGCCTCAAGCTGGGTTTGTCCCACAACAAAGTCTTTGGTGCTAACCCTAATTGATAGGGGGCTACCGAGCTTGCCTGCAAAGGCGAGCGTTAGCGGTAGCTTCTCAATGCTTAAGTGCTTTATCTTATCGGTCACGCTTGCCTGGATCTGGCTTTTCTCTACTTGCAGTGCTTGCTCAGCATCGTGGATCTGCACCACCGAGATGGATTGACTGCCATTGTTAGTTAACTTGTCTTTTAGATGGTTTTTCGAGTGATCACGAGGATTATCGATAAACATCGATTGATTTAAATCGCCTTTTAAGAAGGCGTTAGTCAAATCTCGATTAAATACTTTATAAAGGCGTTCGCCATCTTCGAGTAGCTCACCTGTGGCTAAGTAGCCGTCAATTTGCTTACGAAAGCTGTCAATGACGGTATGAACATAACTCGCGCCTTTGATGCGTCCTTCAACTTTAAATGAATGCACTCCGGCTTCGATTAAGGCGGGGAGATCGAAAAAGGCCGAGTTATCTTTTATGTTTAGCGGGAAATTATTGCCCGATGGCGTGGTTTGATATTCTTCACGGCATGCTTGACTGCATCGACCGCGATTGCCTGAGTTACCGACACTTGCTGAGGTGGAATAACATAGCCCTGAGAAAGCAATACATAAAGAACCGTGTACAAACACCTCAGTGGTAATGTCGTGCTCACGACCAGTTGCAGTGAGCGCCGTGATCTCACGTAAGTTAAGTTCTCTTGATAAGTTTACCCGTGATGCACCAAGCTTTTTAAGAAAAGGCAGTTGGCCAGCATTATGGGTGGTTAACTGCGTGGATGCATGGATTGCTAAGCTCGGGAAATGCTTGGTAAGCAGATGGAACATACCGATATCTTGTACGATAACGCCATCTAAGGTGGTATTAACCAGACGACTTAATAGCTTAGCGAGAGACTTAAACTCTTGCTCTAAGATAACAATATTTAACGTGAGAAATATTTCACATTGGTATTGGTGTGCAAGTCGAATAATGCCAACCAGTTCTTCAAAGGAAATATTAGCGGCGCGGTTACGGGCATTAAACGTATCTAAGCCACAGTAGACTGCATCGGCTCCTGCAATAATGGCCGCTTTTATCGCATCGACATCACCGCCCGGTGCTAATAATTCAATTTTCGGATCCATGGTTACCACTTGTTGTCATAAATTTAGAGGGGATGTTACCCGTATATTTTGCGAATGAATATCGTTAAAGTAAATTATTCGCATTTGCTAATGGAGCTCTGCAAGTCACAATGGATAAAAGCATACAATTACCCGTACTCTACTCGTTAAGAAATTGCCCATACGCAATGCGTGCAAGATTGGCTATCTATGCCTCGAGGCAGCAGGTTGAATTACGGGATCTCGTCTTAAGTAATAAGCCGCTTGAACTTCTTCAAGCATCACCTAAAGGCACGGTGCCGGTTTTGGTACAAGCAGATGGTAAGGTTATCGAACAGAGCCTAGAGGTGATGCTGTGGGCATTAACCTTAAGTGATCCAGATGACCATCTCGATAACGCAGATCCACAAGCATTAGATGAGATGCTCGCGCTTATCACGGTTTTTGATACAGAGTTTAAAGTTTGCTTGGAAAAGTATCGTTGCTCAAAACGCTACCATGAAGCCTCTCTTATTGAAGATAGAGAGGCCTGTGAAACCTATTTAAAGGGGCTTGAACAACGATTAACCCAACACAAATATTTAATGTCAGATAACCCCAGTTTGGTTGATTTAGCCTTGTTACCTTTTATACGTCAGTTTGCTCGGGTCGAGCGGCAATGGTATCGGCAATCACCTTATCCCAACTTGAGGGATTGGCTTAATAGTTATTTACAAAGTCGAATGTTTAGCAAAGTAATGACTCAGCATCCATTATGGCTAGAAACAGGTGAAGGGATAGTGTTTAGCGCTAATGATTTGTAATACGATTCAACACATTAGATCCAAAGTAAATGTTTAAGAGCCTGTTGTTGCTTATTAACGAATATTAACTGAAACTTAAATCTGTTGAGTTATAATGAGTGCCTAACATTAATGAAGCCATTAATGTAGCCATCAAAGTGAGCTCTTAAGTGAGTCTCAAAGTCAGTATTAGGGCTGAGGTATATTCAGACCTTACGCTTGGCTTCTCGCGTTTGCCATCAATTAGCAAAAGTTTTGTGATGTGATTGCACTTATGGCGCCGCTCAAATATGTACGCGCGATGTTTAACACAGGTTAGCACAGGTTAGATGGGTAAACCTTTTAGCAGTATTCCTTTACGCAATATAGAACTGAAATAATGAGTGATGAATTTATGACGGGCAAAGAGAACAGCGAACAGAGCAAGTGGGTTAAATATGTCGTTTGGGACAAGTCGGTTAGGATTTTCCATTGGATTAACCTTATTTTGGTAACCAGCTTAATGTTTGTTGGCTTGATTATGTTATTTAAGTCAGAACTTGGGATTACGGGTCTAGCTGCAAAAATAAAACTCAAAGAGTTGCATATCATTATTGGTTACCTATTTGCGGTCAATCTAACGATTCGGTTGCTATTTGGTGTTATTGGCAGTCGCTATACAAAGTTCGCCCATATGCTGCCTAGCCTTAAGCAGAGCCGAGACTATCGAAATGCGTTAAAAGCGGGAGAAAATCCACAATATCTGGGTCATAACCCGTTGGGTAAATTAGCTGTTGCAGTAATATTTGTGTTGTTAATTGTGATTATGGCGACAGGATTATTCCGCGCGGGGACAGATGTGTATTACCCGCCATTAGGTGGGACGGTTGCTGAGTATTTAGCACAAGATGGTGTCGCACCAGCCTCGCTCAAACCCTATGATGACACTGGGGTTAATCAAGAAAAAGTGGCACAGTTAAAGCCCTATAAAAGTATTATAGGTAAGGTGCACCTTTATGGTTCATATTTACTCATGCTATTGATATTTATTCATATAGTCGGTGTCGTCATCGCAGAGTTACGCCATCAGCCAGGAATTGTCTCAGCGATGTTCTCTGGTAAAAAGTACCTTAAAGATAAGCCTGTTGACGAGTAAGCTAGATAGTTTATGAGCTAATATTTAATAAGAAGCCCGCATATAGCGGGCTTTTTTATGTTTGGTCTACAACTTGCTATTTACGCTGTGATTGAAACTCTGGGCGATAGCTTTGCGGCAGTTCAAATACTTTGTGCTCAGCACTCATTGGGCAGGTAAAGCTTAAATGGCAAGAGGTGAGCTGTAGGTTAGGTGTGAGTTCGCTGCCATTGCCGTGTTGCCGATCACCGACCACTGGGTGACCAATACTTGCCATATGGATGCGAATTTGGTGCTTACGTCCAGACTCAATCTTTACCTGTACTTTCGACTGATTAAGCTCGCTGTTGTATTCAAGACGATGAGCATGCGACAGCGCCGACTTATTATCAACATCGGTGTCGATTGTGACCTTGCCATCGGGGAACTTGCCCTCAACAATCACTTGATAAAATTTATCCAGTGCACGGGTCTCAAATAGATTAGCAATCGCAGCGGTGACTTTTTTGCTATGGCCTAAGACTATCAATCCGGTGGCGGCGAGATCCAATCGATGGATGATGTAAGCGCTTCTGGCAGGTTCAAGGTGAGTTTCAGCAAAGCGATTAATGGTGGTGTGGTCGCTCCATTTAGAACCTTGGCAGCGCATGCCAAAAGGCTTATACCAAATACTGTATTGCCCCTCATCGAACAGCAACTCTGCATCATTGACCTTTTCATCTAACACTGCTTGGTTGTAATAGAGGTGGATTTGATCACCGACCTTTAATGCTTTTTTCGCGCGGCGAAGGCGATTGGTTTGCTTACCATGACTATGCCAAACCGCGCCTTTTTGCATTGCTTGCTTAATAATTTGCTTGGATAAGCCCGTATCTTCTGCGAGCAGGGTAGCAGCATCAATTTCACTGGACTGGACTTTGATATGGGTTTCTATTTTTAACGGGCTCATGATTAACAGTTCGCAACAGGGTGTTATTTAGCAAGCTGGTAATTTTACACGATTATCGAATCACTTTCTTATACTGATTGGTTTATGCTGCTTAAAACTTAATATCGCGGTGGGCAAGCGAGCTTGATTAGACAAAAAGAGAGGGTGGTTAATGACTCAAAAGGATCTTAAGCCTTTGGCTATTTGTGATGAAAACTTAATGCAAATTGTCTTGTTCAAGTGAGCTGCTAGGCTTAGTGTTTAATTAACGTAAATTGATGCAATGGAAATCAAATAGCTTGCCTTGTTTGATTCCCGTGCCAGTGTAAATAGCAAATGGAGTGAGTGATGGATACGCAATTATCATTAAGAGTAAAACATTGGATGGCCAGTGACCCAGACCCATTGATGCGACAAGAGCTGCAAGCTTTGCTGGACTCAGATGATAGCGCAGAACTTGAGGCGCGCTTTGCTGGTCGACTCGCCTTTGGTACTGCGGGATTGCGTGGCGTGGTTGGCGCTGGTCCGACTCGAATGAATCGCTTGGTGGTGCAGCAAACTTCAGCAGGACTTGGCGCATACCTTAAAGCGCAAATTAGCGATGTTGCGACTCGCGGCGTGGTTATTGGTTATGACGGTCGTCACGACTCAAAGCAGTTTGCCCATGACACAGCCAGTGTATTGGCTGCTCTGGGCATAAAGGTCTACCTCACTGCCAATGTAGCCGCAACGCCGCTGGTGGCCTTTGGTGTTCTGCACCTTGGCACCGCAGCTGGCATCGTGGTGACAGCGAGTCATAATCCGCCGCAATACAATGGTTATAAAGTGTATTGGGGTAATGGCGCGCAGATCATTCCGCCCCATGACAGTGGTATTGCTGCCTGTATTGATAAGGCTGCTACAGTGGCCATTCCATTGCTCGACCTTAAGATCGCAAAAGCTGCTGGTCAGCTTATCATGCTTGAAGATGACTTTTATTATGCTTATCGCCAGGGCGTGAGTTTAGCCCCAGTGCTGCAAAATAATACTCAACCTGAATTGGTCAGTATGGCGTATACCGCCATGCATGGTGTGGGTAACGAGATGGCACTCGATGTATTAAAAGATGCAGGGTTCACGCAAGTGTATTCGGTTGCCGAGCAGGCAGAGCCTGATGGTGATTTCCCTACGGTAAACTTTCCTAACCCTGAAGAGAAAGGGGCGATGGATATGGTGATTGCTGAGGCTAAAAAGCACAATGCCATGCTTGCCTGTGCAAACGATCCTGATGCTGACCGTTTTGCCGTCGCAGTCCGAACGGCTTCTGGTGATTATCAGATGCTAACGGGCGATCAGGTCGGTGTGCTATTTGGCCATTATCTGTTAACTCACGCTAGTGACAATCACCATTTAACTTGCACTACGATTGTATCATCGAGTTTATTATCAAAGGTTGCCCAGAGTCTAAATGGCACTTGCCTAACGACACTGACAGGATTTAAGTGGCTAACCAATGTGGGCATGAGTGAAGAGACTGACGATAACCGCTTTGTGTTTGCTTACGAAGAAGCGCTCGGTTACACCGTAGGCTCTATGGTGTGGGACAAAGACGGTTTGTCGGCAATCGTTGCGTTTGCGCAGTTAACCGCAGAACTTGCCAGCCAAGGACAAACCATTTGGGATCGGCTAGAAACGATCTACCGTGAACATGGCTTCCACCTTAATGCTCAAGTGAGTATTGCGTTAAAGCCAACAACGCCCAATATCGGCGCTTACCTTAGAGAGCATCCTCCAGTAGAGATTGCAGGCCATAAGGTGATATCGACTGATGATATTAGCCTAGGTAAACGCTTCTTTTCTGATGGGAGCGAGGAAGATATTGCGCTACCGGCTAGCGATGTGCTGATTTATCGCCTGCAAAATGGCTCGCGGGTGATTGTAAGACCGTCGGGTACTGAGCCTAAAATTAAGTGTTATTACGAGGTTGTTGAGTCTATGAGTGCTGAAGACACCTTGGTGAGTGCTCAGCAACGCGCGCAGGTAGAAATGACGCGCTTTATTGAGGCGCATCAGGCGGCGCTGCCTAAGTAAACTTATTTTACTGCTGAGTTGATGCTAGCAATTAATATTTAGCACTTAGTGAGACGGTATCTAGCACTTAGCTCTTAGAACTTAATATTGAACACGTAACTTTGAACACAAGCCGTTAGCTGCTCACAGTAAGCCTTGAGGGAGAGTGAACCTCCCTTAGGGCTAACTAACTAGGTCCCACCTCTACCACTGCCGTTATATCAGTGGCTGTCCTCGCTATCAAATCGCCTAATCTTTTCTAGTAAGGGAGTAGTGTCACTTATGACTACGATCTAGGAACTGATAAAAAGGCTGCTGTCGCTGCACGTGTAATGAATTGATGATAGCTAATGGTTATTGATTTAATGATAACAGGTGATTATGAATTTAATAACTATTGATAATTTTTATTAATGTTTTATGCGCCATATACTCACTTCATCGAAACAAGTTATGAATTAAATATTAGTCTTTGGAGATAATTATGAAAATGAATCATGTCGGTATCATGGTAGGCAATATGGACAAAGCGGTTGAGTTTTATACTAAAGCTTTAGGTCTTGAAGTCGTCATGGGCAACACGCAAGTAGAAGAAGAGCGTGAAACTGCAATTGGTAGAATGTGTGTTGCTGTTTTTGGTGAAGGTTTTAAAGGGTTTAATATTGCTCACTTAGTCACGGCAGACGGTATTGGTTTTGAACTGTTTGAAATGAAACAGCGCCAAGAGCGTCACCTGGTGGATTTTTCTCGGATTGGTATTTTCCATTTTTGTCTACAAACGGATGACTTTCACGGCGTGATAGAACGTACTGAAAAGTTTGGTGGCAAAGTCCGAATGGATATTATGCGTTATCATCCAGAAGATGATAGCAAGCAAGCTAAGATGGTGTATTTAGAAGATCCATTTGGGAACCTATTTGAGCTTTACTCCCATACTTACCAAGAGACTTACTCTTCTGAATATGAGTAACTGATTTTATTGGTAATTATAAAAGGGCAGACCAAGTGTCCAATGCCGGTAAGTTAATGAAGTTAGTCTGAGAAAATTTGATGACTTAGAAAGATAAGAATGAACCACCTAGGGGACAAAGAGCACAAAGAGCACAAAGAGCACGAAGAAAGCGACCAAGAGCTTTTGCTTTTCTTCGTGCCCTCAGTGTAGCAAACGAAGTGAGCGCTTCGTGGTTTATCGCTTTTAAAGCCAAGAACCCAGTTTGTGCAGGGTTCTTAGTTTTTTGTTTATTAATCAAGTTTTGGCTTAATTTACCAGCATTGAGACCAAGTGTCGGCCTTTTTTGTTAGCAATATTTGAGTTGCAGTGAAGGCTACTTAGGGCTGCGTTTGGGCCGTTACTGCTGTAGGTACACCGCAGTTGATCGAACCATGGTGATTATTGATCTGCAGAGGCCATTTTTATGGGATATTTATTTGATTAAATAAAGCGACTTGCTGTTTTAGCGCTTGTGCTTTGAGTTCTGTCAGTACTATGGTTAAACCACCTATGGCAGTCATGCTAAATAGCAGCGCTTGTTGCCAGCCCGATAAAGAGATTTGTGCAAAAAAAAACTGCGAAGCATAACTAACAGCGTTTCTAAGATCTTGGGTATTCACGATAAACCTATTTTTGGCTATGTCATGTTCGATATAGATGGGGGTCGCCAATCCACCAAGTTTTACTTTGAGCTTGCTGTCTTGCTGTTCGACTCGATAGCCTAGTGCTAATAGCTCACTTTTTAAATTACCTTTTAAATCCGTCATCCTTGCTCCCTTAACCCTTATCTATCCTTGATGTGTCTGATTTATGCAATCGTTGACAGTTTCTATCTTTGCTCATATTTAACAAAAGGTTGAAGCGTAATAAGCTGGGAGTCAATTGAGCATTTTTCAATGACTTTTATGCAATGGGCAAGCTACGCAAGAACGGCTAATTCTCGGCTTAGTTCATTCTAGACTTAATCCATTCTCGATTTAGCTAACTGTTGATTTAATAAACGATTTATTTAACTCATTATCGATTTGGTTAACTATCGATTTTACTAGCATGGTCTGATAGTCAATGCATGAGTATCAATGCATGAGTATCAATGCATGAGTATCAATGCATAAGTATCAATGCATGAGGGTAAATACGTTAGCGCAAGCAATTGAATATTGGGTGTTACTTGATAGGATTGATATATCATGCTTTAACTAATAAATGTTATGGCAGAGCAACTAGACTTATTTTGGTGCAAGCTTTCGATAATCAAAATATTTAGTTTAGTTTTTTATTTGGAATTTAATAATATGCTGCAGATGATTGATTCTGAAAAAGAACCAAAGGGTTTGATCCACGCATTAAAGCTGGATGGCAAGGGCGGGGCGACCAACATTGCTTGGCGGGAAGTCTTAGACGTTACCCCGAGTCAAGAACATCTTTGGCTGCATTTTGATTATGATGAACCTGAAGCACAGCAATGGATTAAAGACTGCAGTGGTTTAAATGAAGTTGCTGTCGATGGACTCTTAAGTGAAGGTAATCGACCTCACGTGCTCACTCGTGGCGAAAATCTGCTCATTATATTACGCGGTGTAAATCTTAATCCTGGAGCTGAACCTGAGGATATGGTTTCTGTAAGAATATGGACTAATGGCCGCGTATTGATCAGTACTCGAAAGCGAATTTTATTATCCACCGGAGATTTGACTAGCGACTTAGCAGAACATGTTGGCCCAAAGGATATCGCTGCATTGTTAGTTAGTTGGATAGAGCGCATAGTGAGGAGAACGACCGATACAGTCGATCTACTCGAAGATGATTTGTTGACGGTTGAGGATGAATTGTTTTTAGGCGAGCCTAAAGATATCCGTAGTGCGCTATTACGAGTGCGCAAACAAAGTATAGGGATCCGGCGTTATATTGCTCCACAGCGAGAAGCTCTGAATCGCTTGATTTCTGAGCCGTTAAGCTGGCTCAATGAGTTGGATCGGCTTAACCTTCGGAGCATTGCAGAGCGTCAGATCCGTCATATTGAGGATATTGATGCGGTAAAGGAGCGAGCCAGTATGGCTCATGATGAATTGGCAAGTAAAGTTGCTGATGATTTGAATCAGCGCAGTTACGTGTTAACGATTGTCGCTGCGGTTTTTTTACCCTTAGGCTTTTTTACCGGTTTGATGGGCATCAACGTTGGGGGAATGCCCGGTGTGGAGTATAAGTTGGCATTTTGGATTGTAGTCGGGATGTGCACTGGTATTATGGGGCTGCTCTTGGGCTTGTTTTACTGGCGTAAGTGGCTTTAATTCTAAGAATAAATCCAACCTGGAAATCATGTTAAGTTCAAGGTTGGATATTGCCTGCTAACCAGATCGCGACTGAATTAATCGTTAACTGTTGTTAGCTTTTTCCTAATGTTAACTTTTTTACAAGGTTAGCTTTGTGCCAACGTAAGTAGCTCGGGCAAGTATTGCGTTTCGCTATTGGCTATTTCTACTTGCTCCGCTAACACCTGTTGTAAAATTTCATGGCTAGTTAGCGGGTTTGCTAACACCACTCTAAATACCACGGCTTTGATATCCATTAGCAGGTGGTTTTCAGGATTAATACGGGTACGCGATACAAACGAGGTACCTTGTTCACGCTGAGTTTTTTGCACAAACTTAGTGAGACCGTCTAGTAGCGCATTAAACTTAGTGAGCGAGGCTATATCGCCTATTTCACGCGCTTTAGCCATAGCGATTTGCACTGATTGTGGAACGTAGCGGTAGGTGAGCAGGCAAAGCTCAGGCTTAGATACCAGTTCAAAGTCGGTTTCATTGGTGATTAAATCGGCAAAGTAACGCGCCTTTTCAAGGCTGTTGTTGATTAAAATCTCATAGCCTTCACGGCCTATCACGGTAAGGCAAGCATGGACTAGCATCGCCATTCCCGGGCGTGAGCCTTCAAGGGTTTGGCTGCCTAAATCTTTTGAGCCTTGACGCAGAATATACTCGGCGTGGTGCTTAATGGCATTAGCAAAGGTCGGGTCTTTAAAGAGCACCATGCCAGCGCCCATAGGCACATACATCTGTTTGTGGGCATCGATGGTGACTGAATCAGCCCGCTCAATACCTGCAAGTAGGTGACGATACTTATTGGATAGTAAGCTCGCGCCGCCCCAAGCTGCATCAACATGAAAGTGACAATTTAGCTCAGCGGCTAGATCGGCTAATGCATTTAGCGGGTCGATATTGCCGGTTTCAGTGGTACCTGCAACGCCGACAATTGCCATGACTTTAATGTTATCTTGTTCAAGTTGCTTAGCTATTTCACGCATCTTAACCACATCGACCTTGTTATCGTTTGATGTGGGTACTTGAATAATGTTTTCTCGGCCAATACCGAGTAGGTCGGCGGTTTTAGCCAGCGAGTAGTGTCCGCGCTCAGACACTAAAATGGCTAAATCGTCATAGCCATAGTGGCGTAACCCTTTGAGCAGCCCTTGCTTGGCGATGCCTTTAAAGTCGCCATCCGCTTTAAGCAGTTGGTTTCGTGCTGTCCATAGCGCGGTAATGTTAGCGACTGTTCCGCCGGAGCAAAATGCGCCTAAAGAGACATCGGCGCTGTGCATCTGGCTTTGGTAAAACGATTCATTCTCGGCATAAACAAGATGGTGCATCATGCCGAGCACTTGGCGTTCAAGTGGCGTGAAGGCTTTAGATGTCTCAATTTTTACCAGATTCTGGTTCAGTCCTACCATCATCTTAGACAGAGGTAATACAAAGTAGGGCAATGCAGAGGTCATATGGCCAATAAAACTTGGCGCAGAGGTATGCACCGAATGTGCAACCAGCGTTTGCATCATATTGTCGGCGTAGTCAGAGACAAATTGCGGCGCAGCCGGAATATGATACTGCTGAAAATCAAGTTCAACTTCTGTGAGGGGTTTCTCTACCGTGACCACACTTTCTTGCAAGAAACCCATTAAATTCTGTGAAATATTCTGCTCAATTACACTCAGGGTTGAATTTGGGGCTTCTGGAACCGTAAAAATTCGCAGTAATGCCTCTTCTGAAGCGGTGGCTTTTCTTGCTGTCATGGGGCTAACTTTCTCTACTAATCACGCTGCTTTCTGAGCTGAACAGCTTTTCGAAACGGACGGTCAAAACGGACGGTCACTTTACTTTATGCTGTATAGCGCATCAAGTAGAAAAATAAAGTGGGCATCTTGGTTGCTGTAAAGCGCCGAGATATAGATGGATAGATTTCTCTTAAGTGCAAGGCGTTTTCATGTGGTCACTAAAAACAAAAAACTTATGCGCCAATGTCGGTAAGTTAAGCCAAACTTGATTCGTAAACAAAAAGCCAAGAACCCAGTTTAAGCAGGGATCTTGGCTTTAAAAGCTTATAAACCACGAAGCGAACACTTCATTTGCTTCGCTTACTTTATAGAGGGCACGAAGAAAAACTCGGACAGTATTGCTTCGTGGTCTTCATGTTCTCAGTGGCCGACTCTTATCTTTTAAAGTTATCAAACTCTCTGAGTTACTTCTTTAAGTGAACGGTACTCGCGGGTCGCTCAGCTTATTTCGCCGCCGATAGCGCGTATAGCGCCGCTACATTCGTCGCAGTGCTGTAGAGATTGTGTTTAGCGCTGCTTAACACCTCTGCAAGGGGCAGGGCTCTTGGCGTAATTGAAAACAGTGCATCGATGCCATGCTCAAGTAACATGTTAGCATCATCACTCACGCAGCCGGCAATGGCGATAACCGCAATACCTTGCGCTTTGGCGACACTTGCAACGCCCATAGGTGTTTTGCCGTGTAAGGTTTGGCTGTCGAGTCGCCCTTCGCCGGTAATGACTAAATCCGCGTTTATAACCAGATCTTTGAGACTAACTGTTTCCATAACGATGTCGATGCCAGGTTTAAGCTCTGCACCTAAAAAGGTCATTACCCCTAGGCCCATGCCTCCAGCGGCGCCCGCTCCGGCATAGTCGCGATTATCTGTGAACCCACTTTTAGCTATGATGTCGGCGTAGTGACTAAGCGTGCCATCAAGCTGCTTAACCATTGCTGGCGTAGCGCCTTTTTGTGGGCCAAAAATTGCCGATGCGCCTTTGTCACCGCAAAGCGGGTTGTTAACATCGCAAGCCACTTCAAAAGAGCATTTTTTGATAAGCGGGTGCAAGTCGGTTAAATCAATACTGACTAGCTCAGCTAAAGCAGCGCCTCCTGGTGAGAGCGCTTTGCCTGCACTATCGAGTAAATGCGCGCCGATGGCCTGAGCCATACCAGCGCCGCCATCGTTAGTCGCGCTGCCGCCAAGACCGATAATAATATGTTCGATACCGCGATTTAATGCATCGACAATTAACTCACCTGTGCCGTAGCTGGTGGTGATAAGTGGGTTGCGCTTATCTGGTGCGACTAAATGCAAGCCAGAGGCGGCGGCCATTTCAATTACAGCGGTCTTTTTACTGCCTTGGTAACCCTCACCTAAAATACCGTAGAAAGCGGCCACGCGATCGCCCAGAGGCCCCGTCACATTTATTTCAACGATAGAGCCTTGGGTTGCATCCACCATGGATTGTACCGTGCCTTCGCCACCATCTGCGACAGGGACTTTAATGTACTCGGCTGTTGGCAAAACCGTGCGAAATCCTCGCTCGATCTCATTGGCCACTTCCATTGCTGTGAGGCTTTCTTTGAAAGAGTCGGGGGCAATCACAATTTTCATGCAGTATTCCTATAAAACGAGTCAGGCTAAAAAAGGGCTAACAGACTTGTAATGATGCTAGTGTGGATTCATGTCTGTACAGTAGGCAAGACGTTCAAGGCTTGCCTATTTGTATCGAACAAAGAGCGTTAAAGTAACACTAAGCTTAGTAGGTAAACCAAAGCCATAGCCGTAACACCTTGAATCAGGGTTGCCATGGTTTGGGCTTTGTAAGCTTGTTTAACACTCATGCGGCTAAACTGCGTAACGACCCAAAAGAAGCTGTCGTTGGCATGAGAAACTGTCATTGCACCTGCACCAATGGCCATCACTGTTAATACGCGGCCCATATCACTGGCAAGGCCGATATCACCTAGCATTGGCGCAACCAGAGCCGAGGTCGCGACCAAGGCAACGGTAGAAGAGCCTTGCGCCGATTTAAGGGCTGCAGCAACGACAAATGGCATAAAGATCCCTATGCCTAATGCAGACAGTGATTCGCCTAAGAAGGTGCCGATGTCGGTGGCTTTAAGCACGGCGCCAAATGCACCACCTGCACCGGTGATCAATAAAATAGGCGCAGCAACCACTAAGCCTTGACTGATCCGGTCGCTAAATTCTTTAATCTTATCCTTGCTCTTTAATAAAGACAGAGACAGCAACAAACCTATCATCAAGGCATTAACTGGCTGCCCTAAGAAGGCCAAGATATCGAAAAGCATGCCATCGCCAAGTGGCGCAGAGGGGAAGTTAGCAATCGATCCTAGACAGATAAGGAAAATTGGCACAAAAATCGGCGCAAATGCACGAGTCGGGCTTGGAAGCGTACCGTAGGTTTGCTTAAGCTCTTCGAAGTTATCCTTTTGAGTTAACAGCTCCTCTGCACCTTCGCCATCAGGTTGGGTATTGGCAAAACGGTTGGCCCACAGTGTACCGGCTAAAGCAGCAACTGCTGCAACAAAGATCCCGACGAAAATTACCAAACCTAAGTTTGACTCTAGACCTAAGTTACCTGCAGCGGCGATTGGACCAGGCGTTGGTGGCACAAAGGTATGAGTCGCATACAAGCCTGTAGCTAATGCCACGCTCATAGAAACACTCGACACCTTTATACGATTTGCCATCGACTGTTTAAGTGAGTTTAAAATGACAAAGCCTGAGTCACAAAACACAGGAATAGACACGATATAACCGATAATCGACATGGTTAGCGTTGGGAAACGTTTGCCCAGAACCTTAATCACCACGTCAGCCATGGTTATTGCCGCACCGCTTTTCTCCAAAATAGTGCCTATGATGGTACCTAAGACGATGACGAGACCGATGTAGCCCAAGATCCCGCCGAAACCTGAGGTGATGGTTTTGGCGATATCAGCGCTCGGCAGGCCGTAGGCAAAGGCCGCTAGAAACGATGCGAGAATTAACGTTAAAAAAGGGTGTAGTTTGTATTTAGAGGTGGCGATAACGATAAACGCAATTACAGCCAGTAAGATCAGTACTAAGCTCATAGGGGATCCCTGTATGGGTATTTTTATATGTAAGGTATTGTTGTTTTAGCCAGGTTGGCGCACCGTTTCGACAGTGCTGACCAAGGTATTTCAGGCCGAAATATTATGCGGCGGTGAAAGGAATATTTCTTTGGCGATGTTCACGAATTTTGATGAGATGAATACAAATATTTTGTGCGGATGCACAATTGAGGCGCAGAGGGCTTTTTGAGTTAGAGTTTTATTTAACGCTTTCTATTTAAAGCTTTTATATTAACAATCACTGTGCTTGACAGTGATAACGGGCTCTGTGGCGTTTATGGCATTTTCATAACGAATATGACAGTTAAAGCTGACGCTTTTATCATTAAGATCTTCGGAGAAAAATATATAAATCTGATTGTTGGGGCTCGATTTGTCGACAAAGAAAGGCGCAGCATCATTATCAAGTTTAATGGTGGTCAGTGATACTGAATCGATATCAAGCCAAGCACGAACCTGACGATTAAGCTCATCGAAGCTATCGTTACCATCGACTGCAGGGTAGCCATTGTAAAGCGGAATAGTGACTCCTGCATATTCAATGCTACCAGAACCGACATTTTCCCCTTCAATCATCGCTTTACTATGGACTAAATCAAGACCGCTTTTCATCGCTCCAGCGATACCCTCTAGCACTGCGACTTTACTGTCGGCGTGAAAATTAACAAACTTGGGTAAGGCGATAACCGCTAAAACCCCTAGTACTATGATCACCACGACTATTTCAATGAGGGTAAAACCACGTTTACGTGCAGAGGTTAAGGTCATACAGCTCCTATCGTTTGAGATTTTCTTAGTACCACCTGGCCAATATACAGTTGCAATAATCCATCGAGTTGATTGATATTTGTGCCGGTTATTTGTTGGATCCTGTCGAGTCTATAGCGTAGCGTATTTCGGTGAATAAAGAGAACATTAGCACACAGTTGCAGGTCGCCAAAGTGCTGCAAGTAAGCGGTCAGCGTTTTTATCAATTGACCATTTTTATCAGCCTTGATGAGTGCTTGATAGGGGCAGAGCAGTTCTTTACCACGCCAATTATCTTTCAGAACGGATAATAGCACCTGTAGCGAATAGTCTTCGTAAAGGTATTTACTGTGTTCGGGCTGCATCTGTTGGCCAATGGCCAAGGTTTCTAATGCCGTCTGGTAGGAGCGATTAATCTCTTGTGGTTTAGGAAAAAAATGTCCGAGTGCGATCTTAAGACGACGATTGAACTCTTTAGGAAGCCTGCTGAGGAGTTGATCGATACGTTCACTTTCAAGCTCGGGATCCCAGGACTTTCCATCGAGGAAAGCAGGTTTTAAAATGACGAGTTCAGTCATCGACGTCATCGCCACTAGATTGCCGCGCGATGGGTTCTCCAGCAGGTGCAATACTTGCTTTAGCATCGAGTTAGCCGCGGTTTCCTCTTCATCAGTCTGTACTTGAATAACGGCAACCACACGGGGCGCATCAAGATCGATATTAAGCTGAGAAGCCCAGTTACGCTGATGAGACGTAAATGGCCCTTCCGATTTAATCAACTCAATGATCAACTCCTCTTTTTGTCGATACTGCCATTGAGCTTGTTCTATCGTATTGGCCTGCTCAACAATAATTTCAGCAGTCATCTTGAGTAGCTCACCATAACTGTGTAATTTTTCAGGTTCGCCGGTTATGCCTATTACGCCAATAATCTCGCCTTTATAGTGCAGGGGCAGGTTAATTCCTGGCTTAACACCTTGTAGCGTGCCAGTACTTTGTGTGCTGATCTCAACAGTTCGCTGCTGGCTAATCGCAAGTAGTGCACCCTCATGGATAGCACCAATGCGGTGGGATTCACCCGAACCCAAAATCACGCCATGATTATTCATCACATTAATATTGTGACCAATGATCTTCATGGTGCGCTTAACGATTTGCCGTGCCAAAGAACCATCTAAAAAGTACACGTTTAGCCTCACTAATGCTTGAAATAATCGACGTTTTTGCCTAATGGTGATCGGCGTAAAGTATTGCTACAGTGCCTTAAACTGATGAAATGTGGCATTACTTTATAAGTTATTTGTGAGCTTGATAGGCATTTGTGCGCTGCGTTTGGCTTGCGGCAATTAACAGGGCAACACGCTTTTGTAATTGAGGGATAATCAGCTGTTCAAAATCAGGGTTTCGTTTAAGCCAAATATTATTTCTTGGACTGGGATGCGGCATCACTAAGGTGTTTGGCCACAATGTGTGCCAGTTAGCTACCGACTCAGTGACGCTAAGATTCTGCTTTAGGTGCCACTCAATAGCATATTTTCCAACTATTAGAGTGAGCTCAATCTGCTCAAGTTGTTTTAATACATCGGCGCGCCATTTTGGGGCACATTCTGGACGGGGTGGTTTATCACCACTTTTTTTATCGGCAGTGGTGTAACTACCGGGAAAACAAAAGCCCATAGGTAAAATGGCAAACAAGTTAGGGTCGTAAAGTTGTGCTTTAGTCACACCAAGCCATGTCCGCAGGCGCTCGCCACTAGCATCATCAAAGGGGCGGCCTTTATCATGTGCTTTTTGTCCTGGTGCTTGGCCTGCTATCAGGATTTTGGCTTGTTTGCCTAACTGAACAATAGGCCTAGGCTCAAGCGGCAAAGCCTTTGCGCAAATCTGGCATCGTGCAATATCTACTTGAAGTTGTGTGAAACTAGGTTCGTTAGGCATAGTATTTAATTTTGGTTTTGCTGCTAGTTACCTAGCTATATTGAATGATTTGGTAAGCCCAATAGCCTAGGTAACCGTAGCCAATAGCAAGGGTTGATAGGCTTAAGAACTTCACTTTAATGTCGGCTTGGCTAATCAAGGCGACATGGGCGCATGCAATTGCAAAAATGGCGATAGGTGTAACGAAATAAGCAGCGATTAATAGCGAGATAGCGGCGAGTGCAATAATTAACGCACTGTTTTTAGTCGGTGCTTTAGTGGCTGACAAGTTCAGTTGAAGTGGTAATAAGCTCAGTCCGATGGCAATAATAATCACACCAATATTCATCGAAATAGCACCAGCAGTATCGAAGTAGATTAGGGCGACAAACAACGCAATAACCGACGGGATAATGGCGACAAGCGTATGCATTTTGGCAAAGTTACGGCTGTGATATTTACCCGTAAAGTAAAACAATGCATTGAGCAGTAAATTAAACAAGCTGAAACCGCCAAGTGTTATAGCGAGCAGCAACACGTTGGTGGTGTCAGACGCCATAGCAAATGCGGGAAGTGGTGCAATAAAGATTGTAAGAAGAGCAGCTTTATAAATAGATGTTGAACGAGTCATGAGAAGTCTTTAAATGAATATGATGATATTAAGATCTACTAAAGCAGTGATAAGTTCAAGTTGAATGGAGATGACGCGAGCTTTTAGCGCGAATTTTTATCTTTGCGGTGATCGAGCTCACTTAATTGTTCTGGACTTCATTTAATTGTTTGGGGTTTCACTTAATTGTTTGCGGTGTTTGGGCTGACTGGTCACTCTATAGTGTCTGCGCTAGCTAAACAGTATTAGGGCAAAAGTGGCTATCCATGAAAGACAGAGAGGGCAAGCACGAAGACAAAAGCTAAGTTCGTTGAGTTTTATCTTTAAGCTTTTCCTCCGAGAACTCGGTGAAAGCGAAGCGCTTCATGGTAGATAAGCACTTATGGAAGAGTTATGGTTGATGTAAATTTTTTGCAACGGTCACACAGAGAAGCCAAGCACGAAGACAATAGCGACGATTATAGGCAATAAAAAACCCGCATTAAGCGGGTTTTTTGATGTACCGAGGTTTACTTGAATTACAAACGGTAGCTCATGCTAAGCATGATGAGGTGTGCATTATAGTCGTGGCTATTATTACCAAAGCTTAACACGTTCCAAATGCCATCTACTGCAATGTCATTTGCTGCATCGTTGTCTTTATAGTTTTCCATCTTATAGTCCAAGCGCAGATCCATTTTCTCTGTTGCTTTGTATAAGGCGTAAACATTGACGTTATGCACTTTAGCGTAGTAATCACCATAATCACCGGTGATACCTTGGGTGACTTGAGTGTTACTGTTTGAGTCTGAGTATGTGTAATCAACACCTAGACGTAGCTTTTGCTCCATCAAGTTGTTGTAGCTAAAGCCTGCACCGATAATGTCGAATTGATCTTCAACTACACCATACCAGTTTGGTGCACCAAGGTTAGTGCTACCTGCTTGATCTGAATCTATGTTCTGACGGTTATAGAAAGCCGTTACTGTCATATCATCATTGATTAGGTAACTGACACTAGCGTCATAACTCATATCTTTCGATTCGGTCAGACCGATTTGAGTTTCGTTATAATCATCAAGCGCATAACGAGCACCAAAGTCTAGCGTTAAGCTATCAGTTGGATTATGGGTAACACGTGCTTCGATTTGAGTACGGTTTCTATCGGCAAGGTTATACTTGCGCAGTAGGTCGTTTGACTCATCAGATGTCAACTCAGACGCTTGATACTTAGAACCATCACGTTGACCGTAGCTACCTTTAATCCACATGTTCCAGTTGGCAAAAGCACTGAGCTGGTATTTAGCCCAAAGTGTACTTTCATCAGTGGTTTCACGATCTGAATAGCTACGCTCATCCTTACGGTAGTCAAAGCCACCTTCAAGCTTGTGGCCGCGAGCAAGACGATAGTCTGCACCTAGTTTAGCTTTATGAGTGGTGATGTCGTATGGCGTATTGTAAGCCGCTTGACCCGTAGTAGAATCGATGCTGATCTGCGTCCACTCTTCAACATTGGTCTTGTTATCGCGGTCGCTATAATCATAGCTTGCGTTTAAACGCAGTTGACGATTAATACGAGAAACCACTTTTAGGGTGGCGCCGCGCGTGTCGACTCGACCGTCAAGTGATTCACTTGGCAATTGATAACCATAACCCGATGTATTGAAGTCTTGATCTTGAGTCATCTGGCCTAAGTAAAAACGGCCATTCATCACTGTTCGGCCAGCAACATATTGACCAAGAACAGATACCGTATGGGCTTCGTTATCAGGATCGAGTGACATGTAGCCAGTAGTTTGCGCGCCAAAGGTTGGGCTAAACGCATTCTCAAACGACAGTTCACTATACTCATTCTTGAAGATAGAGCCGTTATAATTAACCGAAGTAAACCAGTTGTCTCCAGAGAAGCGTACGCCAGCTTCAACAGTATCTGTGGTGTAATCCACAGGTTCAGCAAGCATCATTGACAGGTTGTAAAAGCTACCAGATGCTTGTTTAAGACCAGTTTTGTCTTCACGTTGATAATTAACGTAGGTGCTCCATAATGATTCACCTTGCTCATTTGAAAACGTATAGTCAAAGCCTAAGCCAGCACGTTCACGCTTAAGTGAAAGCTCAAGTGGGTTTAAGCTTGAAGACAAGCTGGTCATGTCTTGTGTGCTACCGGCATGAACCCAATCGCCAGGAAGCGTTAGATCATCACCGCCAATACCTTGATAAGGGCTCATCGCCTCATCGGTTTTGTAAGTTTTGATTTGACGGTAATTTAGGTTCAAGTTGTATTGACCCTGCTTACCGACATTAATCTCGGCACGACCATTTTCCATGCCTAAATTGTCAGCTTCGATAGTGGCTTGGTAGCCATTTTCGCCAGTGTATTTCACATCAGCGTCAACTTTACCGACAAAGCCACCTTCAGTTGCAAAGGCATTCGCGGAGCGAATATCATCGCTGTCGCTATAACCCGCGCCTACGCCAACAGTACCTACAGTGCCTTTTTCGACTTTACAGTTTTTACACACCCACTTGTCGAATTTTACTTTTTCGGTGTTCGCATTTTGAATGCCATAACCATCAGCTGCGATAGCTGCACCAGACATAAACATTCCGGCGTTGGTAAGCAAAGCGAGCGTGACTAAATTTAATTTGAATTTCATCTTCTCGTCTCCGTTAGCGCTGGAATAGTTGGCCAGATGGATGGTTAGAACCATGGATCTGGTTATGACAGTTCAAACAACTACGTCCACCAGTCATTGCGTTACCGCCAACAGTTGAACCTTGTTCAGTGTTGCCAAATAGCGCTTGACCGCTATGTGCCGATGAGTGGCACTGTTGACAAAGCTGTGGAGCACGAGTCTTTAGCATGCCTTCGTTAACGCTGCCGTGTGGGTTGTGGCATGTCACGCAGTCTTCAGTAACGGGTGCATGCTCCCACAGTTTTGGGCCGCGTTTCTCTGCATGGCATGAATAACAGGTTTCGTTAACATTAGGCTTAACTAAATCTGAATCACTCATGGTGCCGTGTGGGTTATGACAATCGCTACACACCATTTGCGCCCACTTCATTGGATGGCTTGAACGCTTGTTCATGTCCGCTTTTTGCTGAGTATGACAGCTAGTACACACTTCCATTTCAGTGTTCTTAGAAAGAACAGGGTCTTTGGCTGTGTGTACCGAGTGACAAGAAGCACAAGCAACGTCTGCATTGTCGTGGTGTCCACCATTCCAATCCATACGCTTGTCGTCTTTATGACAGCTCATACAAACACTGTTTTGCTTCTCAGCGCTCAGTGTTGAATCAGGACCAAAAGCGATCATTGGCTCGTTACCGCCGCGGTTATGTTTACCCATTGGGCCGTGACACGCTTCACATTGAAGGCCAGCCATAGGGCTCTTGCTTGAATCAACTGAGCCGTGAACACCCTTAAATAGGTCCATCACTTTTTCAGATTTTTTGTGGCACATAAGGCAAGAGTCAGCACCTTTTGGTGAGTACTTACCTTCAGCAAATTTCTGATCCAGTGTGGCTTCAACTTCATCTGGCGTCATCTTAGCATCCCACTTTGACGCAGTCGCCGTCTGAGCAAAACCTAGTGACAGTACAGCCGTCGCCATCAAGGCTGGCAGTAGGGTTTTTAATTTTTTAGTGATCTTCATAATAGCTTCCTAAATTTGCACAATTTTGAAGAGAAAGTGGGGGAGAGGCCTCCCCCTTTTTTCAAAACTCTGGACTCAAGCGTTAACTAAGTCGTTAACAACGAGAGTCATTGAGTGTTGCGCAAATTACATCTTTACCGCAGTGTGATCGCCTGGAGTAGGCGCGTGGCAGAAGAAACAGGTTTCTAGCTGAGCTGCATCGCTAATTTGTTGTTTTGTCATTTCAGAGTTATTAACAATCGCGCCTTGGCCTTCTGCGTGGGCTTTGAAGCTGTCCATGTTGTAGCTATGACAAGACACACAGGTTGCTGCAATAGGTGTGCTGTATGCACCACTAGATGTTTCGATAGCACCTTTCTTCTTGAATGCGTCACGATTGAAGTCGCTATGGCATTGATCACAGTTCATGCCTGCGATAACTGCGTAGTCACCTTGGCTATGTGTCTTATGCAGTCTCATCTCTAGTGCTAATGAGTTTCCAGAATAACCGACTCCGTCAGGAGTATGACAAGTTGCACAAGCGTCAACACCAACAACCATTTCACCGTCAGCATTTTCACGGCCAAGCTGTTCTGTCATCACAAAACCAGCATGGTACTTTTCGTGAAGTTCCCATTCGGTGGCATGACAGCTTTCACACGCTTTAAAGTTAACTGAATCGGTATGGCGTACGCTTGGCGCTTGACCAGATAAGGTGCCATGTGCCATAGCGGCCTTCATACTAGTATGTGATACACCTTCTTCACACTTAACTGCCGTCTCACCATCATTACATAGAGATAGACCGATTAAACTGAACGCGGTGTCAGTATCTGTTTTTGCATCACCGTAAGGTAGATCTTTGATTACCGTTACGAACTTACCATCAACAATATCAGTCTCTGTTAAGTTAATAATAACTTTCTCGGTACCGTTTATTGGATTAGTTTTGTAACCCATTACAGGATAATTCGGTCCAACATTGGTGATGGTTTCAAGTTGTTCAATCTTGTCCACAATAGTTGTTGCATCAATTGCAGTACCTGAGGCATCGGTAATCGTAACACTTAGAGTTGTATCACTACCTGAGTCAGTTTTTAATGCAGACAAACTAGCTTCCATTCCATACTGCTCGATGAAAGCTTTCTTTTGTGCAAAACCTTCAGTATGCAACTCTTCTGTCCAGCTTGCGTTATGACAGGCGATACAGTTTGAGTTGTCAGCTTGCTGTGAGTGACCTTGGCCAGCCTTAAAGTCAATGTTAACGTGACAGCTAGTACAGGTTTCCATGGTTGGAACGCGTGACCAGTTACCCCATTCGCTTAACTCGTCGCTGCCTTCTTCTGGTGCTACGTGACAAGTCGTACAGTTATCTTGCACGATTGCGTTGGCTTTATCGGCACTCTTGTCCATGTTTCTGCCGTACATCTTGGCATTGTTGTGTACGTTATGGATTAAGTGATTGTAAGCAACTTGAGGTTTGCCTTTTTCATCAGCCATCTCTTGTGTATGACAAGCAGCACAGGTTTCTGAAGTGGTATAGCCGTGGTAAATTTTCTTACCTTCAGCGTGGCATGAGTTACAGCTTGCAGTCGCAACAACATCTTTAGTGTATGTCGCTTCGTAGCCTTCGCCTGAGAAGTCTTGTGACAGCTCAGTGCGAGGTACTGTAGTCGTACCGTCAGCGAGGGTTGAAGCACTTGCAATGACGTTATAGCGTTGAGTTAGCTCAGAGTTGTAGCCTTCAACAGGAATGGTAAAGCTATAGTTACCATTCTTTTGATCTTCAAATTCTTTTTGTGAGCCAATGTATTGCCACTCTGCACTATTACCCGCACCAGTAGCACCCTGTGGAATAAGTTGTACCACTTTTTTCACTTCAAGCGCGGTAAGACCAACAACTGGGAGGTCTTCTTCGTTTGTCGCAAAAACATTAATGGTTGGTACGCCATCAGTGTAAGTGACGTCAGTCACCTTTAGGTTAAGCGTGTTGATGTAATCAGCTGCTGGGCCACCTGGATTGCCAGGATTACCGTCGTTACCATCGTCGCCACCACAGCCTGTAAGGGCCATAGAGACAGCACCTGCTGCTAGAAGCAGCGCAATTTTAGATTTATTAGTATTCATCATTTTTTCCCTGCATAGGTTTGGCACTGTCTTAGGCGTGTGGCTAGATTTAGTGAAGCCGACTGTAATTTTTTAATTGCCGCTTAAGTCAATGCTGGAAATAAGATTCCCCAATGAAAGGCTAACGTAATGTAGGGCTAAAATCTGCATAACAGGTGCTAAGATGTGACCTAGATCTGTCTATTTCTAAAGAGGTATGCAGGGGAGAGGCTAGAGAGGTTAAAAGTTGAAATTATTAAGCTTATGTGAGTGATAAATGTAATAAAGTTTTTAATGGGTGTTGATAATTGTTCCCATTAAAAAGGGAGGCAATGCCTCCCTTTTTGATTAATCAGTTAATAAGCTTAGTCGATTAACTTCTATTGACCATGTAGTTGCATTACTTGCTCTGGAGAATGACAAGTAGAACAAGTTTCTACTGCTTTTTTGGCTTCAGACATCTCTGGACCAAAGTATGCACCATTGGTAGTCATATGACTCAGCGCTGCATCGCTCATATACTTCTGGTGACAACTCATACATGCAGCTGCATCTGGAGAAGCGTACCAAGTGTTTTCTTTAATCCACAGTTTCTTTGCTTCTTTATCTGCATCGTTTTCTGGATTACGAATATCCTCTGGTATTTTTTGAGAAAGGTCTTTAGGTAGCGCATGGGCTGTACCCGCGCTGCGGCCTAATTCAAAGCCATACACTGGACCTGAGTAGCCTTCACCTTTAGAGTGACAAGTCATACAGTCAGTTTTAACAACAGTGCCTGTATAGTGACCTTCTGCTTTGTGAGCTTTATAGATGAAGCTTGTAGATTTGATTTCACCAGTTGACTGGTAGAATTCATTCTTAACTTCTGTTACGCCTTTATCTGGCACGTGACATGCCTGACAGTTTACGCCGTTGTCAAAGTGAACAATTTCTTGATTGTGACAACTAGTACACTTAGCTGCATCGATGATATCACGACGCTCTATTGCTGGCTTTTTGGTATCTTGAACACCAGTGCCATTCCAAGTAAAGCGTAGTGGCTCATCTTGAATGTATGCATAAGAGGCAATTGAGTTCCCCTTATCATCTGTTGTATCACATGCAATAGGCTTAACTAGTGGAGCACCAAAACCGCCATTGCTGAAACAAGTGGCAACACCTGCAAATAACTCTACGCTCTTACCTTCTAAAGCCGGTAGAACTAATTTGCTGTTGGTGCTATTAATGCTAAAAGTATGAGTCTCAGGATTGTAGGTTGATACAACAGGATCCCAAGGGTTAGCCGGTGGTAGTAAAGCAAAACCACGGGCACTGTACTTAGTTTCGTCTGTATATGCTGGGTAGTCTTTATCTATATCCCAAGATAAGTAGATGCTAGATGGTGTGTACTGGCTAGGGTTTTTGATAAGTTCTATTGCCACTGGCGCATCTTTTTCATCTAAAATCTGTACATCAAAAGTTAATACATCTTTGGTACCGTTGTTACTAACTTCGATATTACTAAATTTAGCTGAATAGCCTTGGCTTTCTTTGTAACGCTTGGTTGCGTCGCTATGGGCTCTCTCTGCACTGCGACCATAAGCTTCATTACCATTATCGTGGCAAGACATACAGTTAGTGCTTGAGTGATTACTAGAAGGCTTTTCAGTGTGACAACCGATACAAGCTGTGTTGCTCAAGTCTGCTTTGAAAAGATCTGCATTTGCAGGTGCATTTTCGCCTTCAACGTGACACGCCGCACAATCTGCTGCAGGGTTTTGTGGGTACATCACCTTACCGTAGTCATGTACGCCACCGCCGTAGCCGATAACCTTGTATGGAGCTGGAGCCATACCTTCAGGTGTGTTGATTTCTCTGTTACTACCTTTATGAATAGCATGGATCATGTAGGTGAAATCGACGCTGTTGCCGGTCTCTGGATCGCCAGATGTTGCTGTGTGGCAAGAAGCACAGTTTTCAAGATCGATACGACGACCGCCATGGAAAGCGAGGCTCTCTGGCTGGTGACAGGTGTAACAGGTTTCAATCGCAACGACGTTACGAGTTTGAATACCATCGGTCATGCCTGTTGATGGCTGCCAATCAAAATGAGCGTTAGCAGCAAAGTTAGGTAGTTCTAGCTCAAGTGTTGCACGCTGGGTAAATTCAGCATTATAGGCTACGGCAACAGGTTCGGTTACATTGGCAACATTTTGCTGGAAGCTGTAACTGTAGGTGCCATCACCATTGTCAACAAAGCAAGTTTCGCAGCTAGACGCTTTTTCTACGTTAGCTTGGAATTGATTAGAAGGTTTGATATTTGTCTCGCCCTCAGGGATCCAGTCTTGGTTAGGTGTTTTCTCTGCGTTGATATATGCCTGCCACTGGAAGCCTCTATCGACTTCAGTTTCACCCATCAACTCTGTGACATGAGATAGCTGAGCGATACCAAAACGTAAATCGTGGTCTTTTGTTAGACCCAGAACAGCTACGCCGTTGTCGTTTTCAAGTTTAAAATCAACTGTGACAGTACCCGCATCAACAGTTGCATTGGTGAAGATTGCATTCATGCTTTTTGCATTGTCGATGCTTACACCAATCACGCCATCTTGGCCGTCGTTACCATTATCGCCATCGCTCCCACAACCGGTAACTGCTAGTGATAGCAATCCGGCTGTAAGCAATGCTTTTGAAGCAGCGCTTAGATTAAATTTTTTCATCATTTTTTGTCCCTGCAATAGTTTTATTCATCACCAATTACATTAGTTGTATGAGAATGACTCTCTTTAACCCGTAATTAATGTGTGGAATTTTATTTCCATTTCTAAGGCTAACTAAGCGGGAAGCAATTAGCAGGTGTTTTAACCCCTTTATGTGATTGAGATCTGACTATTTCTTTAGAGGTAGTCAGAAAAGAGTGTTTTTAGGACTAATTTAATTATCGTTTAAGAATTGCTCGCAAATAGAACTCCGTTTGTTGCATAAATGTTGATTGGTTGACGCTTAAGTTTTCACCTCTTTGCTTGGATGTTTTTTCGTTATGTTACCGATACATAGTGGCGACAATATGCTAGTGGTTGATTGCTTCTTAGACATAAAAAAAAGCGAGAAGATAAACTTCTCGCTTTGCTGTGGAGTTAAGTCTGCTATCCCGTTAATCACGGGGACGCTAAAGACTATTTGTAGTTAGTTGGATGTACTTTGTCTACCCCGAAAGATTTACCTTCAGCGTGACAAGTTGCACAGCTTTCTGTGCCGTCATAAGTACCACGTGGGGCACCAAATACGCCACCGTTAGATTCTACGTGAGCACCGAAGCTTTCTTTTGTGTGGCATGAGCCACAAGCAGCTGCAATTGGAGAGTACTCAACATTTTCTCCGTCAAGCTTTGCCATAACCGCTGGTAACGTTGCGGTATCGCTCATTGCTAATTGCCCTTTATTATGGCAAGAAGCACAATCACCATAATGCTTGGTAAAGGTGATCTGTTCACTGCCTTGACGTAAGTCACGCTTGTTTGCGTGAAGCGTATGAATTAAGACTTTATAGTCAAAACCGTTGTTAAGCTCACGGCCATTATGACGTTGGGTTAATTCTGCTGTGTGGCATGAAGCGCAAGAGCCATCAGTAAATGATCCATTATTCAATACGGTCGCCTCTGGCGAATGACATGCTACACATGAGCTAGATTTTGCTGGATGATGTTTAGTAATGTCTAAGCTATTATCATGACAACCCTGACAAGCGTTATCGGAAGATACAACGCGGCGACTATCTTGAATTATACCAAATGTTGTTGAGTCAGCATTGATGGTGGTGAATACAACACCTTCATCGTCACAGGCTATCACCTCTTCACTATCTGGGTTCGTACATAAACGAGCGCCGACAAATAGGCTACCTGAGTTTTGAGTACCAAAATCAGCAGCATTTATACTGTTGATGGCATAGTCGTATGACTTGTTATCTTCAGTTTTAACAGAAACGATGCCACTTTCAATTAATGCAGACGAAGCAACATTCCACGACTTTCTATTTTTATGGCTTCTGTCATAGTTATTGAAATCAGTTTCTGTCGAACCAGCTGCAATTACGTTTAGTTCTTTAAAGAACGATAACTCGCTAGGCGATGATTCAAGTGCTATATCAAATGTGACGGTAAATGACAAGGTTGCGTCAGTTGCATCATCAAACGATATTGCGCTATTAGTGACTTCGAAATTAAAGTCTTGTTTAACTATTGCGCGTTCCAACTCACTTCTTAAATGGAACTTGGCTGCGCCCATAGGGTTACTGTCATCGGCATGACAAGCTGCACAATCACGTTCAACGTATTGTGGGAATTGCTCAGAGTGGAATAGACCACGGGCTGTACCATCCCATTCAGGCGCTGCGAATTTTTCGTGACAACTTAGGCAGGCTTCCTGTCTATGGAAGTGAAACTGCTCCGCTTGAGCTGGCGCGTTTTCGCCTTCGATATGACAAGATTGACACGCTTTAGCATCTGCTGGGAAGGTGACTTCACTGTAGTCGTGCGCTTTTCCGCCATAACCAATCATAAAGTATTGACCTTTGTGGATCTGGTGCAGCATAGAGCCCATATCGATAGTCGCGCCAGTTTCTGGATCACCTGAATAGGTGGTATGGCAGACGACGCAGTTCTCGATTTCAATGCGCTTACCACCATGCATTGATAGCTTAGGTGCCCATGCGTGCTCGTAGTTGTCATTGTGGCAGCGAATGCATGATTCTTGTAGATCTACCAAGTTACGGGTTTCATCCGCTTCGGCTTCGCGATCAAGAGCTGGAATGAAATCGTAATGGGTGTTAATTAAGGTTGCGTTACTGACTACATTGGTCGGCTTTAGTTCTAGCGTGATGCGGTGAGTTAACTCACTTTTAAACTCGGTATCTAAGCCTTCAATTTGCTCGTATTGGTTGAGCGCTTTAGAAAAGGTGTAGCGATATTCACCGTGAGCGAGTACTTCGATGCAGGCCGTCTTACAGCTAGTTTCAATATTCGCTTGAATTTGTGGGCCTTGATGTTTATCCCATCCTTCTGGTAACGCTTGACCATCGGCGATACTACCAGGGATTTTGATGCTATTAATATAGCTAACCCACTGTGATGATTTCTCTCCTTTCATCGGCGTCGCTTCCGGCTCAGGGCTGTCAAAGCCTGGCAACGGACGGTCGCGTTTTTGCAATGCATCAAGCTTTGCGATACCAAAGCCTAAGGCGTTAATGTCATCGAATGACTCTAAGCCTGATACCGCAACGCCATTAGCCGTTAGCAGTTCAAAGTCTACGGCAACAACACCTTCAGTGATTGTTGCATGTAAGATATTGGCTTTGAGGCTAGTCGCTTGTTGGATATCGATGCCGATATTGCCATTATTACCGTCTTCGCCATCTTTGCCGTCGCTGCCACAACCGATCAGAGCAATTGCAAACGCTCCGATGCCGATGGCTGATTTTACAGCGCTTGTAAGTTTATACCGATTCATCATCATTTTTATTCCCTGCATAGGTTATATCTGCTGTGAGGTTTGTACCTCTTTAAGCATGAGGATCTTCCTCAACATGATCTTACTCAAAAGAGGTCGCTGACTTTGAGGTGAGGGGATTAAATGTGAACTGAGTCATCTGCTGAACAATAGGGTGTTAAATTATGTTAATACCCATTATTTACATATAGTTATATCGTGTCTAAGGCCAGCTTTAAACCAGTGTTAATTTTGAGCGGTTAAAGCTTAAGTTAGGCTTAAGCAATTAGGTTAATTTGTATAGGAAATTGATTTGAATCAAACATGCCGCCATGGATGAGCTTTGAGGTTTAACCAAACTTTTACATTGTAGGGGTTGAATGTTATTCAGTTAGCGTTTGATGTTTGTGTTGAGTTGAGTCTTGTTAGTGGTAATGTTAAATCAATCAGCTTGCTGTTGAACTTAATGTTTGTCGAAGCGGTGAGAGGGCCATAAAAAAGAGGCCGTAGCCTCTTTTTAGTTTTACTTTAGCGAGTGTTAATCATATCCACAATTAGTTACCATGGATCTGCATTAACTGCGCTGGATTATGACAGGTAGAACAGGCCTCTGAAGCTCGAGTTCTCACATCATCTGCGCTCATACCATCTAAAATACCACCGTTCGCAACGATATGATTTGCACCAGAGTCACTTAGGTACTTCTGGTGACAGCTTAGGCAAGCGCCCGCATCAGATGAAACCCATATATCAGCGCCAGTTGTTGTATCACCGTAGCGCCATACTCGATCGCTAGCTCGACCTAATTGAATACCATCAGAGGTGTGGCAGGTTGAGCAGTCAGTTTTCAGCACAGTACCAGATTGGACACCAGCATATTTTAGGTAATGTCCATCAGCTTCGTGTGCTTTAAATGCATAACTAGTGGCTTTCTTACCACCAGGGTAAGTGCTATCGGTTTTAGTTGTCTTGTCTGATGTATGACAGGTCTGACAGTTATACCCATTGTTGTAATGGTAATTTTCCTGGTTGTGACAGCTTTGACATTTTGCGGCGTCAATAATCGAGCGGCGCATAGCAGCCTGCATAGTCTCATCGACTCCTGTGCCGGACCACACAAATTGATAAGGCGCTTCTTTAACCGCTACCGAGCGAGTTTTGTCGGAGCACTCTGTCATAACGATTTCTGCTACACCGTAGCCACCATTATTGAAGCAGACCTCGATTGCTGACCAAAGCTCAAAGGTCTTTCCATCAGCATCTGCTGGCATATCAAATGTGCTACCCACAATCGTGAAGGTTTTCGTTGCCGCATCATAGGTGCCGTCTGATAGCTTGAATCGACGCTGGCTATATGGTGCAGTGGCATAAGCAGGGAAGTCTTTATTAGTGTCCCAGGCTACAACTACACGGGTGCCTGTTTCGATAAACTCAGAACCAATTGCAGCGCCATTGCTATCTTGAATTTGAACGTCAAATGTGAGTTTACCATTACCGTCAAGGCCGACATTACTGAACATGACTCCCATGGCTTTGGCGTCAACGTATGCCTTTAATACATCGCCGTGACGTTTTTCTGCACTACCTGTACCTGGGTAAGTGTCGGTTGAGTTATGACAAGCTACGCAATTGGTACTGCTATGGTTTTGAGATGGCTTCTCTGTATGACAACTAATACAAGCTGTGTTACTTAAGTCAGCTTTAAACAAGTCTGCATTTGCTGGTGCGCCTTCGCCTTCAACGTGGCAAGAGGCACAGTTTGCAGCAGGCTTTTGCGGGAACATAACTTTACCGTAATCGTGTACGCTACCACCGTAACCAACAATTTTGTATGGCGCTGGTACCATACCGTCGGGTGTGCTGGTTTCTCTATCTTCGCCTTTATGAATTGCGTGGATCATGTAGGTAAAGTCAACACTATTACCACTTTCTGGGTCGCCAGAGGTAGATGTATGGCAGCTAGCACAATTGGCTAGTGCAATACGTCGGCCACCGTGAAGCTCAAGACTCTCTGGCTGATGACAGGTATAACAGGTTTCAATTGTCACGACATTACGTGTTTGAATGTCTGTCGTAGCACCTGTTGAGGGTTGCCAATCGTAGTGTGCGTTTGCCGTTGCTTGGGGAAGTTTTAACTCCATTGTTGCTCTATGGGTATTATCTTCACCGTAGGTGATTGCGAGTGGTTCAGTAACGTTGGCAATATTTTGTTGAAAGGTGTAGCTGTAACTACCATCACCATTATCGACCAGACAATCTTCACAGTTCTTGGCAGCTTCAACGTTGGCTTGATATTGCGGCGATGGATTTAGGTCGCTCGTGTCAGCAGGTGGAGTGCCAGGCTCTTTCAGTGCATTAATATAAGCCTGCCATTGATAACCTCTGTCGTACTCGACCTCATCAATGGTTTCAGTTACTTTGGCAAGCTGTGCAATACCAAAGCGTAAGTCATAGTCTTTATCTAGACCCAGCACAGCTACGCCGTTAGCGTTTTCTAGGTTGAAGTTCACTGTTACGGTACCATCAGTGACAGTCGCTTCTGAAAATTGCGCCTGGACGCTAGTGGCTGAATCGATATTGACTCCAACTACACCATCTTTTCCGTCGGCTCCGTCATTACCATCGCTACAACCAAAAAGCAGCGCTGAAGCGGTGAGTGCAAGTAAACTCAGTTTTAAGTGTCGAATTTTGTTATCCATAATTATGCGTTCCATTCTTTATGTCGCTAATTGTTTTACATCACAAACTGTTTATTTAAAGAACAGGGCCTAAAACCTCAGTTCTAGGCCTCTGCGCTTACTGTATTGGGTGAACCTTTAAGACATCGAACGCAGCCCCTTGACCGTGACATGTGGCGCAGCTTTCAGTGCCCGCCATAGCGTCAGCTTCGGTACCATTAAATACACCACCTTGTTGAGTCATATGTGATTTGGCCGTTTCACTTAAATGGCAATCACTACAAATGGCAGATGTTGCACTGGTAAAGGTTCCGTTATTAAAGGCCAAAGGTTGCACGGCTGTGTTTAGAGGCAGGGCGGCTGTTAATGTGCCGGCTTCATCAGTTGTATGGCATTGAGCACAATTGCCAATATTGCCTGGGTAGTTGATGTCAGGGTAACTTTCCCTGGAGCCTGCGTGCAGAGTATGAGCAAGATGCTTATAATCGGCCGTTGATGCACCAGGATTATCAGAGCCTGCGTCAGCTTGCATATTACGGTTATGGCAAACTTGGCACTGGCCTTCAAGATCGTTACGAGAGCCGTGATAGTTCAACTGTTGATCGCCATGACAACTGCCACATGTTTGGTTGGTGACGATGACTCTTCGACCGACCTCTGTAATGGTAGTGGCGCTAAAGAATTGATGGCTAGACTTTATCGTGGTGGTTGAGTCGGTATTGTCACAACTCGCTAACATAGTTGCATCGCTACATAACTTACCTTGAAGGGCGAGTGTGCCTTTATCTGTTGCTGGATCGGCGCTTAAGGTGAGCCCAGCAATTTGGTAATGGTAAATGCCGTTGCTGCCAGAGATAGGCTGTGCGTCTTGCAGCTTTATCGATTTAGCGCTGCGAGTCGTATAATCCACACTAATGCCCCAGTTGGCATAAACACGTAGATCATTTATAAAGTTAAGCTTATCGGCACTGTCTGCATAAACCTCATTCGTTGCTGGGTTCGATAGTCTTATCGAGAAGTTAACGGCATCGCCAACGAGCTCAGCGCTGACCACTTCGGCCTTAAACTGCCCAAGCACTGCGTCAGTATTCGCTTGGCTATGAGCATTCATCGTCCAGTCTGAGTTATGACACGCAACACAGTTGCTATTATCGACCTGAGTTGGATGACCTTGACCTGCTGGAAAATCGATATTGGTATGGCAGCTACCGCAAGCTTCCATTGTCGGTACGCGAGTCCAATTCATGTTTTGGGCGAGCGACTCATCGGGAGCGTGACAGGTTTGACAGTCAGCCAGAGACACTGGAAATCCAGCTAAGTGCTTAGTGTGGACCATAGGAGCAAATACATTACTAGGATTGCTGACTCTGTCAGTGTTATGACAGGTGACACAAGCTTGTATCTCGTTATAACTTCCTTTACCCGCGGGCCCGTGGAATGACAAATCATCATGACAGGTGTTACAGCTCTGCATGACGAGAATATCTCGGGTATATGCAGGCTCACTGCCCAGATTTTGCCAGTCTAAATATTGGTTGGTGATAGGTAAACTCGTGCCATCACTCAGTGAATCCCCGCCCACTTTGATAACCATCCTTTGGGTTGCTCCGGGGATGAATGAAAAGCCGTTATCGCGATCGCTCACATAATCAAAGGTATAGCTGTATTTTCCGTTTTTATGGTCGACAAACTCTCCAAGGCATTTAGAACCAGGGCAAGATTGCGACGTGATATATTGCCATTGGCTGGCATTACCGGCATTGGTATAGCCCATTGGTAATAGCTGAGCGGCAATATACGTAGCAGAGGGAACACCCACTACCGGTTCGTCGCTTTCATTGGTGATGCGATAGTTAACCGTTGCTACACCTGAGTCGAATAGCACTTCATTTACAGTGATATCCAGGCTGTTAATTTCACTTGCAGGTGGCCCTCCTGGTTCTCCTGGGTTACCCGGGGAACCATCGTCGCCACCGCAAGCCGTTAACATGGCAATTAGCGTTAGAGGAATACTTTTAGCTAGTAGTGATTGAGTGACTCGTTTCATATTGATGTCCTTGAATTCCTTTTAATTGACATGGCTATAGTTGGTAACTGAAAGTTAGGCCAACATAGTGAGCACTATAATTGTGGCTAAGGTCGCCGAACGTTAAGACGTTGGGAATTGAATCGACCGTTAACCCCTGGTTTAGCCAATCAGAATCTTTATAGTTTTCAAATATCCAATCAAAACGTAACGCCATTTGCTCGCCAAGCTGATACTTGGCAAAGGCATTGATGTTATGTTTCTTTGCAAAATAGTCACCGTAGGGAGAAGTGAGACCTTGGGTTATCTCAGTATCACTTTGACCATCGGAGTAGGTGTAAGCGACCCCTAAATCGAGCTTCTTATCTAATAGCTGAAGGTAGTCGAGACCTGCGCCGACTAAGGTAGACTCCTCGTCTGTATTGACGTACCAATTTGGCAGGCCAAAATTGCTACTACCGGCTTGATCGCTATCACGCCAATCTTGATTGAGGAAGGCATTGATGATGATATCGTCGCTTAATAGATAATTAGCAGAGACGTCATAACCTTGAGTATTGACCTTTGTTAAGCCAACTAATGTATCGTCGTAGTCGTCACTGGTGACATTAAGGTTTGCACTCGCAGAGAGGTTGGACTCTGAGCTATAGTTCACACTCAGCTGGTACTCTTGGCGCTCTCTATCGGCTAAATAGGATTTTCTAAGGTATGGGTTACTTGGGCTACCAGTGGTAGTGACTGCTTTATAAGTACTACCTGTACGGTCACTAAAGTCAGCTTTTAACCAGGTGCTCCAAGACGGTGTAATTTGATAGCTCACTCGAGCAAACAGTCCGTTTTGTTGCAATGAGTCCCTGTCTAAATCACTATAGTCGTTATGATCATATTGATAGCCTGCATCAAGATAGATAGTCCGAGTAAAGCGATATTTTGCACCTACCTTTGCTTGTTGCTTGGTTCTATCGTACTCAGGGTTGATTGCGTTACCGGCATAATAACTGTCGGTTATGACTTGAGGGTAGGGGTTAAGTGCCGTTTTGTTGTCTCTATCGGAATAGTCGTAGCTCGCCCTGATACTTAGCCCGCGCATGACACGACCTGTGTATTTGAGCTTCATATCTGTGGTATCAACTTTGCCGTCGAGGCTGGTTGTTGGCAAGGCGGGGCTTGGTCCATTGATTGTCGCAGGCAAGAAAGCTTCGTCTTGGGTAAAACTTGCAACACCTAAATGCATCAGTATTTGATGCCCGTTGCCGCCAAGTTGCGCATTGGCGCCAATACGATAGGCTTTATTATCGGGTGAAACAGCACTTTGGCCTGCGTAGGCGGCACCAAATGTAGGCGTAAAAGCATTTTGCCAATTGAGAGCGTTATGGTCGTTTTTATATTGACTAAAGCTTGAGTCAAGGCCAACGAGCCAGCCGTTACCATTAAAGTAAATTTTTGCACCTAGCTCACCAGTGCTGTCATCGATTGGTTGTGCGAGCATTGCACTATTGGTGAGAAAGTTTCCAGAGAAAGTCCGTTTTCCTTCTCGCTTATCATGTCGGTAATTGATGTCAGCTTGATAAAATGAGCTTTTGTATTGCGCATCGACCAAAAAACGTTCTCGTTGGATTTTTAATTCAACGTCAGTGACATCCTCGAGTAAGTTAGGCATTTGTGAGGTAACTGCGCCCGCTTGCCAGTTTGCTGGCAACAATAGATCGTCACCGCTATTGGTATAGGGGCTTAGGGCATAATTTGTGTCGTATAGGGCAAAACCTCGATAACCGAATGCCAGCTTATATTGCCCTGGACGTCCAGTTTCTAAGCGAGCACTGCCAGTGTCGTAACCCAGCTTGTCAGCAACAAAAGAAGTTTGGTAGCCAGACTCGGATTTGTTAGTTAAGTCTGCTTCTAGATGAGCTACTGCACCATCTTTATCTGTACCGGTCGTATTGCCAAAGTGAATATCTGACGCATCATTATAAGCAGCTCCTACGCCGACGCTGCCTTTAAAGCCAGATTCAACGTTACAGCGTTTGCACTCCCACTCAGCGGTGTTTGCTTGGTCTCTATTGACATTCTTTAAGCCATAGCCGTCTGCAAACACAGGGGAAATACTGGCACTGATGGCCAGCGCTAGTATTGATAGTTGCTGCGGCGTGTTGATATTTTTGTTTATTCCAAACATAACGGCCACTCCTTGTTAGCGCTGCAGTAATTTGCCAGACGGGTGATTTGAACCATGAACTTGTGAATGGCAGTTCATACAGCTTTGCCCAGCGTTAAACGCGTTAGGCTGACCACCAAAGACGGCATTCGATGTGTGACCTACCGATGCGTGACACTGCTGGCAAAGCATGGGAGGTTTTGTGGTTAACATGGCTTCATTGACACTGCCGTGAGGATTGTGGCAAGTCGCACAGTCATCAGTAACCGGGGCGTGCTCCCAAAGTTTGGGTCCACGTTTTTCTGCATGACACGAGTAACAATTTTCATTGACGCTCATCTGCTTTAGATTGGCGTCAGCTAAGCTTCCGTGAGGGTTATGGCAATCTGTACATACCATTTGTTGCCATTTTAATGGATGCGATGAGCGTTTATTCATGTCTGCTTTTTGCTGAGTATGGCAACTGGTACACACAGCCACTTCCGTGCTTCGCTGTGCAATTGGGTCTTGCCCTGTATGGACTAAGTGACAGTCGGCGCAGCTCACATCGGCATTGTCATGATGATTGCCTTGCCAAGCCATGAAGTTGTCATTGTTATGGCAACTCTGACAAACACTATTTTGCTTTTCAGCTGGGACGGGAGAATTTGAACCGAAGGTAATCATGGGCTCTTTACCACCACGATTATGTTTACCTTGGGGACCATGGCACGCTTCGCATTGAAGATCGGCCATTGGTGATCCTTGAACACTGCTGCCGTGGACACCGTCAAATAGCGCCATGACAGTTTCATTTTTCCGATGACACATCAAGCAGGAGTCAGCGCCTTTTGGGGAGTATTTCCCTTCAGCAAACTTTTTGTCGAGTATAGCTTCTACTTCTTGTGGATCTTGGTCGTCCCACGGAGCGGAGTAAACGCTTGTACTTAATGCCACTAAGGTTATTAACAGCAGACGCACCAAGGCGCTAGAGAACCATCCAGTGTTCTTGTTCATCATCTCATTCCCATTCGCCTTTAAAGCGATTATTTTTTGATAATTTAAAATTAGTAATTATGTAAATTACTAATGTTTAATTATAGGGTGAGTTTATTACAATCCCATAACAAAAATGTGTGTTTAATTTACTGGATAGACTGATTTATATAGAACTAAGTCGATAAGTGTGATGCCGATCACACTTGCCGTTTGTTGAATCAATGAACTGATATTTGTTAAATAATAACCATTCTTAATTAGTGTGGTGGTTCGGCAGGAAAATTTATCTCGGCGTAGGCATTTATTAGTTGAGATATTTGTCACATAATGGAGAACACAATTGAAAATTATTATCGTTTACAGTCCGAAATGTTGATCTAGGTAAAGTTATTACTCTTTTGTCTGCTTTAGAATCAGCATTAATTTCAAAGAGAGTCGAGGCCTGTAAATAGGTGGAATGCACAATGAAGTTAAGTGAATTGAATCCAGGCGATGTAGCCAGAATTTCTCAAGTGGGCCAGATAGATTTGCCCGCGGTAGTTAAACGCAAACTCCTTTCGATGGGGATCACCCCAAATACTCGATTCTCCTTGATCCGCAGAGCGCCGATGGGCTCGGGCGTAGAGTTAGATATCCGTGGCAGTAAATTATGTATGCGTCGCGATTTAGCAGATATTATTGAGGTTGAAAAAGCGAATGGCTAAACAATTTAACTGCGTAACTGTTGGTAACCCAAATGCGGGAAAATCCACACTGTTTAATGCATTAACGGGTTCTAACCAGCAAGTGGGTAATTGGTCGGGTGTGACGGTTGAGAAAAAAACTGGCCAGTTTGCACTGCAAGGCACCGATGTCTTCTTGACTGACTTACCCGGTATTTACGATCTGCTTCCAGCGGGTAATAGTTGTGATTGCTCGTTAGATGAGCAGATTGCACAGCAATACCTAGCTGAACAATCTATTGATGGCATTATCAACCTTGTTGATGCAACTAATATTGAACGCCATTTATACCTAACGGTACAGCTTCGTGAGCTAGGCATTCCGTTGGTCGTTGTGCTGAACAAGATTGATGCGGCGCTCGAACGTGGTATTAAGATTGACGTCGCTAAAATGAGCGAAGAGTTAGGTTGCCCTGTCGTCGCAGTGTGTTCTCGTGAAGAAAAAGATATTGAAAAGATAAAGCTGCAATTTGTTGCTTTACTCGACGGTAAGGTTTCTGAAGCGCCATTAGTGCTTAATTACGACGCAGAAATTGAAGCGGGCGTGACCAATTTATTGGCTCAAGATGACTCATTAAGTCGCGGTCGTGCTCTGGCTATGCTGGCTAATGGATTAGGCTGTGGTAAGTGTAAAAACAGTCAAATGGCGAGTGAAGTAGAGCAATACTCTCAGGCATTATCTAGCCAAGGGAAAGACATTGAGATCATGGTTGCGACAACGCGATTTGATTTCGTTGAGCGTGTATTTACCGGCTCAGTAGATAGCGATAATCGTGAAACATTCACCGATAAGTTAGATAAAATTGTACTGCACCCTGTAGCAGGTATTCCTGTTTTCTTATTTGTTATGTACTTAATGTTCATGTTCAGTATCAACGTGGGCAGCTCATTTATTGATTTCTTCGATATTACAGCAGGTGCGCTTTTTGTTGATCATTTAGGCGCATTCATGTCTAGCCTAGGCTCTCCGGCCTGGTTGGTCACCATTATCGCTGGTGGTGTGGGTCAAGGTATTCAAACTGTTGCGACCTTTATTCCGGTCATTGCAGCGTTATTTCTAGCGCTGTCAGTGCTTGAAGGTTCTGGCTATATGGCGCGTGCGGCATTTGTTGTTGATGGTTTAATGCGCCGTATTGGCCTTCCTGGACGTGCATTTGTGCCTATGATTGTTGGTTTTGGTTGTTCGGTACCTGCGATTATGGCAACCCGTACCCTAGGCAGTGAGCGTGAGCGTATCGTTACTGGTATGATGGCGCCATTTATGTCTTGTGGCGCAAGACTACCTGTTTACGCATTATTTGCAGCAGCCTTTTTCCCTGAATCGGGTCAGAATTTAGTTTTCTTGCTCTATATTATTGGTATCTTTGCTGCTATCGGTACTGGATTATTACTTCGCTCAACCTTACTTCCAGGTTCTAGCAGCGCAGTGGTTATGGAGCTACCTAGCTACGAGAAACCAAAGTTCAAGACCGTCATGGCGCGAACGGGTAAGCGTACCAAGAGCTTTATCATGGGCGCGGGTAAAACGATTGTGATTGTAGTGACTCTGCTTAACTTTGTTAATGCAATCGGTACTGATGGCTCATTTGGTCATGAAGATAGTTCAGAGTCAGTATTGAGTGTAGTGAGCCAAAAAGTAACCCCGTTATTTGCCCCTATGGGCGTTGAGCAAGATAACTGGCCAGCAACAGTAGGTATTATTACGGGGATTTTTGCAAAAGAAGCCGTAGTAGGTACTCTAAATAGCCTTTATTCAGATGCCGGTGCGGGTGATGAAGCTTTAGCGCCAATAAGCGACACGTTTAGTGAAGCGCTAGCAACAATCCCTGAGAATTTATTTGGTATTGCCCCTGATGATCCGTTATCGATTTCAGTGGGGGATGTGTCATCGGTAGAGGCTGCATCTGAAGAGCTTGAAGTGGATACGTCGACCTTTGGCGCACTGCAGGCTGGTTTCGCTGGGGTCACTGCTGCATTTGCTTACTTATTGTTTATCTTGTTATATACACCTTGCGTAGCAGCTATGGGCGCATTGGTGAACGAGTTTGGTAGCCGTTGGGCAAGATTTGCAGGGCTTTGGACATTTGCTTTAGCTTATGGTGTTGCTACCGTATTCTATCAAGGCGCAACGTTTGCACAACACCCATTGCAATCAAGCTTATGGATAGGATTTTTCGTAATAGCTTTAGTTGTCTTCTATCTCTGGCTAAAGAAAAAGGGTAAGAAAACACAGACCATTATCCCTGGCATTAAAGTGATTACTGAATAACGCGAATAGCGTATACTGTGATCAAATAATAAAAAGCAGCGATGATTCGCTGCTTTTTGCGCTATAAATATAGCCATTAGAGAGGTTTTTAAACCTCAGTCGTTGATCCTTTACAAGATCTGTAGGATTATGCATTTTTAGTCTTTAATCATCGTTCGCAAAGAGGAATTCCATGAGTCATGTGGACACTGAAGTACGTCCTAGTAACTTCATACGTAACATCATAGATGAAGATCTCGCTACTGGTAAGCACACGAGTGTTCAAACTCGTTTTCCACCAGAGCCAAACGGCTTTCTTCATATCGGCCACGCTAAGTCTATCTGCCTAAACTTTGGTATTGCACAAGACTATAAAGGTCAATGTAACTTACGTTTTGATGATACCAACCCTGAAAAAGAAGATATCGATTACGTTAATTCTATTCAGGCTGATGTGCAGTGGCTCGGTTTTCAGTGGGATGGTGATATTCGTTATTCATCAAACTATTTTGACCAATTACATCAGTACGCGGTTGAATTAATCACTAAAGGCTTAGCTTATGTGTGCTTCTTAAATGGTGAAGAGACTCGCGAATATCGCGGTACGCTTAAAGAGCCTGGTAAGAACAGCCCATACCGCGATACCTCAGTTGAAGAGAACTTGGCGTTATTTGAAAAAATGCGTTTAGGTGAGTTCAAAGAAGGCGAGTGTTCGCTTCGAGCTAAGATTGATATGGCATCACCATTTATGTGTATGCGTGATCCAATCATCTACCGTATTCGTTTTGCTCATCATCATCAGACGGGCGATAAGTGGTGCATTTACCCAATGTACGACTTTACTCACTGTATTTCTGATGCGATTGAAAACATTACCCACTCATTGTGTACGCTAGAATTCCAAGATAACCGTAGACTGTATGATTGGGTGCTAGATCAATTAGATGACTTCCAAGCGCCAAACAGAACACGTCAGTACGAGTTTTCAAGATTGAATCTTGAATACACATTAATGTCAAAGCGTAAGCTTAATGACTTAGTGGTACGCAACCTAGTAACAGGTTGGGACGATGCGCGTATGCCTACGATTGCGGGTTACCGCCGCCGTGGCTATACCGCTGCGTCTATTCGTGAATTCTGTAAGCGTATTGGTGTTACTAAGCAAGACAACATGGTCGAAGTTGCAATGCTTGATGCGTGTATTCGTGAAGAGCTTAACGAGTTCGCTCCTCGTGCAATGGCAGTGATTAACCCGGTGAAAGTGGTTATCGAAAACTACCCAGAAGGTCAGGTTGAGATCATTAACGCAGCAAATCATCCTAGCAAGGAAGAGATGGGTAAGCGCGAGCTATCTTTTGGCCGTGAACTGTTTATTGATGCAGATGATTTCCGCGAAGAAGCAAACAAGAAGTACAAGCGTTTAGTCCAAGGCAAAGAAGTACGTTTGCGTAATGCTTACGTGATCAAAGCTGAGCGTTGTGAGAAAGATGCTGATGGTAATATCACTACGATCTTCTGTACTTATGACGACGAGACTTTGGGTAAAAACCCAAGTGATGGTCGTAAAGTTAAAGGCGTTATTCACTGGGTTGAAGCAACGACTGCAAAACCTGCAGAGCTTCGCATGTATGAAAGATTGTTCAGCGACCCTAATCCAGCTGCTGCTGAGTCTGTTGACGAAGTGCTAAACCCGCACTCGTTAACAACTAAGCATGGTTTAGTAGAAGCTAGCCTTATCACTGCAGAAGCTGAAAAAGCTTATCAGTTTGAGCGTGAAGGTTACTTCTGCGCAGACAGTAAAGATTCTACAGAGGACGCGTTAGTGTTTAACTTAACCGTGCCACTAAGAGACTCTTTCGAGTAAGCCTAATCTAAGTACTTATTAACACTAAAAAAGCCGACATAATGTCGGCTTTTTTGTTGCTTGTGTTTTGGAGTTCGCTGGCTTACTTTGTGATATTGATTGGTATGAATACCTATCAATATAAAGAGTTGAAAGTAGTCAAAGTGAGCTTATTGATACATAGGGCCAAAACCGACACTCCAAAGAATGACGCTCGAAGCCATTAGCCCGACCAGCAAGACTAAGCCAGCAGTCACAACAGAGCTTGCGTAAATAAAGCCTTTTTCCTCTGGGATATTCATAATAATCGGTACACCGGTATAAAGCAGGTAAACCGAGTAAGCAAGGCCTGCAAGCCCGACAACCATGATAAACCACAGTGTAGGATAAAGCGCCGCTAAGCCCACCATAAACAGCGGTGTAGCAGTATAGGCTGCAAGCTCTAGTGCTTGGGTATAACTCGGTTTTGCATCGAAGGTTTTTGCCATCCAAAAAGCGAGGTAGGCGAGGGCAAACACTCCGGCGATTAGGCCAAAATACATTCCAGTAGACATGATCATAGCACTTTGCGCAGTTAGGAACTGACGGTCACCAACGCCTAAGTCCCAACCAATTTGAGATGTGCCGATAAAAGAACAGATAGCTGGAATAAGCGCAACAATGACGATATGGCTTAAGCTACTGCGCAGTGCTTCGTGGTTTTTTTCAATAGTGTGCCACTCTTCCTTTGGATGAGTGTATAGCCCCATTAAGTGATTCAATATCATTATAATTATCCTCGTTTAGCATTTAACTTTTATATTAAATTGGCTCGCCAAACTGCAGACGAACTTGTTACAGCTCTAAGGTTATTTATTGAACAAAATCTGCTAAGAGTCAAGCCTGTCAAATTAATCATAGGTGTTAAGCTAGGACTCTGCTGAAAATTGCTGATAAAATAGTGTCCTATTGACAAGGTCGAGATGGGACCAGGATGAACTTAGCCATGCAGCAGCTATTAGCGCCAATTTACAATTTTTTAAAATGCGAAACGCCAGATAGTTGGGTTGAAGAGGCAAAGAAACCTGAGCAATTAACAGGACTATTAATCGATCATTGTAACTGTGAGCTAAAGGCTGCGCAGACGGCTCTGTTTTTAGTCCGTAAATATGCCGTAGATAAACAAAGTGGCCAAGTGCTGCTTGACTGGGTAAAACCCTATGAAGAATTTGTTTATGATAAGGGCAGAAATACAGAATCTTTTTTGGCCAAAGACAGTAAAAAAAATGAGTTTTCAGCAGAGCTTATCGCTCGTGATGATTTCGAACACGGCAGGGATTTAATCAATAAGATGGTACGCTTGATCAAAGAAGAGTTTCATCACTTTGAGCAGGTACTGGTCATCATGCATAGTCGAGGTATTGAATACCAGAACATTCGCGCGGGGCGTTATGCCAAAGGCATGATGAAAGAGGTTAGAACTCATGATCCTGCCAAGCTTGTCGATAAATTAATTATTGGTGCATTTATTGAGGCACGTTCTTGTGAGCGTTTTGCTAAGTTGGCACCGCATTTAGATGAAGAGCTAAAGAAGTTTTATAATTCCTTGCTGCGCTCTGAAGCGCGTCATTATCAAGATTACCTGACATTGGCGCAGGCTATTTCAGCTACCGATATCAGTGATAGAGTAGCCCATTTTGCCGCAGTAGAAGCGGAGCTTATTTTATCTGATGATGAAGATTTTAAGTTCCATAGCGGGGCGCCGCTGGCAACAGTGACAAGCAATTAAATTGCTTGTCTTTACTTAGGCTGTCATTAAAGGGGAATCCTAAAGAGGCAAGCAGTAAACTACTTGCCGAAAGGAAGTTCTATCAGTTCAACACAGTCTTTACTAACACTTAGCATGCTGCCTTGATCATACCAATCCCCAACAACAATACGGCGTTTACCATTGTTAAGTTGATGAATTGCGGGTCTATGAGTATGACCGTGGAGCATCTGCTTGGTTTTCGTCTCATCGAGTAGCTCAAGCACAGCCTCAGGTTCAACATCCATAATGCTATAACTTTTTTGTTGATTACTGCTCTGACTTTTTGCTCGTAGTTTACTGGCAATACCAAGTCGTTTAGATTGCGGTAAATGCGCATAAAGCCACTTGGCCCAGCTCATATTTCGAAATTTTCTAAAACGCTGGTAAGGTTTATCTAAGGTGCAGAGGCTATCGCCATGCAAAATCACTGTAGCTACCCCATATAAATCTAAAGTATAGACTTCAGGTAACAGTGTCATACCGCTACGTGTAGCAAATGCATTGCCAATTAGGAAATCCCGATTGCCATGAATAAAGTAAATAGGCAGTTTTTTTGAGGCTTGTTTTATTGCATCAGCAAGTTGGTTAGCAAAAGGTTCAGCGATGTCGTCACCAACCCATACTTCGAAGAGATCACCAAGGATGTATAATGCATCAGTGTCGTGAAGTTGAGTATCGAGAAACGTAAGAAAAGCTTGGGTGATATCGGGGCGATCGGCACTTAGGTGCAAATCGCCCACAAATAGAGTTCGCATCGAGGCAATGTTACTCTTCGATGGTTACTTTTTCGATGATAACAGCTTCAAGAGGAACATCTTGATGCATGCCACGGTTACCAGTGCTAACGGCTTTAATCTTGTTAACAACATCCATGCCTTCAACTACTTCACCAAATACACAATAACCCCAGCCTTGAGCTGACTCAGACTTAAAGTCTAGGAAAGTGTTGTCGCCAACGTTGATGAAAAACTGTGCAGTTGCTGAGTGTGGATCAGAAGTACGAGCCATTGCGATAGTACCGATTTTGTTCGATAAACCGTTATTTGCTTCGTTTGCGATTGTTTCGTTAGGGCGTTTTTGGCCCATATCTTCAGTAAAACCGCCACCTTGGACCATGAAACCGTCGATTACACGGTGAAAAACAGTGCCATCGTAGAAACCTTCTTTAGCATAGTTTAAGAAATTAGCGGCAGTATTCGGCGCTTTTTCAGTATTCAAAGCTATTTTGATTTCGCCATGGTTTGTATGAAGTGTGATCATATTTAAACTCTCGTCATTTAACACGCTGTAATAATGGTTGGATTCTAACGTAATTGCGTAAAACCATAAAGCATTGTGTGTTTGGCTAATTAAATTAAGCACCATTTATGCGATATTGGAATCGAAAGTGCACCACAGCATTGTTGTAACGCTTGTGAATCATCGGGATAAGATCGCAAACTTGCTTAGTTGCGGTATATCTGCTCAATTTTGCGGGCTTGGTGTACGAAAACAGCTTGGAACAGCGACTTTTGCAGTGGTAGACTGAACAACTAATTTCTAAATATAGCCGTTGAAGAGAATAATCAATGTTGAAGCTTTACAATAGTCTTACCCGCCAAAAAGAGCAGTTTGTGCCAATACAGCCAGGAAAGGTTGGCATGTATGTGTGTGGGGTGACCATCTATGATTTATGTCATATTGGCCATGGGCGTACATTTGTATCTTTCGACATGATTGTTAGATACCTAAGATACAGCGGATATGACGTTAATTTTCAACGTAATATTACCGACGTTGATGACAAAATTATTAAGCGCGCGAATGAAAATCATGAAAGTTGTGATTCGTTAACTGAGCGTCTAATTGCTGAAATGCATAAAGATTTTGATGCCTTGAACATGGCTCGTCCAGATAATGAACCTCGTGCCACACAGCATATACCTGAAATCATCGATATGGTCGAAAGACTCATAGAACGTGATCACGCCTATGTTGCTTCAAGTGGGGATGTGCTATTTAGCGTGTCATCATTCCCTGAATATGGTCGTTTATCTGGGCAGAACCTTGAGCAACTGCAAGCGGGTGCTCGTGTCGAGATTGAAGACACTAAGCGCGATCCAATGGATTTCGTATTGTGGAAAATGTCAAAACCAGGCGAGCCGACTTGGGATTCTCCATGGGGACCTGGTCGTCCAGGTTGGCATATCGAATGTTCAGCAATGAATAGCAAGCATTTAGGGATCCATTTCGACATCCATGGCGGCGGTAGCGATCTTCAGTTCCCACATCATGAAAATGAAATCGCTCAGTCTTGCTGTGCTCATGATACGCCATATGTAAACTATTGGATGCATACTGGTATGGTGATGGTAGATAAAGAGAAGATGTCAAAGTCTTTGAATAACTTCTTCACTATCCGTGATGTGCTGGGTCACTACGACGCTGCAACGGTTCGTTACTTCTTGTTATCTGGTCATTATCGCAGCCAGCTAAACTACTCAGAAGATAACCTTAAGCAAGCTAAATCAGCATTAGAGCGCATTTATACTGCACTTAAAGATTTAGACCTAACGGTTGAAGCCGCACCTGCTGAAGACTTCGTTAACAAGTTTAAGTCGGCGATGGATGATGATTTTAATACGCCTGAAGCTTATTCGGTATTGTTTGATATGGTGCGTGAGATCAATCGTTTAAAAGCAACTGACATGGCAAAAGCCTCAGCATTAGGTGTCGCACTTAAAGAGCTGGCGGATGTACTAGGCATTTTAGGTCAAGATGTTGATACCTTCTTTAAAGGAGAGGGGACTGATGACGAAGTGGCAGAAATTGAAGCCTTAATTGTTGAGCGTAACCGTGCTCGTGCAGAAAAAGACTGGCCTGCAGCCGATGTTGCACGTGACGGGCTTAATGCATTAGGTGTGATTTTAGAAGATGGTCCAGAAGGCACCACCTGGCGTAAGAAGTAATTCTTAACCACTGATTGCTCTGATGTAAGACATCAAAAAAGCCTGCTTAATGCAGGCTTTTCTTTTTGAGTAACTAGGTCTGGAACACTTATGCCACACCCCATGGATGGAAAGGTGTGGTATCTCTTTTTTGAGTAACTAGGTCTGGAATATTTATACCACCACACATGGATAGATGGAATATCATGGAAATAGCTTTTCCGTCTTGGCTGTTAGCTGCTTTTCCTAGGACCTTGTTTTAAAACTAGAACCTTCTGTTAATCGTGATACTGCTCGCAAGCATATAGCGTGTTTTCAAGTAGGCTTGCGATCGTCATCGGACCTACACCGCCAGGTACTGGCGTGATAAAACTTGCACGCTCGGCAGCTTCATCAAACTGTACGTCACCTACAAGCTGACCGCTTTCCAAACGGTTAATACCTACATCGATAACGATTGCGCCGGGCTTTATCCAATCGCCAGGAATAAACCCAGGTTTACCCACTGCTACAATGACTAAATCGGCTTGTCTTACTTTATCTTCAAGGTTACGGGTAAAACGATGGCATGTTGTGGTCGTGCAGCCTGCTAATAGCAGCTCCAGTGACATTGGGCGGCCAACGATGTTAGATGCGCCGACGACAACAGCATCTAAACCAAAGGTATCAATACCTGTCGATTGGATCAGTGTCATTATCCCCATGGGAGTGCATGAGCGAAGTACTGGGATCCGCTGAGCTAAACGACCAACGTTATAGGGGTGGAAGCCATCTACATCTTTGTCTGGGCGAATACGCTCAATAACTTTCGATTCTTCGATATGCTCTGGAAGAGGTAGCTGAACTAAGATCCCATCTATGCTTGGATCGTCGTTACATTCATCAATGAGTGACAATAAGGCGTCTTCTGATGTGCTGCAGTCTAGATCGTAAGAACGAGATATAAAACCGACTTCTTCACAGGCTCTGCGCTTGCTGCCGACATAAACTTGCGATGCAGGATCTGCTCCAACAAGAATTACGGCTAAACCTGGGGCTCTTTGACCAGCCTCTTTACGGGCGGTGACTTTATCTTTGAGCTGTGTTCGAATGGTTTGCGCAATCGCTTTACCATCGATGTTTTGGGCTGTCATTGGGGTTGGTGTCCTTTATACGACGCGATAATGGAAAACGGCTGCATTTTAACAGGACAGACCAAGGGTGTCATTGATTTAGACTGTTAACAAACAATTCTAATATACGGATAATAACTTTCTGTATGGAACAAGGTTAGCTTAGTCATTTGGTTGCAGTATTAAGCTTTAGGCAATTGATTGCAGTATTAACTGTATTGAAGTTTGGTTTTAAATACCAGTTATGTCACTTTAGTTAGTCATTAGCAGCAAATCACTCTGCGTAGTCTTAATTTTGGCCACAATGGTCAAAGCTGCACCCGTTAGTGTGTTAAATAGCCATGTGAGTGTATTTTTTAAAAAAGTCATTGACGACTTTTAGGTGCGGGGGTACTATGCGCTCCGTTCTCAACGAGCAGCAAGTTGTTGTCCTTGAGAGCCAGAAACAGTAAAGGGTGTCCCAGCGTGAAAACGTACTTTACATTAGGTTTCAAATTTCGGTGATTAGCGCAGCCCGGTAGCGCATCTGGTTTGGGACCAGAGGGTCAGAGGTTCGAATCCTCTATCACCGACCACATTTAAACTAGCGTAACACGTTAGTTGCCCAGTTCAGGAAATGGAATTTATTTCATTACCGAGCGCCCGTAGCTCAGTTGGATAGAGCACCCGCCTTCTAAGCGGGTGGCCGCAGGTTCGAATCCTGCCGGGCGTACCATTTTTGTGGTGATTGTAGCTCAGTTGGTAGAGTCCCGGATTGTGATTCCGGTTGTCGTGGGTTCGAACCCCATCAGTCACCCCACTCATTCTGCAAAGAAGTTAAGAAAGCGACCTCAGGTCGCTTTTTTTACACCTGTAAATCACGCTTTGAGGCTCGACTCTGGCGCATTCCATAGCTATAATGTCGCGTCTTGATAATTATCAACTAAAAGATACCTGTGCCGATCTTCAGTAATTATGGGCATTTTGGTGAAATTTACGGATCAAGAAACGAATACCTGAATAGTTGATTTTTCGACTATTGCAAAGGACGATAGACATATTTCGAGGTAAAAAAATGCAAGTTTCTGTTGAAGCCACACAAGGCCTAGAGCGTCGCCTAACAATTTCTGTACCTGCTGAGCAGATCGAGAACACTGTTAAAGAAGCATTAAAAAGCGAAGCTAAGCGTGCCCGTATCCCAGGTTTCCGTCCAGGAAAAGTACCTGTAAGCGTTATTAATAAGCGTTATGGTAATGCAATTCGTCAAGATATCACTGGTGAAGTGATGCAGCGTAACTTCGTTGAAGCAATCATTGCTGAGAAGTTAAACCCAGCAGGCGCACCAACGTTAACTCCTGGTTCAACTGAAGGCGAAAACTTTGAGTTTGTTGCTACTTTTGAAATCTACCCAGAAGTAGAGCTAAAAGGTCTAGAGTCAATCACTGTTGAGCAGCCTACTGCTGAAGTAACAGAAGCTGACGTTGACGCTATGATTGAAACGCTACGTAACCAACACGCTACTTTTGAAGTAGCAGACCGCGCAGCGGCTGAAGGCGACAAAGCTAAAATCAACTTTGTTGGTTCAATCGACGGTGAAGAGTTTGAAGGCGGCAAAGCTGACGATTTCGAACTACAACTAGGCAGCGGCCGTATGATCCCAGGTTTCGAGTCTGGTGTTGAAGGTCACAAAGCAGGTGAAGAGTTCAATATCGAAGTGACTTTCCCTGAAGATTACCACGCAGAAAACTTGAAGGGTAAAGTAGCAACTTTCGCTATTACTCTGAACGAAGTTCAAGCGGCTAACCTTCCTGAAGTTAACGATGAGTTTGCTACATTATTCGGTATCACTGAAGGTGGCATCGATGCTCTTCGCGCTGAAATCAGCAAAAACATGAGCCGTGAGCTTGAGCAAGCGCTTAAAGCGAATGTTAAAGAGCAAGTGCTTAATGGTCTAGTTGAGCAAAACGACATCGAATTGCCAACAGCACTAATCGACGGCGAAGTTGAAGTATTGCGCAAGCAAGCTATGCAACGTTTCGGCGACCAAGCTGCAAACATGCCTGAGCTACCAGCTGATCTATTCACTGAGCAAGCTGCACGTCGCGTTAAAGTAGGTCTACTACTTGGCGAAGTGATCAAGACTAACGAGCTTAAAGCTGAAGATGAGCGTGTTCAAGGTTTGATCGCTTCTATGGCTTCTGCATACGAAGATCCAAGTGAAGTTGTAGCATACTACAATGGTAACGAAGAACTTATGCAGAACATGCGTAACGTTGCTCTAGAAGAGCAAGCGGTTGAAGCTTTGTTAAAAACTGCAACTTTGACTGAAAAAGCAGTCAAATTTGAAGAATTTATGAACAAGGCTACAGGTCGCGCGTAACCATCGCTTGACTTAAATGGCTATTAGCCATTTATAATGGCTCGTATGAGGTTCCTCATGCGGGCCATTTTTATTTAGGGAAGTTAATCATGCACAAAGCGCCAGAATCAGTACTTAACGCACTCGTTCCTATGGTTGTCGAACAGACAGCTAAGGGTGAACGTTCATATGATATCTATTCTCGCCTTTTAAAAGAGCGAGTGATCTTTCTCGTTGGCCAAGTTGAAGAACATATGGCTAACCTTATCGTTGCTCAGTTACTGTTTTTGGAATCAGAGAGCCCAGATAAGGATATCTATCTATACATTAACTCACCAGGTGGCAGCGTGACTGCGGGTATGGCTATTTATGACACTATGCAGTTTATTAAGCCAAATGTGAGCACAGTGTGTATTGGTCAAGCGGCGAGCATGGGCGCATTTTTATTAGCAGGCGGTGCAGAAGGCAAGCGCCATTGCTTACCAAATTCAAGAGTAATGATCCATCAGCCATTAGGTGGCTTCCAAGGTCAGGCATCAGATATTGCTATTCATGCTCAAGAGATCCTGGGCATTAAGAACAAGCTTAACTCTATGTTAGCTGAGCATACTGGCCAGCCTCTTGAAGTGATTGAACGTGATACAGACCGTGATAACTTCATGAGCGCAGCTGAAGCTGCTGAATACGGATTGGTCGATTCAGTGATAGCAAAACGAGGCTGATTTTTACTCTCCTCTGAGCTATGCTCAAATATGAAGTAATGAAAAGATTTAGGCAGTAGGATTACTGCAAACAGAGGTAAAGTAATGGGTGAAGACAAAGGTAACGGTGACGGCGGAAAACTGCTGTACTGCTCTTTTTGTGGTAAGAGCCAGCATGAAGTAAGAAAACTCATCGCTGGGCCTTCTGTATATGTTTGCGACGAGTGTGTTGAACTCTGCAATGACATTATTAGAGAAGAGATTAAAGAGATCTCACCAAAGCAAGATCAAGACAAGTTGCCTACGCCTCATGAGCTAAGAGCGCATTTGGATGATTATGTAATCGGTCAAGATAAAGCGAAGAAGGTGCTTGCAGTCGCAGTGTATAATCACTACAAGCGTCTTAAAAATGCGAGCCCTAAAGATGGCGTAGAACTTGGCAAGAGTAACATCTTGCTAATTGGTCCAACCGGTAGCGGTAAAACCTTGTTAGCCGAAACGTTGGCACGTGTTCTTGATGTACCATTTACGATGGCAGATGCGACAACGCTAACTGAAGCGGGTTACGTAGGTGAAGATGTCGAGAACATCATTCAGAAGCTACTGCAAAAGTGCGACTACGACGTTGAAAAAGCGCAACGTGGTATTGTCTACATCGACGAGATTGATAAAATCAGTCGCAAGTCTGACAACCCATCAATTACGCGTGACGTATCGGGTGAGGGGGTGCAGCAAGCACTACTTAAGCTGATCGAAGGTACTGTTGCAGCAGTACCACCACAAGGTGGTCGTAAGCATCCACAGCAAGAGTTTTTACAGGTTGATACCTCTAAGATCTTGTTTATTTGTGGCGGTGCGTTCGCAGGTCTGGAAAAAGTCATCGAACAGCGTGCTCATGTCGGTACTGGTATTGGTTTTGGCGCCAAAGTAAAAGGTGAAGCTGATAAGAAGACTATCTCGGATTCACTGTTAGAAGTGGAACCAGAAGACTTAGTTAAGTTCGGCTTGATCCCAGAGTTTATCGGTCGCCTACCTGTACTTGCGACACTGTCTGAGCTTGACGATGAAGCGTTAATCCAAATTCTGTCAGAGCCAAAGAATGCGATCACTAAACAGTTTGCTGCATTATTTGAGATGGAAAATGTAGAGCTTGAGTTTAGAGAAGATGCGTTAAAGGCGATTGCCCTTAAAGCGCAAACTCGTAAGACCGGTGCTCGTGGTCTTCGCTCAATCGTTGAAGGGATCCTACTTGATATTATGTATGATCTTCCATCGACAGATGATGTTGTTAAAGTGGTTATCGATGAATCAGTGGTTAAAGGTGAATCAACACCTATACTGATTTACGCTAACAACGAAGCGCAAGCTGCAACAGCTGAATAAAATTTCACCTATAGTTTGATGGTGAGTTGAAAAGGAGCCAAATTGGCTCCTTTTTTGTACACTTCTTTAAATAATTTTTTTTCGCCATTGAATCCTATCCAATCATCCCAATATACTCATTAGTAATCATAAAAAACGGAATCGAGCTATGACCCTAGAGCGTGATGCGCGAATCGAACTACCCGTACTACCACTAAGAGATGTGGTGGTTTATCCCCACATGGTAATTCCGTTATTCGTCGGTCGAGAGAAATCTATTCGTTGCTTAGAAAAAGCAATGGAGCAAGATAAGCAAATCATTTTAGTCGCTCAGCGAGATGCAGAGTTAGACGATCCAACTAGCGATGATATTTTTGACGTTGGTACAGTCGCGTCGATTTTACAGTTACTTAAGTTGCCAGATGGCACGGTAAAAGTATTGGTTGAAGGCGGGCAGCGTGCACGCATCGACAACTACTCTGAGCAAGATGAGATTTTTCAAGCGACTGCTCACTACCTTGAGTCAGAACCTCTGTCTGAAAAAGAAGAGGAAGTGCTTATTCGTACAGCTGTTGGGCAATTTGAAGGTTACATCAAACTCAATAAGAAGATCCCACCAGAGGTATTGACCTCGTTGTCAGGGATCGATGAAGCTGCACGACTTGCTGATACCATGGCTGCCCATATGCCACTTAAGCTTGAAGACAAACAGTCTGTGCTTGAAATGGTTAATGTTAGCGAGCGTATCGAATATTTGATGGCGATGATGGAAGCTGAAATTGACCTGTTACAGGTTGAGAAACGCATTCGTAGCCGTGTGAAAAAGCAGATGGAGAAGAGTCAGCGCGAGTACTATTTGAATGAGCAAATGAAAGCGATTCAAAAAGAGCTGGGTGATATTGACGAATCTCATGATGAATTTGAAAGTTTAGCGAAAAAGATTGAAGAGGCGCAAATGCCTACAGAGGCAAAAGAAAAAGCCTCTGCTGAACTGAATAAATTAAAAATGATGTCACCCATGTCTGCTGAAGCAACTGTGGTGAGAAGTTATGTTGAATGGATGGTCTCAGTGCCTTGGCATAAGCGATCAAAAATTAAACGTGACTTGGCTAAAGCACAAGATGTATTAGATACAGACCACTTTGGTCTTGAAAAAGTCAAAGAACGCATTCTTGAGTATCTAGCGGTTCAAAGCCGAGTAAAGCAGCTTAAAGGCCCGATTCTTTGTTTAGTTGGGCCACCAGGTGTAGGTAAAACCTCTCTGGGTCAGTCAATTGCTAAAGCAACCGGTCGTAAGTATGTACGTGTTGCCTTAGGCGGCGTGCGTGACGAGGCCGAGATCCGTGGTCATCGTCGTACTTATATTGGTTCAATGCCAGGTAAGGTTATTCAGAAAATGGCTAAAGTGGGCGTTAAAAACCCACTGTTCTTGCTCGATGAAATCGACAAGATGAGCAGTGATATGCGCGGTGACCCGGCTTCTGCATTGCTTGAAGTGTTAGATCCAGAGCAAAACTCAACGTTTAGTGATCACTATATGGAAGTCGATTATGACTTATCTGATGTGATGTTCGTGGCTACATCTAACTCGATGAATATTCCTGGTCCATTATTAGATCGTATGGAAGTGATTCGTTTGTCGGGCTACACCGAAGATGAAAAGCTCAATATTGCTAAGCAACACTTGCTGCCGAAGCAGATTGAGCGTAACGGCCTAAAAGCGAAAGAAGTGACAGTAGATGACAGTGCTATTATCGGCATTATTCGTTACTACACTCGTGAAGCGGGCGTACGTGCATTAGAGCGCGAATTATCAAAAATTTGCCGTAAAGTGGTTAAACAGATTTTGCTGGATAAGAGCATTAAGCACGTTGAAGTTAACCAAGATAACCTTAAGTCATTCCTGGGTGTACAGCGTTGTGACTACGGTAAAGCAGAGTCTAATAACCAGATTGGTCAAGTTACTGGCTTGGCATGGACTGAAGTCGGTGGCGACTTGCTAACGATTGAAGCCACTTCAGTGCCCGGTAAAGGCAAGCTGACTTATACCGGTTCACTTGGCGATGTAATGCAAGAGTCGATTCAAGCGGCAATGACAGTTGTTCGTGCGCGTGCAGAGCAGCTAGGCATTAACCCTGACTTTTACGAAAAGCGTGATATTCACGTGCACGTACCAGAAGGTGCGACACCAAAAGATGGTCCATCGGCTGGCGCAGCAATGTGTACAGCACTGGTATCGAGCTTAACAGGTAACCCTGTGCGTGCTGATGTAGCAATGACAGGTGAGATTACTCTTCGCGGTGAAGTATTACCTATCGGCGGGTTGAAAGAAAAACTACTGGCTGCCCATCGTGGTGGAACGAAAGTTGTTCTTATTCCAAAAGAAAATGAGCGTGATTTGGAAGAAATTCCTCAAAACGTTATTGCCGATCTGAAAATTTACCCGGTGAAATGGGTTGATGAGGTACTTAAGTTGGCGTTAGAGCGACCAGTTGAAGGCTTCGAAGTCGTAGAAAACGTGGACTAACGCAATAAATTGCAGGAATGCTTTAAAAAAACAGTAAAAAGGGCTTACCTAGCTATCAAGCTGTGGTAGCCTAAGTCTGTGGAGAGTCAGTCGCTCCAGCCCTTGGAGTGACTGGTTTTGAGTAGTATCCTAATTTATTTATTTGGTTTTCCTATAAGGCTTGAACTTTGGTTCTAAGCTTGTTATAAAAAGCCTCCGCAGACCGCTCTAGACAAGAATTTGGGTGCGGCGCACAAATTACATTCAAGGGGATGACATGAACAAATCTGAACTAATCGAGAAAATCGCTTCTGGTGCTGACATTTCTAAAGCGGCAGCTGGCCGTGCATTAGACTCTTTCATCGGCGCTATTACTGACGGCCTTAAAGAAGGCGATAAGATTGCTCTTGTTGGTTTCGGTACTTTCGAAGTGCGTCAACGTGCAGAGCGTACTGGTCGTAACCCACAAACGGGTGCTGAGATCAAAATCGCTGCAGCAAATATTCCAGCGTTCAAAGCTGGTAAAGCTCTAAAAGACGCTGTTAACTAATAAAGTTAGCAATGCAGCCTTTGTAAGGCTTTTGAAGAAAGCACTGATTGTCAGTGCTTTTTACAAATAGAAAGGGCACAAGTTAAGTATCACCTTAATTTTGCCAGCAGGAGTCTGAAGGTTTTTTATTTTCTCCTCCTTTAAATTACAAAAAGGCGCATCCAAACAGTGATGCGCCTTTTTATTTTATTAATCGCAACAAGCGAGAAGTCTGATGTTAGAAAAGATTCGCGAAGGCTCACAGGGTGTCATTGCTAAAAGCATATTAGTCCTAGTGATACTTTCATTTGCATTTACAGGTGTAAGTAGTTATTTGGGTTCTTCAACTGAGGTTGCAGCTGCTACCGTAAATGGTGAAGAGATCAGCAACTCAGCTTTAGAACAAGCATATCAAAACGAACGTAGTCGTTTGGAGCAACAGTTAGGCGACATGTTTGCCACCTTGTCTGCTGATGACAACTATATGCAAAGTGTTAAGCAAAGTGTGTTGGAGCGTTTAGTGGCTGAGAAGCTGCTGGATCAAAACGCAGCAGAGTTAGGATTGCGCGTATCTGATGCACAGGTTATCGCTGCTATCAAGGCTGAGCCAGCATTCCAAACTGATGGCCACTTTGATAATGACCGTTATCAAGCTATTTTGCGTCAGCTAGGCTACCAAGCCAACTCTTTTCGCGACATGATGCGTACTGATATGACTCGCCGCCAACTTGTTGCGACGTTAATAGGCTCTGAATTTGTTTTACCTGGTGAAGCTAAGTATTTAGCTGATCTTCAAGGTCAAACTCGTGACATTGATTACAAAGTTATCGATGCAACACCGTTCCTTGCTGATATCAGTGTGACCGATGAGCAGATCAAGACATATTACGATTCAAACCTTGGCCAATTTATTCGCCCAGAAGTTGTGAGTCTTGATTACATTGAACTTGATGCAAAAGACTTAGCTAGCGATGTAACTGTAACAGATGCTGACGCACAAGCTTACTACGACGAACACCAAGCTCAGTATACTCAAGCAGAGAAGCGTTTAGCTGCGCATATTTTAGTGCAGTTAGGTGATGATGATTCTGCAGCGAAAGCTAAAGCAGAAGCAATCTATAAGCAGCTTCAAGACGGTGCGGATTTTGCAGAAATAGCCAAGACTGAATCTGAAGATACCTTTAGCGGTGAGCAAGGCGGTCAACTAGATTGGTTTGAAGCGGGCGTAATGGAGCCTGAATTTGACCAAGCGCTATTTGCACTTAATAAAGGTGAATACTCAAATGTTGTGAAAACAAACTTTGGTTACCACATTATTAAGGCGCTTGATATTCAGCCTGGCGCTCAAGCACCATTTGCTGATGTTAAAGAGAAAATTATTGCTCAGCTGCAAGATAAGCAAGCGGTAGATAAGTTCTACGAGCTACAGCAAGTATTGGCTGATAGCAGTTACGAAGTACCTGATACGCTGGTTGAAGCGGCGAAGGATCTTGGTGTTGAAGTTCAAACCACCGCTGAGTTTACTCGTTCTAATCCGCCAGAACTATTTAGCAAGCCAGAGTTGCTCAATGAAGCATTCTCTTCGAATGTGCTACTCGATGGTATGAACAGTGATGTATTAGAAGTTGAGCCGAACCATGTTGTGGTTATTCGCGTCAATACCCATAAAGCGGCAGGCACAATGGATTTAGCTGATGTGCGTAATGCAATTGCTAACCGCTTAAAGCAAGAGCAAGCTAATGAAGCTGCACGCAAGCAAGCACAAGAGCTGATGACTGCTGTGGAAGCGTCTGGTGTACCTGCTGATTTTGTTGTTCAAGATAAGCTTGCACGCTTTGCTCAAGATGTAGATGGCGCGATTGTGAATAAAGCTTTTGCAATGGCACAGCCAACAGATAAGCCATCTGTTGATACTGTAGCGCTAGCAAACGGTTATGCAGTTGTTGTGTTGAAGCAAGTGAATGCGGCTGAAGGCGTTGATGCGTCTTTGCTTGATGCACTGAAGCAACGTTTGAGCTCTCAGTACAGTGAAAATGATTACCGCGCTGTGATTGCAACGCTAAAAGCTAAGGGTGAGGTTTTATACCCTGTTGCTGAATAAGAATTGCTGAATATGCGCTACTAATAAATAGCAGTGCGCCTCATAGAGGCATTAAAAAAACCGGCTGAGGCCGGTTTTTTTATGGGCTGAATAAACTGCCACACTATGAAGCGCTCCGCTTTCACGGAGATCACGAAGGAGAGCAAAAAAGCAAAGCTATTATCTTATAGTTAATCTTGCTGATGCATTTCTTCGTGTAGCGCAGCGCTCAGTGTCCTTCGTGGTGTATCGCATTGGCTTTTACTTTAGAGCTTATTTACCAC
>NZ_JBRILW010000008.1:0-175865 GCF_052977125.1 Shewanella sp. 30m-14 | reverse complement strand
GCTGAGACTGCACGTATTGCGGCTGAAAATGCCGCCGTGGCAGAAGCTGAAGTTCAAAGAGTTGCTGCAGAGCAAGTGGCTCAAGCTGAGACTGCACGTATTGCGGCTGAAAATGCCGCCGTGGCAGAAGCTGAAGTTCAAAGAGTTGCTGCAGAGCAAGTCGCACAAGCTGAAGCTGCACGCATTGAAGCTGCACGCATTGAAGCTGAACGCATTGAAGCTGAGCGCATTGAAGCTGAACGTATTGAAGCTGCACGCATTGAAGCTGAACATATTGAAGCTGCACGTATTGAAGCTGAGCGCATTGAAGCTGCACGCATTGAAGCTGAACGCATTGAAGCTGAACGCATTGAAGCTACACGCATTGAAGCTGCACGCATTGAAGCTGCACGCATTGAAGCTGCACGTATTGAAGCTGAACGTATTGAAGCTGAACGTATTGAAGCTGCACGTATTGAAGCTGCACGTATTGAAGCTGAAACTGCTGCAGAGCAAGCGGCACAGCTAGAAGCGGCAGAAGAGCAGCAGCCAGAACCGCAAGCTAAACCAGTAAAAGAAGGCTTATTTGCCCGCCTTAAGCGTGGCTTAAAACGAACCAGTGAAAGCATTGGTAGCGGCTTTATTGGTTTGTTTAGCGGGAAGAAGATCGATGACGATCTTTTTGAAGAGCTAGAAGAGCAGTTATTGATTGCCGATGTGGGTGTTGAAACGACGACACGCTTGATTAAGAACTTAACTGAGCAAGCGAGTCGCAAGCAGCTAAAAGATGGCGAAGCGCTGTATGAGTTACTGCGCGAAGAGATGCAAAAGACGCTAGATCCGGTTTCTGTACCATTAGTGCCAGAAAACGCCGATGGCCCATTTGTGATCTTAATGGTCGGTGTTAATGGTGTGGGTAAAACCACCACCATTGGTAAGCTTGCTAAGCAATATCAAGCGCAAGGCAAGTCGGTCATGTTAGCGGCAGGTGACACTTTCCGCGCAGCAGCGGTTGAGCAGCTACAGGTTTGGGGTCAACGCAACAATATTCCGGTTATCGCTCAGCACACAGGTGCAGACAGTGCATCGGTATTGTTTGATGCATTACAAGCGGCTCGCGCTCGTAATGTCGACGTATTGATAGCCGATACTGCAGGCCGTTTGCAGAATAAAGCACACTTGATGGACGAGCTTAAGAAAGTCGTTCGAGTGATGAAGAAGCAAGATGAAACGGCGCCACACGAGGTGATGTTAACCTTAGATGCAAGCACGGGTCAGAACGCGATTAGTCAGGCGCAGTTATTCCAAGAGGCGGTTGGCGTAACGGGTATTACTATCAGTAAGCTAGACGGCACCGCAAAGGGTGGCGTTATTTTTGCGATCGCTGACAAGTTTGGTATTCCAATTCGTCATATCGGTGTGGGTGAGCAGATCGACGATCTACGTACCTTCGATGCGAAAGACTTTATTGAAGCTTTGTTTAGTCAAACAAAAGACGACAAAGACGTTAAATAGCGTTAGCTTATAGAAGATAATTTAAGCTGCATACTCGATGTGGTAATACCAACTAATAAGAAATCTAATTAATGATTCGATTTGAGCAGGTAAGTAAAGTTTACCCCGGAGGGCAAAAAGCCCTATCGGATGTGAGTTTCCATCTAAAGCGTGGTGAGATGGCCTTTTTAACGGGTCACTCAGGCGCTGGTAAGAGTACGCTGCTCAAGCTGATCACCGTTATCGAAAGAGCTAACGGTGGTCGCGTTTCGATTAATGGCCACGATATCGCTAAAGTCACCCGCTCGCAGGTGCCTTATCTGCGCCGCGATATCGGTATGATTTTTCAAAACCATCATTTATTAATGAATAAAAGCGTGTTCGATAACGTGGCTTTACCTTTGATCATTGAAGGTTTTTCGATTGGTGAAATTCGTAAGCGAGTAGCCGGAGCGCTGGATATGGTCGGCTTATATGGTAAAGAGCGACATAATCCTATTATGTTGTCAGGCGGTGAGCAGCAGCGTGTGGGCATTGCCCGCGCGATTGTAAACAAACCGCCACTATTATTAGCCGATGAGCCAACGGGTAACTTAGATCCTAAATTATCGATGGATATCCTGCGTCTATTTGAAACCTTCAACGATGCAGGCACCACAGTACTTATCGCCACCCATGATCTTGGTTTAATTGCGCGAATGAAATACCGTACCTTAACGCTTAAGCAAGGGCGAGTATTAGGTGCCGAAGAGCTAAATACTCAAGATAACTTTGGCACTAACTGAGGATAAATGATGAGCCAGCAACCTCAGATAAACCGCAGCAAGCTCCCAATTTCCGGCAGAATCGTGATGTTTTTTATCCGTCATATTCAACATGCTATGGCCAGCCTTGGCGAACTATGGCGTAATCCGGTATCGTCCATCATGACGATGGCAGTACTGGGGGTGAGTTTAAGCTTGCCCGCGGCACTACAGGTATTAGTGAAAAACGCAGAGACCATTACCGAGTCCTGGAATAGCGCTGCTGAAATATCGCTATTTATTGATGAAGGTCGCAGCGAAACCGTGATTCAAAGTTTAATTACCCGCCTGAAGGTTTATCCAGAGGTGAGTAACGTCAGCTATATAGATCGTGATCAGGCGTTAGAAGAGTTTCAGCGTTTATCAGGCTTTGGTGAGGCGCTGTCGTATTTAGACTCAAACCCGCTTCCGGCCGTTGTAATGGTAACGCCTAGTCTTAAGTATTCAAGCCCAGCTGGTGCGAGAGAGCTACTGCGTAAGCTTGAGCAAGAGCCCGAAGTGAGCTTTGGCCGATTAGATATCGAGTGGCTAGAACGCCTGCAAGCGGTCGTTAAATTATTAGAGCGCACTGTACTAGCCATCGCAGCACTTCTAGTATTAGCCGTGGTATTGGTCATTGGTAATACGATTCGCTTAGCGATTATGAACCGCCGTACTGAAATTGAAGTGATGAAACTGGTTGGTGCAACCGAAGCCTTTATTCAGCGACCTTTCCTTTATACCGGGATCTGGTATGGCGTAATAGGTGGTGTGTTAGCGTGGATTATCATTAACTTATTGGTTTGGTATCTGGACTCAGCGCTAGCGGAATTGTTGGGTTTATATGGCAGTACGTTGCACATGGAATCTCTCACCTTTGCTGAACTTGGGCAATTAGTCTTACTCGCTTCGTTTTTGGGGTGGTTAGGTTCCTATCTTTCTGTGCGTCAGCATCTCAGAGCAATAGAACCGTCATAATAAAAGACTATTCTAACTGACAACTAGCCAACAAAAGCTCAGGCTAAATGATGAACTTTTTTTCATTTGCGTTAACGATAGCTAGGTGTAATATTTTGTTGGCGAATTTAAGTATGGCATTTAGCTTGGGTACTAGACTGGTATGATAAGCGGTTTTTGTGAGTCAGTATGCTCACTCTATACCTACTATATAAGTGATACATAAGCGTACATATTAGATAACGCCGATGGTTGACATATTTTGTCAATTAGTCGATAGTTCACAGTCCGTTTCAGTAATGAGCGGCTCGAAAGTAGATTTTAGCAAGACCTTTGTAAGCAAGTCGCAGGAGCGTAAATGACAGAACAAACGCAATCAATGGCACTGATGATTCCCCAGAGTAGTGGAAGCCTCGAGTCTTATGTTCATTCAGCACACAACATCCCGATGTTGGAAGCTGATAAAGAATATGAGCTAGCGAAGCGTCTGCAAGAAACGGGTGATTTGCAGGCTGCGAAGCAGTTAATTATGTCGCACTTACGTTTTGTAGTACACGTTGCAAAAGGTTACTCAGGCTACGGTTTACCACAGGCTGATTTGATTCAAGAAGGCAATATCGGCCTGATGAAAGCGGTTAAGCGTTTCGACCCAGATGTGGGCGTACGCTTGGTATCGTTTGCCGTGCATTGGATTAAAGCTGAAATTCATGAGTATGTGCTTAAAAACTGGCGCATCGTAAAAGTGGCCACCACTAAAGCACAACGCAAGTTGTTCTTTAATCTTCGTAAAGCTAAAAAGCGTTTAGGTTGGTTTAGTGATAGCGAAGTGGGCATGGTGGCTGAAAATCTAGGTGTATCAAAAGCCGACGTGACCGAAATGGAATCACGCATGGCAGCGCAAGATCCTGCATTTGATCTGGCTAGCGATAACGATGACGAACAAGATTATGCTCCTATGCATTACCTTGAAGATCATTCATCAGATTTAGCGTCTCAAGTTGAAACAGACAACTGGGAGCAGAATAATCAAGCGCGTTTGCTATCGGCCATCAAGACACTTGATGAGCGTAGCCAACATATTCTTCAAGCGCGTTGGTTAGATGAAAACAAGACCACATTGCAAGATTTAGCATCGACTTACCAAGTGTCTGCTGAACGTATCAGGCAGTTGGAAAAGAATGCAATGAACAAGCTTAAAGGCTGTATGGAAGTTTAATTCCATTATTAGTTTTAGAGACTTTATTAATAATTGAAACCTGCTTACCCAAGCAGGTTTTTTTATGTCTGGAACATTTATGCCAAAAGCCCATGGATGGGTAGCTTTTGGCTTTATGTCTGGAACATTTATGCCAAAAGCCCATGGATGGGCAGCTTTTGGCTTTATGTCTGGGGCTTTTATGCCTAGAGTTTACCTAGGGATGTAGGTAGTTCTTATCAATCAAACTTCGTTTGATAAAGGTCGTGAGCTTCCAGCTCACACACGGCCAAGAAGGGGTCAACAGCAACCCCCTCTTGGATCTCCCCGCCGCCCCCGACGAAGTTGTTGATCCTCATACTTATGGATAAATAACTAACGCTTCCGATGGGGCATCCTGCCCCGCGAAAGCTATGCCGACGTCCATGTCGGCATCACGTGATTTATTCCAACGTACTTCGGCAACTTCGATGGGGAATTGGTGTTTTCTGTAAGTTCAGTGACAAGCGTTAGCTTTACAGTTCGTATGATAAACACTGAAACCTACAGGTTATGCTTTTCTAACCCGGTGTAGATACGGTTGAGGCCGTCGAAAACAAGGATGTTTTCGTTGAGTGGTCAGGGCCTGTTTTGTTTTTAAGAGCAAAAGCGTGCCTCAGCAGTGTCTGCGCATACGCCTGCCGCAGGCATTTAGCTGCATTCGATAGTGAAAGTGAAAGTGAGTAATGAGTTAGTTAGTCGTCTCGGTTAGCTGCTAAGGAGCTTTCTGTGAGGATGTGAGAGCAATTCAGGTACCAGTGCAAACTTTTCCTACTATGAATGCTCGTTTCCACAATTGTAATTTGCTAGAGTTATTATTAATCAATGGGTTCATGTATATGAATCTTTAATGAATATAAGCGTATACGCATTCTGAATATATGAGGTTTTAAAATGAGCAGGCCCACAGGAATAAGTCGTAGAATTGAGCAGTGCATAAAGCACCTTCAGGAAAATGATTATGAGGGAGCATTGGTTAATCTATTTCCTGTAATTGATAAAACGGCAAAGAAACGTCGACCGAAAGCCGGCGTAGGTCTTAGAATTAAGAGTTTTTTAAAGGATGAAGAGGTTTTAGTCACAGCTGTCGGAACCGGTAATGTTTTTAAAGGCTGTAATTTTGACGGCATGTCGTTTGAGGATGCTCTTTACAAATTTGGACGAACCTCTATAGCTCATGAGGGGGAACTAGATCCACGATTAGCATTCAATCAAAACGGCGGAATGGTAATTGGTAAGGATAATTGGAATCTGCCATCAGGGTATATAGTGGGTATGACGCTTGCCGTAATAACTTCCCCAGAGAATATAGGTGAACGTACAACTGAAGGCTTAGGGATCACGATCTTCGAGAGGCAATTTAATCTTAATGATATCTGGGGGCAACCCGAAGATGTTAAAAAGCATATTTGCTATAAATTTCGTAACTCAAGTCTATTTGATTAAAAGCGAACAGATGATTTACGTAGTGAATTAAAGTGGTAGCGCTTTGTTAGTAGCCGAATGTGTGGGGGAAACGCTTGCCCTATATGAACCAGACGAAACTACATCTACTAGATGCGAGCCTCATACTCGAATATGAGGCTCCTAAGGTCTAAGGTGATTGCGCCTTTATAGGCGAGTGTAGATGCTGCTAAGGCCTTAGAAATATGGCCAATTCTATTCTATACATGATTTGGGATTCCCTCGGCCCTTGGAGACAATATGGCTGGAGTTTTCGCTAAAAGTTGACTGAAATTCAACTCACTATTTCGCGAGATTAACCGCTTCAACAACCTGTTTGCGTACAACCTTAATCCCGGCACAGCTGACTTCTGGCCAAGGGTAATAACGCCTTGGTCGCTTGAAGCGGGCAATTTTGTCGGCGAGGAACTTAGTTAGCTCGGCTTCCGAGGGCAACTGCTCTTGGTCATGACTGGTGCCACTCACTAGTTTAAGAATAGCCGATGGTAGATAGCCAAACTTGGCATCGTCCTCAGGAAACACGATGGCGTCAACGATTAACGGATGTAGCTTGAGTGCCGCTTCTATCTCTTCGGGTTGGATATTCTCGCCGCCGCTGATAAACATGTTGTCGGCGCGGCCGTCGATGCAGAGGTTGCCGTTATCATCAAAGTGGCCTAAATCTTTGGTGTAGAACCAGCCGTCCTTATCTAGCGGTAGATTAAAGCCATCAGCGGTTAAATATCCAAGGAATAAGCACTCGCCTTTTACCCATATTTCACCATCAACAACCTTTAACTCTCGCCCCGATAAGACGTTACCACTAGAGCCGTCGCTGCGGGCGATACCGGTGCTGATCTGCGATCCCATTTCTGTCATGCCGTAGCTGGTGTAGGCCTTGATATTGCGCTTAGCCAGTTCGGCTAACAGGTTGGCTGAAATGGCGCCGCCGCCGAGCAGCATGGCTTTGACCTGGCTTAAGTTGTCGCTACCGCTACCAAGAAGCTGTTGTAGCTGCGCGCTGACTAAAGACAGGTGGGTGATAGCGTCGCGACTGAGTTGTTCAGCCAGAGTTAGGTGCTTGTCTTCAAATACCACGCAGGCACCTGCGAGGGCGCAGCGGTTTAAAATCGCGAGGCCGCCGATATGAAATAGCGGCAGCGACAGCAACCAATTATCCCCTGCAGCTAACGTAATTAGTTCACTTGAACCTGCCGCGCTGGCGATATGGTTGGCTAGGCTATGGGCGGCGGCTTTGGGCGTACCGCTGCTGCCAGAGGTGAGTATTGCGTTAACGGCAACGAGAGGTTCAAGAGCTGGTGCCAGCTGCTGGCTTTGGAGTGTAAAATCTACAGTCACTGACTCAAACTGGTTTTGATTGCTTAAGGCCAGAACCAGTGACGAGTCCACCGGATTATCAACTGCAAGCCAGTAGTGACGATAACTGTGAGTTTGCATCAGATCCACGACTTGCTTAGCAGCAAAGCGTGGCGATATGGGACAAAAGAGGATGCCGCTGTCGACACAGGCCCAATAGAGTAGTAGCAGCTGAGGCCAATTATGAGCGATACAGGCGAGGCGGTCGCCTTTTTGCAGCCCCTGGGCTGATAACTGCTCTGCAACTGAGTTAACCTGCTGGCTTAGCCCCTTATAGCTCACCGCTTTACCTGCAAATTTGTAGGCTGCGTTAGCGCCGTGACGCTGCGCGATGTTGTGGATGGGTGAGCGTGTCTTAGCTTGCATGCAGTTATCCGTTATTTGGCCTATGTGGATCTTGTTGAGCTGCTATAGATAGAGGTCTGAGGTAGTCGCTTACTTAAGTGCGACGAGTAGCGTCAAATCATCAAGGCTTAAACAGTCTGCTTTGCCTGAATGAGCGAGCAAGTCCTGGCTAAAGGCGCCAAGCGTGTCGATCCCTGGGATCTCATTTGGCGTCATGATCCGTGCCAAATGGCTTAAGGCGTCGATACCTAAACTGGCTTCTAAACTAGAACTTAACATACAGCGAACGCCATGTTCTTCAGCTGTATCAATCAGTCGTTGTAACGTCTCGAGACTGCCAAGCAGCATTGGCTTGAGGATTAGCGCACGTAGCCCTGGTTGCATTTCAAATTGATAGTCTGGGCTATTGAGTGTTTCATCCAGTGCCCATGGCAGCTCAATGGCTTGATAAAACGCGTGGTTATCCTCAGGGTTTTGACAGGGCTCTTCAATATACTCAATGCTGTTAAGTGGTATGCAGGCGGCAAATTCTATGGCTTGCTCCAGGCTAAAGCCTCGATTAGCGTCTAAACGCAATTTTAGATCGGGTCGAATCGCTAAGATCTGATGAATAAGCTTGATCTCATCTTCTAATGAGTCTTGAGCCACTTTAACTTTTACGGCAAAAATAGTTTTAGGCAAAGAGCGGACTTTGTCTGCGACGGCGTTAAGCGGTTCATCGGCATGACGATAAATAAGCGGCACGGTACGTGGCGTTATTAGGTGGCTGTCTAACTTGCCGTGCAGTTTACCGTGCAGCAGGCTAAGGCCATAAGCGAGTGCGGGATATTGATTAGCAATCGCGCTTTGTTCGGCAATGTCTAACAGCTTATCGGCTGGCTGCTGGTGCAGCAATGGCAATATTTCAATGAGTTGCTGGCTAACCGCTGCTAATGTCTCACGGCTAAAGCCTGTAATCATTTGCCCTTGGCTGTCGGAGCCGCTAAGCGGTGAGATCTCAACCGACTCTTGCCTATCGCCATCGGCTGTCATAATTGTTCCAGTGAGTACTAAGCCTTGGCGCTGCTCAATGCGCTGCTTGCCTACTGGCAGTGGCTTAGTTAGGTCGATAGCAAACTGATGCAGACTCAATTGAGTAAGAGTTAATGGGGCTGCTTGCTGTTGAGTTGCTGTCATTGAGTGCTCACTCTTTAGTTAGAAGTCGAGTTAGAAGTCGAGGTAAAAACGTGTTTTAGTAGTTTACCAAAGAGGATGGGCGCTGCTAAGTGCACATTGTGGCCGCTGGCTTCAATAGCATGTAACTCTAGCACTTGCTGTTGTTGCCAGCATTTGGCCAGCGCCATAAATTTACTGTCTTGATGGCCTGCTATAAAGTGTGTAACGACGCTCAATCGACTGGGTGTATCCCAAAGGTCGCCTTGCTCGGCGAGCGAGGTCGCTTGATAGCAATTGGCTAGCAGTTGTGGCTTATTGGTCGCCCTCTTGTCGATTAAGTGGACGCGTTCAACGTCGGTTAAATCACTAAATACAGCTTGCTGATACCATAGGCCTAAAAAGCGTTTAATGGGCAGGTTTGCCAGTTTTAATGCCCATGCTGAATCACTCTCTTTACGAGCAAGTTTATCACTTTCTTGTTTTAAACCGGGATGACAAGACTCCAAAACCAAGCTCAGTAATTGCTGAGGGTACAGGTTTGCGATATGCAATGCGATACGCCCGCCAAGAGAGTAGCCCACTAAATGGTATTGGCTAATGCTAAGCGTCGATAAGGTCGTTTGAATAAGCTCTGCGCAGCGGTTAAACCCCGGCGTGGGCAAGAGGAATGGGTTTGCCTGACAAGCCTCAAGGTTATTATCACCATGGCCGGGCAGGTCGAGAGCAATACAAAAAAAGTCATCTTGTAACTGCGCTACAACCTCATTCCAGTCTTCTTTGCTGCCTAAAAAGCCGTGCAGGAATACCACGGCTGGCGAGCCTATTTGACCTGCGCAGCGATAGCTCAGCATTAGCTTTGCTTTACCCAATTGGCTAGTTGCGCTATCTGCTCGCTGGCTTGGTTCTGGGCCACTGTGACTTCTATGACAGAGGGGCCAGAGTAGGTCATAGCGTACTCGTAGGACTCTATAAAGTCGGTTAACGAGTCGACTTGATTGTAGGCTAGGCCGAACATGGCAGCGCCGAAACCAAATTCAAGTCCGTGAGATAAACGATAGTAGTCGCTTCTGAGCTGCTCATTGGGCACAGGCAATAAATTAAAGATATTACCGCCATCGTTGTTGAGAATGACGATCACCAACGGGCTGGTGACACTGCGGGCTATTGCCAGCGAATTAAGATCATGTAGCGCAGAGATATCGCCAATGATGAGTGTCGTTGGTTTGGCCTCGGCAATAGCGACACCGCAAGCGGTAGCTAATAAGCCATCAATGCCTGATGCGCCGCGGTTAGTGAAAACCGTTGCGCTGCCGGTGGTGATAGGTGCGAACATGTCATACAGGCGCACGGGAAGACTGTTACCGATAAACAGTTGCTGCTCATTGGTTTGCATCTTGGCAATCGCTCGAATGGTTTGCGCTTCACCAAACTCGGCATGATCAATCTGCTGCTGATACAGGGTTTCTAACTCATCGTTAAATTGAACTAAGTTTAGTGCCCAATTTGCTTGTGACGATCTTGGCCAGGCGAGCGCGGCAAATTGATGGGCTGGGGCAATCCAAACCTGCTTAGATTTATTACTGGGGTCAAGCCGTTGTTGCTGCGGCAGTACTTGCCAATAATCTTTCCAGTCTTGGTCATTGAGATAGCTAATGAGGCGTTTGGACAGAATACGACCGCCAAACACAATGACTTTTTCAGCCTGAGCTAACAGTGCCTTTGATTTTGGCTGGTGCAGCAGTTGATCGATATTACCGATTGCGCCGCCATGCTGTCTCAGTTGCGACTGTGCATCGGTGACAATGGGCCAGCCCAGTTTTTGTGCAAGTGCGATGAGCTGCTCAGGTTGTTGCTCGGGTGCGAGTGTCGCGGCAACAATGACTCCTTTACCATGAACAAAACGGGCAAGAGCATCAGATGTCGGCATCTGGCTTGTATTCATTGGAGCGAACCGACTGTAAGGCGTGGTTTGTTGCTGCCACTGGGTCACTGGCGCTAGATAGCGAGAAAAATCGACACTAGGTTCATTTGGATATAGAGGTTCACGATACATACAGTTGATATGCACGGGTTGTGATTGGTTACACACCGCTTCATCTAACATGCTCAGTAGCGCTTGTGGCGCGATATTCATGTCGGGTGTTGGCAAATTTAGCTGTTTAGCATATTGCGCGAAAATAGCGGGCTGAATAATGGCCTGGTTAGCACCGCAGTCGATAAGCTCTGGCGGTCTATCGCCAGATAACACGATTAAAGGCACATGGGTGAGCCAAGCTTCTATCACAGCAGGGTAAAGGTTAGCGACTGCAGTCCCTGACGTGGTAATAATCGCAACAGGCGCTTGGCTTGCTTTAGCTAAGCCCAGCGCCATGAAGCCTAGGCCTCTTTCATCAAAGTGAATATGTTGGCTGAGCTTCGACTGTTTTGCCGCCGCTAGAGTTAATGGGGTGGAACGGGAACCTGGCGCCATACAGACGTGTTTTACACCAAGGCGGGCCAGTTCTTCTAAGATTAACGTTCCCCAAAGCAGGTTCAGTTCAGCTGTGTGTTCAGTTTGCATAGGTATTTACCATCTCATTGATAGCCTTAGTTTAACTTGCTTTAGGCTAAAGGAGTATGATCACTCTAGAGTTTTCTTTAGCGAGCATTTTGTCAGGCATTAATAGAGAGAGTCAGTCTTTATATTTTTATACCTACAATTAGGTATAGATGTGATTGGGGTAGCAAAATCGTATACTTTTCAGTGTTATAGTATTGTATACAATAATTAATAAAATGTTTTTTTAGGCAAGGATTTGATGCGTAAGGAACTTTCGAAGTTAGACTATTTTACTCTCAAGGTGTTTGTTGGCTTAGTTGAGTTTAAAAATGGTTCGGTTGTTGCCCAGAAACTTAGTACGACACAACCAAAGGTGAGCCGCGCTTTAAGTAATATGCGAGAGGTGGTCCGTGATGAATTGTTTGTTAGGCGCCAATATGGTGTTGAGCCTAATGTAATGGCGGATAGAATATATCCTATCGCCAAATCTATTGTTCAGGCCTATGAACAGATGGCTGATGCGACTGCTCAACGCCCTGCTAAAAATCAATTAGTGATCGCAGCTCAAGAGCATTTATCTGGATTCTTGGTCGAATCGATTACTGAAGTTTGTCAGCGCCAAGGGCTAGATATGTCGGTGAGCATTCAACCTTGGAGCGATAATGTGCAAGAGTTATTGGCTCAGGGAAAAGTCGATTTCGCAATTACGGTAAACGCTAAAGCGTCTGATGTAGTACAGAACGTCAAGGTTGGAGACGTTAAGTATTACTTTCTGGCTGCAAAGAAGGGGCACTCATTATTTGAGAAAGAGTTGACGCTGAAGCATCTACTCGAAAATAAGCTGGTTTTTATTAACTACTCTAAAGTGGGCTTAGTTGATCATTGGTTTGAAAGTTATACAAAAGAACATGACTTAGACCTTAAAGTGAGTTTTAAAACGACGAGTTTAGCGATGGCGCTCAATCATCTTACTAAGTGTGATGATGTGTGTTGGACAGCCTCCATCTTCTCTCATCTGTACTTTAATAACCGGAATGATATCGATTATATCGATGCAACGGATTTTTATAATCAGGTGCTGTTTCCTAGCCGTGACCGTGAAAGTTATACCTACTATTTGCAGTATCACCATTCCCATGAAAATGATTTTTCTAAGGCGTTATCGACGCTGTTAACTGAAAAGCTCACGCTTGCTCAAGAATTATATGACCAGCAAAAGCTAGCTCAGGCTGCGTAATGATAAGAGGATGGAAACCAAGTTAACTCACTCAAGTATAGGTATTTTAACTTGATGTTGTTGGCGGAGGGTAACTCATTTAGACGGTTCACCGCTGGTTAACAGGTACATAATCATCTAATAAGATTAATGCGGTTTTAGAATGAACCTTCATTCTAAAACCTGCTAAGTCTAAGAGGGCTTTCCGAGTTGTTCCATGGCGATATTTCGCATCTGGATCAGTTCGCTATGGCGCAGATATAGAAGCTCAGCAGTGCGGCGAATAATTTGGTCTTCATAGCGACATAAATGACCATCAGCATAGGCAAGCTGCCACATTGCTAAGATCAGCTGCTGTTTTTGTTCTACATCGAAATTGTCATTAATCGCTTGAGTAAACTCATACAAAGAGGTGGATTTCTCTTGTGATTTTTTTGCATCACTAATCAAGGTTTCTACATCGTTAATGCTGAGATTTAAAGTGGTGGTTAACAGCTCTGGCAGGAGTTTATTTTCTTGCTCAGACACACTCTCATCAGCCATCACCACTTCTAAAAGTAGGCTTGCAGCTGCTAGATTTAAATGTTCGGCGAGCTCTTCATCAGATAGTTTGACGTGTGGGTTAGCAAAGAAATGTTTGAGTTTTGCAAGCATATTAACTCCTAAAGCTGAAGAGGGAATGTGATTATAATGATATTTAGAGCACTATTTTCATCGAGAGTTCCCTCTCAGTTATACGCCGATAACTGAGAAGGAGAAAGGCGTTTATAAGATAGAGTTAAGGCCTTTCATCAGTAGATCTGCTGTGCCAGCGCTACCGTTGGTGTCTAAGTATCCTTTTACAATATCGACCATAGGCGCTGCTAACTCTTTTGAAATCCCTAGCTTTTCAAAGGCGTCATACACCATGGCACCCCCTTGAAGAGACTCACCTAAGCCACCGGCTTTTGATAATAAACCAGACATGCCTGAGTCACTGTTTAGCTCAGGAGCTGCACTTAACAGCCCATCGACCCCTGGGATCGAATCAGCTATTGAGCTAAAGTCATTGCTACCTAAAGAGCTTTTCGCCAGTGAAAGCAAGCTACCTAATCCACCCTCAGCTTGGGTCTGACTCAGACCCAGTTGTGACATCACGCTACCGACTAAGTCACTTGACTCGGCTTGCTCGCTCGGTGCTTTAGCGGTTTCAGTTGCTTGGCCTAATTGGTCCAAAATTCCAGCACTGGCTGGAGTGCTCAGTAGGGCGGTAATGGCAAGCAAACTTGCAGTTGTTAATTTCATTTGGGCTGTCCTTAGTTGTTTATATTCTGTCTATTCTAGCGGTTTTAACAATTTGTTTGCATTTTTTTGTTTGTCGACACCAACGAATACGAATCACATATTCAGTTTGAGTGGTGTAATTAGTGATTTCAATTGTGCATTAATTTATAAACTTGGGTATCCTTAGCGTTAACTCGTGTTATTGAATTTTATCTTTTGGAAAACCCTATGCCATTGTCAGCAATTTTGACTCAAGCTTTTAACTTTTTTCGAAACAATATTAGTCAGTTAGCATTTTTGTTTGTACCAATTTTATTTATACAAGTTGGTATACAACTATGGCTAAGTTTAGAGATTAGTTCTGCCGATCTTGAAAACCCACAATTTGGCACTAGCCACATGGTCGCCATGATGGTGCTGTTGCTGGTATTTTCGTTCCTGATCGCCGCTTTAACGTTATTTTTAGAGATCCGTTCTCAAGGTCACAGCCCAAGTAATGGCATGATCTTAAAGACGGGTTTGAACTTTGTTCCACCGCTATTGTTAGCGGGAGTGTTCTCGGGTCTTGCCGTTGCCGCGCCAGTGATGATTTTGGCTGCGATTAATGTCAACTTGATGATTATCGGTATCTTTGTATCGCTTTATCTGTTTGCTCGCCTGGCATTCGTTAACTTCATGGTTGTGGTTGAAAGACTGACCCCAATGGAAGCTATTAAGCGCAGCTTTAGTTTTAGTGGTCCAATCGTACTTAAAACAATTGTCGTGCTATTGCTATACATTCCATTGTCGCTATTTGGTGGCATATTGGCACAAATTACTGAGCTAGGTGGCCTTCCTGTACAGCTTATTGGCGAAGTGATTGTGGCCTTCTTTGGCCTATTTGTGAACGTTGCCCTGTTCCGTTTGTATATGGTGTCGCGTCCGACTCCTGAAACGCCTGGCAACATTCAAGAAAACGACAGCAGCACTGATTAAATCAGTATTGTATTGAGCCTTGCAGTATTTTGCTTTCGAGTAAAGTGCTGCCGGGTTAGCGTGTTAGTTTAAAATTGCGACTCGCTTAAGCAGCGATATTTTTCGGTTGTGGTTAGGGGTATACGTCTTGTTGAACGATATTGAATTCGTGAATCTGTTTTCTGCGGAATTAGGCGAGGATTATCGCAAGGCTAAAAGCTATGTAAAAGATGTTCCTACCCAGGCTTTACTGCATGTGCGTAGCTTCAGTCATAAGCTCACCAGCTTGCTTGCTGAACCCAAGACAGTGCACTTTGAAAGCCCTAATCTGTATGATCGTATCGAGCAGTTAAATCAACGCCGACTCATAGATGTTAAAACCACACGCGCACTGCATAAGCTTAGAAGCGATGGTAACCGTGGCGCCCACCCTGAAAAATATCACCTGACTCCAGATCAGTTACAGCAACTAAGTGAACGTTCGATCAAGCACCTTTTATCTTTGGTTGAATCGCTGTTTGTGAGCGTGACGAAACAAGATAAACCCGACTACTACTTCGAAGAGTTTGATTCATTGGCGGGACGAGATCTTTGTTATCGTGCGGTAATGGAGCGAGATCCCGAGTCTCAGTATTTAGTGGGTATGTCGCTAAAAACGCGGGCATTGATGCAGCGTGAGCAAGAGTTGGCACTGCACGATAGTGGTCAGGAGGCGGTGGAAGATCGCTCAACAGCTTCACTGAAACAAGCCAGCTATTGGTTCGCCCAAGCCTCGGAAAAAGAGTTAAATGCCTTGTATGAGCACGGCGTGTCTTTAATCCATGGCTACAGTGGAGAGACTGACGTAGCCGCTGGTGAGCGAGCGATTGCTAAAGCTGCAGATGCAGGAATTGCCAATGCGATGGCACTGCTAGGTTATTTCTATCTGGTGGGGAGCGAGCAATTTAGTGTCGACCTAAATCTGGCCGAAAAATTTCTAAGTCAGGCTGCTAAGCTTGAGCAATCAGAAGCGATGGCCAATCTTGGGGTACTGTATTACCAGCAAAATAATTTAACCACGGCTTATAAGTATATTAATCGGGCGGCACAGGCCGGTTTTCCTCATGCACAATTTCATTTAGCCTTGATGCTAGCTCGCGGTGAAGGCTGTGAGCAAGACAGCGTAAAGAGTGCCTATTGGATGGCGGAGGCTGCAGAGCAAGGGCAGGTTGACGCTATGCTGTCACGCGCACAAACCATGTTGCATGATGATAATGCATTAGGACAAGATCTCTCCCAGGCAGAATCTTACTTACGTGAAGTGATTAAATACGGCCACAGTGTCCCAGCCATGATAGAGCTGAGTATCGCCCTTGCCGATGGTATTTTGGGGCACATTGACGTGGTGTCTGCCGCCGCCTTACTCAAAATGGCACGGGAGCGAGCGAATCAGGAAGAGCTAGATGTGATCTTGCCTTTATGGGGATCATTATCACACCAAGTCGATGCGGTATTAGCGGTGAGCAATTCAAAAGAAGAGCGTGTGTCATTACACAAAGCGGCAGAACTATTGTCAGAGCCTACAGAGTTGGCTGAGTAATGACTCGAGCCCGTAGCATTGTTCGTCTAGTCTATGTTGTACTTTCTTGTCCCCATTCAGTCGCTATTCGCGCTTCACTCCGCAGCTAAACTTGAATCAACCTCAGAATAACTATGCATTATCAGTGATAAAATATAATTATCAATGCATGGGTTAGCACCAAAGATTGACTTCGATTGGGCTGCTGGGTGAGTTCTTTTCATGTTCAGTACCCTGCTATACTTAGCTCCTGTTAGCCTGTAACTCTTTAATCCTCTGAGCTTGCCCTATCTATTATCTGCTATCCTCGTTGACTAGTTAGTCAAACTGCTTAATCGACTGTTACAATTGTATAATGTATACTTAGGTTGTGTTCTTGATTATCCGCTTACCCGCTAGGAGTTCTTTTGCCAAACTTTGATACTGAACAAGACAGTGCTGCAACCTTATTATTTGATGCACAACAAGCTACGCTGAATCAGTTTGCAGAGCGCTATATCAAGCTGGTGTTAGCTGTAGGTCAACATGATAGCTATTATGTTGACGCATACTACGGGCCAGAAGAGTGGCAGAAAGAGACCTACTGGCAACCGTTAGCAGAGCTTCAAAGTCAGCATCAATTCGGTTCTGAGTTATTAGCAACACTGGCACTACAGGTAAGCGCTGATGAGCTTGTTGAGCGTTATCAATTCTTAAAGACGCAGTGGCATTCTGTCGGTGCGTATCTTAATTTCTTACAAGGCAAGCAACTGAGCTTTAATGAAGAAGCGGTTGCTTTATATGATTGCCATTTAAGTCCCTATTCACTGCTAGAGCATCAACAAGTGCTGGCTGACATAGAAGCTCTACTACCGGGAGATGGCAGCCTGACCGAGCGTTATAATCAATTTAAGTCTCAGTTTATTGTTCCAAAAGACAAAGCGGCACAGGTGTTTACGGCCTCGGTTGATATTGCTAGGCAACTCACCAGCAAGCACATGAACTTGCCTGACAACGAAAGCTTTGAAATTGAATATGTGAACGACAAAGTGTGGACGGCGTATAACTGGTATAAGGGTGACTCCCACAGTTTAATCCAGTTAAATCAAGACCAACCATTAGGTATTGAGCGCTACTTAGAGTTGGCGTCCCATGAAGGCTATCCTGGGCATCATGTATTTAATGTCTTGCAAGAGCAGAAGTTAGTGAAGGCTAAACAATGGCTAGAATATGCCATTTATCCGTTATATAGCCCAATCTCTTACCTTTCTGAGGGCAGTGCAAACTATGCGTTGAGTTTGATCATGTCTGACGACGAAGTATTGGCCTTTGAGCGTGATGTGCTAATGCCGCTGGCAGGGCTAGAGGGGGATCTGGCTTTATTCCATAAGGTATTAAAGCTGATAAAGAAACTTGGCTACTACGAAAACTATGTCAGTCAGTGTTTAACCGACAAACAGGTTGATGCTGAAACGGCTGAAAAGATGCTAATCGATGGCGCGCTATATCCGCGTTCTCGTGCTAAACAACGAGTGCAGTTCTTTGATCGTAATCGTTCGTATGTGATTAACTACAGCGTGGGCGAAGATGCTGTTGCTGCTTGGGTAGAGGCTAGAGCTGAGACTAAAGCAGATAAATGGACACACTTTGAGGCCCTGTTATCAAGACCTCTTAATGCATCAGATATGCTCGTTTAGCCTGCGAGGCCAGTTAACTCGAGCCCAGTTAAACCTGCGCTAAGCTTGAGTTAGAGCTGAGTTAAACTGGTTCATTTGGGTTGTGTTCAAAAGTACGACCCTGACGTGGAGTTGAGGAGGTCTCTTTGAAAATAGTCTCCTGGAACTCTTCACTTTGGCTGTGAAACTCTTGATTCGCTTGCTGCTTTTGAAAGCGAGCTAGCTGACGCTTTAGGAATACTCGGCCAAATAGACTGAGTACGACAAAAGTAATGGCGCCAAATAGTAATAAAAATGGCAATGCAACCAACGCTAACGTCATAAACGCTAAGCCGATAACGAATGCTAACCAACCACGAGTACCTGAAAATCGATTCAGCATCGGATTGTGTTGAAATTGGCTATAAATCATATGTTCTCCCAAATGTCTTAATGTTAGCTTACACGAAGAAGATGAATGAAGACTGAATGGCTTTAGTCTTTTGTTCGTGATCTCTAAGGCTAACTGTTAAATATTATATTGCCGAATATTTAAACTAAGATCACGTTAATAAAGCTTCATCTTAATATGTGGCATTCATCCCCCCAACTCTGCGCAGGCTATTTAGGGATATTATGGCTAGAAAGTGCATTCGCTACGCTTTCGCAAATAATCTCTTTTACCCACTTGTGTCCCGGTTCGTCAGCATTACGTTCATGCCAAAGTAATACATAGGCGAGAGGAATAAACTCAAAGGGTAGAGGTAACTCAACGAGTGAATAAAGCTTCTTAGCATGTTTAGCGAAGCTCGCGGGTAAGGTAAAAATCAGATCGCTATGGGCACATACGCTCGCGGCCCCATAAAAATCAGGCACGGTGGTGCTTAGGCGACGATGATGGCCTAAATCAGCTAGATGGTAATCGAGTGCCCACCAGTCATTGCCTTCACAACGTACTTGAACATGTGACATCTCAAGATAAATATCAAGATCCCAGTGACCAGCCGCTATTGTTGAGAGAATGGGGTGGTCTTGGCGGACTAAGCAGACTTGATGGTCGGTAAATAAGGTCTGGTGCGCTATGCCCTCGGGTAATCTATCGACTTGAAAGGCAGCCTGTGGATGCAGTTCCCGCCCTGAAATACCAAAGTCTATCTGTCCTTGCTGAATAGCTTGAATCGAGTTTTCTGTCCATACAAAGCTATTGAGTTTAAGGTTGGGCGCTCGATTGAGCAGCGTACCAATAAAGTAGGGGATCAATGTTTCATAGGCGCTCTCAACCATGGCAAATGAAAACTGGCGCGTGCTGTTATGTGGCGTAAAACTGGGCGGCAAGGTTAATTGGTGCAGCCCTTGTAAGCATTGCGGCAGCATTTTTCCTAACTGCACGGCATGAGCCGTTGGCTTAAGTCCATGAGCTGTGCGCAGAAAAAGCGGGTCACCTAGGGTTTCTCTTAACCGGTGTAAACTCTTGCTTAACGCTGACTGGCTGACATGCAAACGGTTGGCCGCACGGGTGACACTTTGTTCTTCTAATAGCACTTGTAAGATAACCAATAGGTTTAGATCGATACGTGCGAGGTTTTCAAGTTTCAAAGATATTCCTCAATGGAAATTCATAATGGAAATAATATCATTTCTGTTCATACCTTAGTTTGATTACTATAGCGCTGTTTTCCTAATTCTGAGAAAGATCATGCGTCGTAGTTTGTTACCTATTTTATTGCCAATGGTGATTTTAAGCCCGTTGGCTATCGATATTTACCTCCCATCTATGCCTGCAATGGCGGCAGAGTTTTCTGTGTCAGCGAGCGAGATCCAATCGACGCTGGTGCTTTTCTTATTTGCTATGGGCACAGGCCAGCTATTAATCGGGCCGTTAGCAGACCGTTATGGTCGTCGCCCCATTGCGATTGGCGGTATCATTTTTTACATGATTAGCAGTGTATTAGCCGCTATCGCTGTGGAGTTTCATTGGCTTCAAATAGCCAGAGTGATGCAGGGCTTAGCCGCGTGTTCAACTTCAATAGTGGTATTTAGTGCCGTAAGGGACTGCTTTTCACCAAAAGAAGGCGCGCGATACTACAGCTATTTGAATGGCATGATCTGTATTATTCCTGCATTAGCACCGACACTTGGCGGCATGTTAGCGCTGCAATTTGGCTGGCGCTCTAACTTCATTTTTATGGCGCTATATGGCCTGGTTATTCTTGCGTTAGTGACCTATCGCTTACCTGAGACTCGCCCACAAAATACCGTGAGTGATGGGCCGCTATATCGCTGGGCACGCTATAAGCCGGTGATAACCGAGCCACATTTTGTGTTTTATGCTATCGCTTGTATGGCAGGTATGGCTGCGATTCTTAGTTATGTGTCTTATGCGCCAGTCTGGTTGATTGGTCACCTTGGAGTGTCTGAATTAGCCTTCAGTGGCCTGTTTGGTTTAAATGCAGCAGTGAATATCGTGGCTTGTTTTGCAGCGCCGTTAGTGATGAAAAAATTAGGTAACCGCTCTACAGTGATTATCGCATTAGCGCTAATGCTAGTATCTGCGGTAACTCAGGTCATAGTGCAGCTCGTTGGGCCGCAAACAGGCATGATGGCGGCGTATAGCTATATGCTACCTATGATGCTGCTATGTATTGGCTTTGCACTGTTACTTGGTCCAGCAACCAGCATGGCGCTATCAGCCTTTGGTGAAAGAGCGGGCACTGCAACGGCAATGCTTGGCTTTATTCAGATGAGTGGCGCTTCACTACTTACGGCGTTAGTGCAGCAAACGAGTCTGCCTGCACCTTATGCAGTAGCAATGCTGATGGGCTCTGGTGCCATCGTGCTACTCGCTATGATGGCGATGCCAAAGTTAGATCACTGGCATCAAGAGCAGCACGCTTATTAGGCTTGTCTGCCGAGAGCGGCTGATAACTAATAGTAACAGTTAACTTTGTTTCACCCTGAAACACTTTAGCCTGCACAGACTAACCATCTATGCAGGCTTTTTTTATTTGATGATATTTGGTGTATTCCATAGTCATATTATTTGTAACAACACTCAGCTACAATTTGCAGGCTACTCCAAACAAATACTTAGAGGTTTTGTGTCTCGTCCAACTTGTCCTAACTGCCACTATCCGTTAAATGCGTGTTTGTGTGCCAGTATTCAAACCATGCAGGTCAAACCTGAACTGATTATTTTGCAAGACCCGAGTGAAGTCGGCCATGCCAAAAATAGTGTGCGCTTGCTAGAGCTTGTCATTACAAACACGCAAGTTGTAGTGGGTGAAAACCCCGATGATTTTGCAGGGGTGCGTGAGCAATTAGCGCAGTCGAATAAGCCTATTTATTTAGTGTATCCGTCAGACAATAGTGTATCGGCAAACGAAACTCAGGTTGAGAAAGAGGTAATACTGCTTTTTTTAGATGGTACCTGGCGTAAGGCGTATAAGTTACTGCAGTTAAACCCTTGGCTGCAGGCTTATCCTGCGCTGCATTTGGATCTAGATTCCGCGTCAAATTACACAATACGCAAAGCCAGTCGCAGTGATAGTTTGTCAACATTAGAAGCGGCGGCCATGATGCTCAAGGCGATCGATCAGCAGCAAGATGTTACGCCGTTAACTCATGCCTTAAGCGCGATGGTTGAGCAGAGGCTAGCGTCTATGCCAGCAGAAGTAAGAGCCAGATATCGCTAAGAATCTTTATTGATTTGCAGGTATGAGGTGTGTCGATGAGTCCGTTCATCGATGTGAGCTTTTGTGATTCACATCGTTTATTCCTTGAAAAAACCCTGTCGATATCACGCTAATTTTAGCGGTAATAGGGTTTAATATGCCTATCATCTTATGGTGATGATAGTGGCTACGCTGGCAACAGCTTTTGCAGGGAGCGACACTGAGTAATTACATTCAGAGTGCTGGCGTAGCTACCCTCCACATGCTTGGGGGAGCGAATCTTCTCGCGTAATTGACTTCAATGTTTCTAAAGAAAAGCGTTCGCTGGTTGTCGGTTTGCCAAAATAGTAGCCTTGGCCCATCCCTTTCCCTATGGTTAAAAGCAAATCTCTTTGCTGTCTGGTTTCTATCCCTTCAACAATAAAGCGGATCTTCAAGGTCTGAGCTAACTGGATGACGGCTTTACAGAGGTTAACTCCCTGCTCGCAGTGTAGATTTTGGACAAACTCAGAGTCAATTTTTAGGGTGTCAATTGGCAAGGTGCTTAAATGGCTCAATGAAGATAAGCCTGCACCGAAGTCATCAATGGCAATGCTGATGCTCATCGCTTTTAATTGGGTCAGCACTTTTGTAATGAGCGTCGGTCGGCGGATAAGCGCGCTTTCGGTGATCTCTATAATTAAGGCATTAGCAGGTAACTGTGTTCGTGCTAATACTCTTTCAAGCATGGAGATGAAATCGGGATGCTCAAGCTGTGAGGCTGAAATGTTGACGCTAATTTTTAATATTGGGTTGAACTCTTTACGCCATTTTACCATCTGTAAGCAGGCTTGCTCCAATACCCATTGCCCCACGTTGACCATTGAGCCTGTCTCTTCTAATAGAGGAACAAAGTCGTGAGCTTCAAGGATTTCACCATTACTTCGTTGCCAGCGAAGCAGGGTTTCGACACTCACTAACTCGCTAGACTCAAGCTCGACAATACCTTGATAGACTAAACTAAATTGCCTTAAACCTTGTGCATGGCGCAGATCATTTAAAATGTGGAGCTTTTTCTCAGCAGCCTCTCGAATCGTAGCGTTATAAAAGCGAATATGATTAGGGCTATTTTTAGCTGAGTACATTGCGGTATCAGCCATGCTCAGTAGCTGATTCGCTTCATCGCTTTGTTGCGGAAAAAGCGAGATCCCGATACTGGTTCCCAGATAAAACTTTTGACTATCGACCTCGAACGGTGCTTCAAACAGTGAGAGTACTAACTCTGAAAATGCTTCAATCTCTTGTCTGCTAGCGCACTCAGGCAGTATTAAAGTAAATTCATCGCCACCAAGACGCGCAATTTCAGCATTCTCAATACAGCATGCTTCTAATCTTGCTGCTACAAGCTGTAAGACTTTATCACCCGTTGAATGGCCAAAACTGTCGTTAACATTTTTAAAACCATTGAGATCTAAGAACATTAAGGCGCCAATCATGTCAGGCTTATGCTTGATATGACTAATGGCTTTATTGAGGAGCTTAATCAGATGAAAACGGTTGGGTAGCCCGGTCAGTTTGTCATACATGGCTTGTTGAGTGAGTTTAGCTTCGAGGGCTTTTTTGTCACTGATATCACTAAATAGATTGACATAGAAGACCTGTCCATCGGCATAAATCCGTCGACAGCTCTGCCATGCAGGAAAAGTAGAGCCATCAGAGCGGCATTTCCAAACTTCACCTTGCCAGCTACCACGATCGTTTAATTGTGTGCTGGATGTGTGCGTATCGAGCTGCACTTCAAGATGCAGGTCGGCGGGGGTTTTTGTGAGTAAATGTTCAGCACTGAAACCACAAATACGGCACATCGCTTTATTTACCGCCAAGATACGTTTGCTCTCGTCGGTGATATAAACCGCTTCAGCGCTGTCTTCTAAGGTGATTGACATCAATTCTTTGGGCAAGGTTTCAAAGCCGTTGCTGATGGTCTCTCTGGTGCGCTTACGCCTATTCATAGGCTTAAACGAAATAATCATCACTTGTTTTTCATCAAGTTCAGCAGGATAGATAGTCACAACTGTGGGTAAGTCTTTGCCTTGCTGGCTCATGTGTAGCCAGCTCATCGATACAACTTCGCCTTTAGCGGCTCTTTTGAGCATTTGCTGGCCATATTCGACGCTGCTTCTGCCTGATGATTGGATCCTAGGGGAAAAATCAAACGGTGTTGCATGAAGAAAGTTATGCTCTTGGCTCTCAAAATAGTTGAGCGTTGCAGCATTAGCTGCCAAAAAGCGAGAACCTTGAATAATAGCCAATGCAGTGGGCTCAGACTCGTTTTGCCAAAGCTTGAGCTGATCTGATAATCCGGGGACGGTAAAAGATACACGCGAATATAGCTTAGACCACATTGACACACTCATACACTCTTCCCTTTTGGTATGACTCTATTCAGTGCTAGAACAACACAGGAATTGATGATAAAGCCAGCAATTTAGTATAGCTTTATTCGATTGGCGTCAAAAATACCTTTATTTGACGCTTTGTACAATTAAGATGTAACAAAATTGAATCTAGAGAACATTTATAACAAAAATAGTTTTGAAATCGATAAGTTAAGCTGTCAGTACCGATTAAAATCGTTGCGAACCATCGCAGTGACGGTTTGCTGTAATACAACGGTTTTAATTTAAGCACTTTAATTCAATTGCTTGAGATAAATAGTGGCCAAGACAAAATAAAAGACGATGCGAGCACCGAGGAAATGGGTAGAATATGCATTTAGAGAAGTGCTTCTTATAAAAGGAATAAAAGTGGCCATTCAGAAAATAGCATTAACGAGTCAGCTCTTCGTTTTTCTTGGTTTTATGGGAATGAGTTTAGATTTAGCCGCGGCGGACCCAGAAGCGACCGCTGAGCGGGCCCATTCTTTATCGCTACAAGCAGAAAAAACCAAGCAACGCGTTGAGCATGAGCAACTGCAAAAAGCGCGTGATGCCGCCAAGCAAAGGCAAGAGCGCGAAAGCAAAGTGCTTGAAAGGCAAGAGTCTGGTGATTGGGAAAGCGAGCAAAGAGAAAAAGCACAAACACAATTTAAGCAGCGTGAATCGCGTGAAGAAAAATACTTGCGTGAAGCGCGAGAAGCGGCCAGTAAAGATCGCAAAATCCCCAAGCCTTTTGAATAAGCCTTATTACCAAAATAAATAGAGTTAGGAATATCCAGTGAGTATTTGTCCCTTGTGCCAGCAGCCTGATTTACAGGCTTTCCATCAAGATAAGCTGAGAGAATATCAGCGCTGCAATCATTGCTTACTGGTCAGCGTTCCAGATCGCTTCTTGCTTAATAGTGTTGATGAAAAAGCCGTTTATGATCAACATCAGAATAATCCTGATGATCTTGGTTACCGTAAATTTTTATCAAGGGCACTGGATCCTATTTTAGCGCGAGTCACTCAAGATGCGCAGGGGCTAGATTTTGGCTGCGGCCCCGGTCCCACAATTAGCGTGATGGCGGCAGAAAAAGGCATCAAGGTTGATAATTACGATCTCTATTATTGCAACGACCCTCAAAAGCTGCAGCAGCAATATGATTTTGTCACAATCACAGAGGTGATTGAGCATGTAGCGGATGCAAAGTCCTTATTAGCGACACTCGATAGCCTGCTAAAATCTGGCGGCCTATTGGTGATTATGACTAAGCGGGCAGGCGATCTCGACGCTTTTCGCAACTGGCATTATAAAGGCGACCCGACTCATATAAGATTTTACTCGACCGCGACCTTTGAATGGATAGCCAAGCAGTACGGCTGGACACTCGAAGTCATGGGTAATGATGTAGTGCTTTTTACTAAAGATTAACGGCAGGTGCGTAAAGCCCTGTCCTCAAGCTGGCAACAACTTGCTATAGTCGCTGTGTAAAAATAGTCGCTGTGTAAAAATAAACACCCCATCTGCAAAGGCTCTTCTATAGGGCCTTATTGTTAATATGAACAAAGGAATGAGCAGTATGAAAGTAACAATTTCGGCACTTATCTATTGGGCGTGTATCTGCTTTAGTGCTTCGCTATCGAGCGCTGCACAGGCTGCGTCGAGTGACTCGATTACGTTTTTAAACAAAGCCGATGCCGCTAACGTATTAACCCAAGAAGATGACTTTGTTCGTGGTATTAGTCAATTTGATATGGCCTCACGCATGAAGCGTGCAGACAGTCCGAGTAAAGCTGAGTATCTGGCTTTTGTTGCAGGACAGACCTTAGATTGGAGTGAACAAGAGCGCACTGCTGTGAAGCAAGCATTTGCCCAGATCCAGCCTCAACTAGCGGCATTAAAAGTGTCACTGCCAACACCCATAGAGTTTATTAAAACCACCGGCTTAGAAGAGGGCGGCGCGGCTTATACCCGAGGCCAAGCCATTATTTTGCAGCAAAAGCAGCTGACAAATGAACAAGGCCTGCCTGGGTTAGTTGCCCATGAGTTACTGCATATATTTTCTCGTTTTAATCCCCAAATGAAACAGCAGCTTTATCAAGCGATTGGCTTTTACCCTGTCGGCGAGATTAGTTTTCCTACGGCGCTTGCCAAGCAAAAAATCACCAATCCCGATGCACCCATCAACGACTTTGCCATTAGAGTTCGCTATGACGATAAGCTGGTTTGGGCTGTGCCTATTCTGTACTCGGCTGATAAGCAATATAGCCTAGAGAAAGGCGGTGAGTTTTTTGATTATTTAGAGTTTAACTTTGTGATTGTCGGCAGTGATGAGCAGCCAAATACCGCAGCTTATGATCCGGCCAATGCACAAATTGTAAAAGTGTCTGAGCTAAAGGGCTTCTTTAAGCAAATTGGCCGTAATACCAACTATATTATCCATCCAGAAGAGATCATTGCAGAGAACTTTTCATTCTTAATGACGGGCGAAACCGAGCTTAAATCGCCAAAACTACTGCATAGCATCGAGCAGATTTTTGTTGCTCAGTGATTTGAATAAATAACGTGGCTGGTGATCTCATTAACCTTAGCTGAAGCTATCAGTACGGTTATTCGGTGCCAGCCATATCTATTTAGCTGTTTAAGTGATGCAGTATTACCTTTTGCACTAACTCTAGTGTCGCTTCAGCCTCTGAATCTAGGGCAAAACCATATTGTGCTAAGCCTGTTTGTGGCTCTAACTCTTGCTGATTCTTCAGGGTTACAGGAATGGTTTTTAGCTCATCATCAAGCTCAACTTCGAGCCTAAATTGGCTATCCACAATAAAATCGCTTCTGGCTTTACCTACAAATGCCCCGCCTTTAATTGAGATATCTTTTAAATAACCGCTTGAAATAACATCAGCACAATCGAGTGCAATAAGACTGGCTTTGACATTGATAGGCACGCGAGAATGCTGCCTCAAGGCAACCGTTTGCAACTCTTTGGGATAGGTGACTATTAGCCAGCGACCTACAGAGCTAACAACTTGTTGAATAGTACTTCTAAAGGCCAAGATCTTGGCATCTTGCTCGTCGCTACTGACGACCCGAAGGATCACACTCTGTCGCTCTCTGATATAGGCACTTGCAGCTTGCCAAGCTTTGTCATTGCCTAAGGCTAAGATAACCGAACGACCGGGATCTATGCCGATTAAGCGGCTACGCAAGCGAATTGTTTGTGTTGGTGTGAGTAACTGCAGGTGCACCCCAGTGCCGCAGTTGATCGTGTCTAATGTATTGAAGTCCTTTTCTGATGGCATAAAGCAGCCTACCCGTCGATTAAGCAGAGCTTGAAGCTAACATAAAAGAGTCGTTTTCAACAACGAGAACACACCGGCGTTGCGTCTGGTTTACCTTGAGTTACAAATATTTGCCGCAGTTAATTTGATTTTCATCACAATTTGCTTTTTGATGGACGCTGCTTTCATAGCGAAACATCGCGATGAAAAAGAATAATAGTCGGAAAAACACAAATTTTCGTCATACGCTGACTGGAAAAGGTTAAGTATGGCAAAGGTGCTCAAACAAGGAGCGGATAATGAAGCGCTATACAAAGGCATTGTTTTTGAGCCTAGGATTGCTAATGGCAATGCCGATGGCTCAAGCCACAGAGGCCAAAGATATTCAGAGTTTTACTTTGGATAATGGCATGAAGATTATGGTGTTGGAGGATAGCTCGATACCCAATGCCAACATGTACCTATTTTGGAAAGTCGGTTCACGTAATGAGGTACCGGGCATTACCGGGATCTCCCATTTTTTTGAGCACATGATGTTTAATGGCTCTAAAAAATATGGCCCTAAGATGTTTGACCGGACCATGGAAGCCGCGGGTGGCGCAAATAACGCCTACACCACTGAAAACTTAACCGTATACACCGACTGGTTCCCCGCTAATGCGCTAGAGACTATTTTTGACTTAGAAGCCGACCGTATAGAAAATCTCGATATCAACGAGCAGATGGTGGAAAGTGAGCGTGGAGTTGTCGCTTCAGAGCGTTTAACTGGGCTTGAAAACTCTAACTGGCGGGTGTTGCAAGAAGAGCTTAAAGGCGCAGCGTTTAGGGCACACCCTTATAGCTGGTCGGTTATCGGTCACGAATCCGATATTGCCGCTTGGACGTTAGAAGACCTGACTCAATACCACAAAACCTATTACGCACCGAATAACGCAGTCGTGGTGATTGCGGGCGACGTGAAGCTTAGCGAGGTTAAAAAGTTAGCCGATAAATACTTTGCGCCAATTCCAGCGCAAGCGCCACCAAGAGTGGTGAAAACGGTCGAGCCTCTGCAAAAAGGTGAGCGCCGTGTATTTGTGCAAAAAGCATCAGTGAGCACCCCTAATGTGATGCTAGGCTACCATATTCCTGCGACCTCAAATGCTGACTATTACGCACTGGATCTACTGTCGTCTATCTTGACCACAGGCAACAGTTCACGCATGTATCAAGGCTTAGTCGATAAGCAAGTTGCCATAGAAGTTGATACTTATATGCCGATGTCATTCGACCCGAACCTGTTTTACGTGATGGGGGTGGCAAATCCTGGGGTGACAGCTCCAGAGTTAGAAGATGCGATGATCAGCGAGATCAATCGTGTAGCCCGTGACGGCGTGACGGCAGAAGAGCTTGAGAAAGTAAAAAACATCAAGCTAATGGGCTTTTATCGCGCCATGGAAACGATTAACGGCAAGGCCAACACCATAGGGACCTACGAGCTGTTCTTTGGTAGTTTTGATAAGCTATTTAATGCGCCAGAGGCTTATAACAAGGTGACACCAGAAGATATTCAACGTGTCGCGCAAACTTATCTTAAACGTGCAAACCGCACTGTTGCCGTACTGGCTGCAACCGAGGAGGCTGACCAATGAAAAAGTGTAATTTAAGCTTAAGTGCCTCGGCCTTACTGCAATCTAAAAAACTACTCACAGTGGTGGCTGTTGCGGGGGCGCTCGCGCTAACTGGCTGTGCTGCCACGGACCCGGCAAAGACAGTCGACACGGGGAGCTTTAGCGTACCTGCATATCAACACGTTACTCTGTCTAATGGCTTAACCGTGTATATGATGCCGCAGCGTGAAGTGCCGCTTATCACTATCGATGCCATCGTCCGTGCGGGTGCGGTTAACGACACCACCTCTGGTGTGGCCGAAATGACCGCCGCAGGTTTAATGTTAGGTGCAGGCGGTAAAAGTAAGCTGGAGATAGAACAGGAGGTTGATTTTTTAGGTGCCAGTTTAAGCAGCGGCGCAGGTAAAGAGGGCAGCTATATCAGTGCTAACTTTATGGCAAAAGATGCAGATAAGATGCTGCCGCTAATTAAAGATATGTTGCTTGCGCCAGACTTTGATACCACAGAGTTTGATAAGTTACGTCAGCGAGAAATTGCCGGCTTATCGCAATCGAAAGAGAGCCCGCGTGCAGTGATCAGTCGCTACTTCGATAAACTTGTTTTTGGTGAGCATCCCTACGGCAATGCTACATCAGGTAACAGTGATTCGTTGGCCGAGCTAACGATCCCGCAGTTGCGTGCTTTTCATAAGAGTTACTATCAACCGTCGAATACGGCCATTAGTGTCGTCGGTGATTTTGAGCCTGCACAGATGCAAGCCAAGCTAGAGAAGCTGTTTGCCAATTGGCAAGACGCTGAGCCTGTCACCTTAATCAATCTTACCAAGGGTTTACCTAAGTTTGATGCAAGCGCAGTACTACTGGTGGATAAGCCTGATGCGATTGAAACGACCTTCTTAATTGGTGGTATGGGTATTCGTCGTGATAATCCTGACTTTGTTGGGCTTACCGTGATCAATACCATCTTGGGTGGCCGCTTTACCTCATGGCTTAATGACGAGCTAAGGGTCAATGCGGGCCTGACTTATGGCGCACGTTCTGGTTTTATCCCTTACTCGGCGTCAGGCACATTTAGGATCAGCACCTTTACCAAAACGGCGACCACCAAAGAAACCATCGACTTAGCCTTAAAAACCTATGCAAGGTTATGGGAGCAAGGGCTAGATCAAGCGACCTTAGACTCTGCCAAAGCTTATGTTAAAGGTCAGTTTCCGCCTAAGTATGAGACCAGTGCTCAACTTGCCGGGCTAATGACGGATATGTACCTGTATGGTTTTGATGATACCTTTATCAATGAGTTTCAGGCCAAGGTGGATGGATTAACGCTAGAAGAATCAAAGCGCTTAATCGACACTTACTTCCCGAAGAAAAACCTACAGTTTGTCATCATCGGCAATGCTGCCAAGATAGCGCCGATTGCCAAAGAGTATGGCAAGGTAAAGCAAGTAGACATGACTCAAGTGGGCTTTGGTGGCTAAGCTTCCTTAAGGCCGTAAATACATAACGGAACACAGCAAAAAGCCGCGGTAATCGCGGCTTTTTGCTGTCTGGAACAGTTATGGCAAAAGCCCATGGACGGATAGCTTTTGGGCTTGTGTCAGGAACAGTTGTCTGCAACATTTATGCTCGAATACGAGTCTGGTTACATACCTGCGTAATCTAACTGACGCCAAGCTTCATAGCTGATAATGGCTACGGCATTCGACAGGTTCAAGCTACGGCTGGTCGACATCATAGGAATGCGCAGGCGCTGCTCGGTAGGGATCGAATCGATAATATCAGCGGGTAGACCGCGGCTTTCAGGGCCAAATAACAACACGTCATCTTGCTTAAAGGTCAGCTCAGAGTGTGGACGACTGCCCTTAGTGGTACACGCCATAATGCGCTTACCATCCATCGCCTCAAGGAATGCCTCGAAGTTCTTGTGGTGGGTTACGTTGGCAAGATCTGCGTAATCTAAACCTGCACGACGTAGCTTTTTATCTTCTAGATCGAAGCCTAATGGCTCAATCAGATGCAGCTGGCAGCCGTTGTTAGCGATTAAGCGGATGATATTACCGGTATTTGGGGCGATTTCGGGTTCGTAAAGCGCGATATGAAACATGCTGGCCTGCCTAAAAATTGGTGAGCCGAGATTATACGGCAAAAACCTCGATGCGGAAAATCGCGCAGCGGTGATGGCAACATGTTGCGTGAGATAGGTCGTGATTATGTGGTTTAGCAATATGCCAACCGCTGTTTTAGGTCTATATTCCGCTTTACGAATACACGGTTTATTTAGGCAAACGTATGGATCTCGCTAAACTTTCTCGGATCAGCATGAAGCACTTGATCACCCTGCATGTGATGCTCGACACCTTGAGCGTGACTGCCAGTGCTGAGCGTTTATGTTTAAGCCCGTCATCGGTGAGTAAGACCTTAAGCCAGTTAAGGCTCAGTCTCGACGACGAGCTGTTTTACCGTCACGGCAATAAGCTGGTGGCCACGCCATTAGCGAGAAGACTGGGGCCTAGCGTGCATCAAATCATCAATGATATGAATCAGCTGATGACCCAAGAAGCCTTTAATCCTGCTGAGTATAAAGGCCGATTCTCACTGGCGATGCGTGAAAGCACCTTTGAATTATTAGCCGCCAAGTTAACCGCCCATGTGCTGACGCAGGCGCCGAATATTCGTTTAGATATTTTTGCCAAAGACAGCGTGGGTTTTGATGGTTTAGTTAAAGGCAGTTTAGACTTTATCGTGTTGCCTCACGATAGAAGTCAGCCGCCGATCTCCCAGCATGAACTGGTATGGGAAACCTTGATTAATGACGAGATGGTGTGTCTGATGAATCCTGAGCATCCGCTGGCGACTCAAACGCAGATCACTATCGATGATTACTTAAGTTATAGCCATATTGGTATTAGCGATACTGATTTAAATACCCCATTTTTTGAGATGCAGTTAGCGCAGCAAGCACGCAATCGTGCGGTACCGATTTCGGTTTCAGACTTTGGCAGTGCAGCGTTACTGTGTCATCACAGTGAGTTGCTGTTTACCAGCTCGAGGCGCTGGGCTGAAATAGCGTTGCAAGCAAAAGGTTTGGTGACCAAGGCGATGCCACTTGATTATGGTGAAGTGGCGTATAGTTTGGTGTGGCATAAGCAGAGTATGAATGACCCTGCACTTAGGTGGTTGTACCAACAGTTGGTTGCTTTTACTCAGGTGGAATTCGAGTAAGTTAATTCTGATTTTTGGCATCAGGCGATGCCTGAGCTTTGAGTTAGACTTCGTCTAACAACTACATCAATCAAACTTCGTTTGATAAAAGTCGTGGGATGTCATCCCACACTCGGGCAAGGAGGACTGCTCGTCCTTATCAAGAACATCCTTGTTCAAAAGCCAGTTCGCCGTCCGTGGTTCTCGCTCAGAGAGTCCATAGTTATGGACTTCGCCCTTGCATCCACCATGACGCCCCTACGAAGTTACATGCATTTGATACGGGCCTCAGTTATTTTCGAAAATCGCTATCGCCTCATATTCGCCGTCCATGGCTCACCTAAGGCTATCTCGGCATCCTGCCTCGCTCACACGACTTTCTGTTTACAAGAGTTCTTCAATAACTTCGGCAACTTCGATGGGGGATGGATGTTTTCTGACACAAAGTGAGCGGGTTTTAATTCTGTGTTTTCATATTAATGGCTCAGTAGTGAAATGATTATGCCTTTCTAACCTCGTGCAGATACGGCTGAAGCCTTCGGTTTCAGGGATGAAACCGCAGAGCGGCCAGGGATGGCGTAAAGCGTGTTTCAGCAGTGTCTGCACATGCCCCTGCTGCAAGCTATTGGAACCGCAAATGCCAGAAGTTGGTTTGAAGATTCAAGTGATGAAGAGTCTAAAGGTTTAACGCTGTAGATTTAAAGCTTGAGCAAGTTTCCCGCAAAGGAAACCCTTAACTTCTGCACATACGCCGGCTGCAAGCCATTGGAACCACAGATGTCGGAATTGGCTTCATACCTTCAAATGGCTATGAGGCCAAAGGTTCGCATGCTTTAGATTTAAAGTCTGCGTTAGTTTCACGCAAATGAACCCCTTACCCTCTGCATATACACTTGCTGTAGGCAATTAGCTGCATACGATGCTGAAAGTGATCTATGAGGTAGTTGGTCACATCATTAGAACAGTTAGCTTCAGTGTAAAAACTCTGAGGCCACAATGACCAGGCATTCGTATCCTTTATGGTTAATTATTCTCCTGTTGGTTGTTCTAGAACCAATCAATAGAGTTAACTATTTAAAAACCGCAATTGAACAGTATTTAAACTTATATGAATAAAAATTTGACACGCGTCACGTTTTATTGCTAATTTGAACTCAGCGGTTTAGGTCGGAGTGTTCATTGATATAACGAGGACTCAATCGACTGGGAGTTCGACATTAGCTAGCTCCGCTGGCTGAGCCGGATTCGACAGAGCTGAGGCATTGTTATTAGAAGCTTCGACCGAACTACTTTTCAATCCGAGTCTTGCGAATACTATCGGATACCCATTGAGTTACCCACGGGTAACTTTGATAAGCCTAACAAATCAGCATTCATGTTAGGCAGTAAAACAAAAAAGCATCCCAGCGGGATGCTTTTTTTTGCTTTGAATTTTGGTTGATGGTTAGACTTCGTCTAACGACTTTATTTATCAGACTACGTCTGAACTCTATAGTTAGATTTCGTCTAACAACTAAAGTCGTGGCCTTGCCACTTATCAGGCTGCGCCTGACCCTTAAGCAATCAAGCTGCGCTTGATAAACGTCGTGGTATTCCATCCCACACCCGGGCAAGGAGGACTGCTCGTCCTATCCTCCTTGCATCCACCATGACGCCCCGACGAAGTTACATGCATTGGATACAGGCCTCATACTCCAATAAAAATCGCCTAACGGCTCAGATGGGACATCCATGTCCCCCCGAGCCTGAACCATCATCCATGATGGTTCCACGGCATTTTTATCTACGTACTTCGGCAACTTCGATGGGGAATCGGTGTTCCCTGTGAGTTAGGAGTACTCAATTAAGAGTTACTAATCAATAACTTTAATTAGGTTTTGAAAGGCTGTTGTTTGATAATAAATATTCATCATTTAGTCCATACTTACATTCAGTAAAGGTTGAACCTATTTGAAAACAATATTCCTTATTAGCGGTAGCCTGTTGGCTGTGCTTTTTGTGATGCTTGGGATTGTCATAGGAGTTTCATATGATGCTCCAACAGAAGAAACCCTCGCTTGGATACAAGCTCTATCCTCCGTTGGTGGTGTTGTTATAGCTGCATCAACGATGCTTATTGCACTATATGCTCTCCATACATGGAAAAGTCAGTTTGATCACGCAGAGAAGTTCAAAGCCATAGTCAATTTAGAAACTCAGTTGAGGGCTCTATATGAATCATTTGATAGCTTGCTAGAAGGTTATATTCAGAATGTTGTATATGCTAATTCCGAAAAAGACTACTCAGATTTACAGAAGTGTTACCTTGCTGAAAGGGACAGTTTTATTAGGTTAATGGATTTTTCCTTGAGTTTCTTATCATCTAAAGAACAAAAAAAAGTACTACAAGAATTTGAAAAAACTCGTAAGGTTTTTGATGATGCACGTGGTTTGGCTAACTCATATCACGGGTGTGGCGATACTTCTGATTTCAATATTTTGAGGTTTGAAAATAGTAAGGAAATTGAAAGGAATCAAACGGACTATAAAGGTTTACTAAGACGCCTTAGAAGGTAATTAATTTTTAGTTAAAGACGCCGAAGTGTTGGTTTAATGCTTTTCTAACCCAGTGTAGATGCGGCTTAGGCCTTTGATGGCATGGATGCCATCGTAGAGCTTACATGGAAGTACTTGCAGCGTGCCTAAGAAGTATCTGCACATACGCCGGCTGCAAGCCATTGGAACCACAGATGTTGGAAGATACATCAAGTACTGCCCAAGCATTGGTAAAACAAAGGTTCATCGTTGTAGCTTTAAAACCTACGTTAGTTTCAAGCGAATGAAACCCTTAACCTCTGCACATACGCTGGCTGCAAGCCATTGGAACCACCAATGCTAGAAGTTAGTTTGAAGATTCAAGTGATGATAAACCCAAAGGTTCATCGCTTTAGCTCTAAAGCTACATAAGTAGGCTTAGCTCAAAGCCTACAAATAAACATTGGGTAAAACTAAATTACGTACTCCACGCTCAGTTAGCCGTGCCGCTAACTCAAGCATCTGCGCTTCACTGCAAGTTGGCCAATTAAGGGCTTCGCCTGTTACGCCATGATGTTGAAAGGCGTTAAGCTTAACTCTTACATTGGCAGGTAACTGGCTTAGATAGCCTGCTATGGCATTAACCTCACTGTCAATATCACTTATTCTCGGAATATACAGTAGGCGTATTTCGTATAGCTTTCCCTCTGCCGCAAGCCGTTTTAAACTGCTAAAGACCCGATGATTATCGCGGCCTGTGATGTAATAATGAGTGTGCTCTTGCCAGGACTTTAGATCGATCATCGCGCCATCTAGGTAGGGCATAACTTGCTGCCAGCCGTTTTCACTTACATAGCCGTTACTGTCGATCATGCAGCTTAAGTGAGCTAAATCTGCGCTGACTTTTATCGCTTGAAACAGCTCGACGATAAACGGCAGTTGCAAAGTGGCTTCACCGCCGCTGACGGTGATGCCGTTGATAAAGTGCACTTGGCTGCGGATGAGCGTAAGCATTTGCTCTACGCTGAATTGACGAGTCTTAGGGCTAGATTGCTTAGGGCAGGTGGTTAAACAAATATCACACTGGGTGCACTTGTCACTGTCCCAAACGATCTTAGATTTACCTTGAACTGTTGTTGTCAGAGCTAACGCATCTGCTGGGCAGGTGGCCACGCAATCGCCGCAACTGTCGCACATGTCTATGGTGTACGGGTTGTGACAATTTTTGCAGCTAAAATTACACCCCTGCAGGAAGATGACTAGGCGACTGCCTGGACCATCGACGCAAGAGAAGGGAATAATTTGGTTAACCGTCGCGACTCTGCCCATGTTTTACTCTAAACCCTGTATTAAACTAATTGTTAATTTATAAGCAGCTTACTTGGCCGTTATTTGGCGTATACCGGCGCATGCTCATTAGCTACCACACGAGGCTGACGCTGCAAAATCTTAGTATTCTCTGCTGCCTCAGCGCCTAACCATGTGGTATTGGTGCGTGAGCCCTCTGCTTTAAAGCTGGCGATATCAGACAGCTTAACCATATAACCTGTGACGCGGATCAAGTCGTTTGAGGCCACGTTGGCGGTAAACTCGCGAAAACCTAAACTCAGCGCACCTTTGCACAGCTGCATCATCGCCTGTGGGTTGGCTTTAACCGTTTCATCTATGGTGAGAATGTCACTAATCCCCGAGGTGTAATATTGGTGATGCTCTGCGATCGCTTGAATATGCGCAATCGGGTTGGGCTCGGTGCCATAGGGAATACGCACGCCCGGCGTCACGTCTTTGTCGATGCTAATGCCGCCCTGCGAGTGCAATAACGCTCGGCCGTTGTAGCCGTAAGTTACAGGTGTTGATTTTACGATGGCATCGAGTGCTTTAGAGATCTTATGCCCAAGCTCGTTAGCTGCCGCACTATGACCATAATGGCTGCTTGGCTTATCTTCTCTTGATTGGTCTATGTTGTTTTCATTGAAATCAGGTGTGCCCTGCAGAATGCTAACAGCCTCGGCCATGCCGTAGATCCCAAACATAGGCGCAAAACGTGATTCTTCAATCAAGGTTTCTTTAACTAAAAAGCTATTAAAGAAGTTAGATTCTTCATGCAAAAATTTAGCGCGCGCGTCAATCAGCTCGAATGTGAGCTGGCAGTATTGCGGCAGGATATTATCGAAGAAGTCACTGATGCTATTGGCTTTAAGGGCGACCTCTTTTAGGTTCAGTCTTACTAAGGTGTTGGCACCACCGGCTAATGGCAGCGAGTTATAACAACTGACAATGCCGAAGCCTTTGTTATCAAACGTGTTGGCATGGATTGGGTAGTTAGCAATATGGGGTTTGCTGCACTCACAAATATTGCTGGCGGCAACTTGTAGTAGCTCGTCCGGCGTAATTTGTGGGTCGTACATAAAGGTTAGATTCGGCGCTATCTGCTTAAGCTCGGCATCGACACGTAAAATGGTGCGGCAAACAATATTGTCTGTCGGGCCGATGTTTACGTGCATAAAGGCATCTGGCAAGGTGCGGTCTAGCATGATCCAAAATAGCTTTAATTTACGATAAATAGTCTCGTCATCAAGACCTTGGCAAAATGGTAATAGCACGTCATCGAGTTGACCTAGATAAACGGGAATATTGGTGACTGATGGTACATGGTGATAGATGATAGTTAATGCATTTAAGGCTTCATCTAAGTCTTGCGCCGGGCTTAGCTCTAAATACTCAGAACCATTTTGTAAAAACTTGGCGTAATCGGGCAGAACATATCTTGGTTTGAACGGCGCGTTACCTTCAAACATATCACAGATAACACCTTGCTCTTTGGCCTCGGCTACGGCATCTGACACCTCAACATAAGGCAGACTCGCTTCTGCTTCTAAGGCTAAGAAGTTAGACTTTTGCTTTGGCGAAAGGTTAGGGTCACGAGCTATTTGAGCGATTCTGTTTGCGACGGTCATGGTGCAGTATCCACTAATATTTTATGGATATATTTTAAGATGCTAACGCTAAATTCTTATAGTGAAAAACGGCTAAAGAGTGATTGCCAATTTGGAAATCCGAAGCCAGGGTTCTCAACTTATTTGAAAGTGAGTCGGTGAGCGCGGCAGGCTGGCAACTGCCAGCCTGCATAAGGTGAGAACAAAGCTAAAGCGAGCTAGAAGAAACCTAACGGATTAGCATCGTAACTGATCAACAGGTTCTTAGTGTTCTGGTAGTGATCTAACATCATCTTGTGGGTTTCACGGCCAATACCTGATTTTTTATAACCGCCAAAGGCGGCGTGAGCAGGGTAGGCGTGGTAACAGTTAATCCATACGCGTCCCGCTTGAATGCCGCGTCCCATACGCTGGGCGGTATTCATATCGCGAGTCCACACGCCAGCGCCTAAACCGTATTCGGTATCGTTGGCAATTGCTAAGGCTTCAGCCTCATCTTTAAAGGTAGTTACCGAAATGACTGGGCCAAAAATCTCCTCTTGGAAGATGCGCATATCATTGGTGCCCTTTAAGATTGTCGGCGTAATATAAAAGCCATGACCGTGTTCACCTTCAAGTTTGCATATGTCACCACCAATCAATACCTCAGCACCTTCGTCTTTACCTATGTCCAGGTAGCTTAAGATCTTATCGAACTGCTCCTGTGAGGCCTGCGCCCCCACTTGGGTGTCGGTATCGAGTGGGTTACTTTGCTTAATGGTTTTACAGCGCTCAATCACCTTAGCAATAAACTTGTCGTAAATAGACTCGTGAATTAATGCGCGTGATGGGCAGGTACAGACTTCACCTTGATTGAAAAACGCCAACAACATGCCCTCTATGGCTTTATCGAGGTATTCATCTTCATGATCCATTACATCGGCAAAAATAACGTTAGGAGACTTACCGCCAAGCTCGACGGTTGATGGAATCAATGATTCAGCGGCGCACTTTAAAATATGGTGACCTACTTCGGTTGAGCCAGTAAAGGCCAGTTTTGCAATGCGCTTGCTGGTGGCTAGCGCTTGGCCGGCCTCAGCGCCAAAACCATTGACCACATTCAGCACGCCTTTTGGCAGTAAGTCTTCAATGAGTTCGAGCAGCACTAGAATTGATACCGGTGTTTGCTCAGCAGGTTTGAGTACCACGCAGTTGCCAGCAGCGAGCGCGGGGGCAACTTTCCATGCCGCCATCAGTAGTGGGAAGTTCCACGGAATAATCTGACCAACCACGCCAAGGGGTTCGGGAAAGTGGTAGCTAACAGTATTAGCATCAATATCGGCGGCGCTGCCTTCTTGGGCGCGAATGCAGCCAGCAAAATAGCGGAAATGGTCGACCACTAACGGTAGATCGGCCGCTAGCGTTTCGCGTACAGCTTTACCGTTATCCCAAGTTTCGGCAATGGCTAAGTATTCAATATTTTGCTCAATGCGATCGGCAATGCGTAGCAAGATGTTTGCACGCTCGGTGACCGAGGTTTTGCCCCAACTGTCTTTGGCTTCATGGGCGGCATCGAGTGCAAGTTCAATATCAACTGAACCTGAGCGTGGCACCTGGCAAAATACCTGGCCATCTACGGGGGAAGTATTGTTAAAGTAAAGATTATTAACCGGTTTAGTCCATCTACCGCCAATGAAATTTTGGTACTGTGGTTTGAAATTGATAATGGCGCCGGGGGTGCCTGGTTTGTTATAAATCATACGAACGATTCCTTGTGTATTATTTATGCGATAACTCAGTGTAGTAGATAAAATAATGGCGAGGGTATAGGAAAAAAGTCGAGTAGCTTATTGCTAGGTTTTTTGGCTATATTGTTGCTCCATATAACAATAATTAGAGCCTTTGGTTTTGGTTATTTGTGCTAGTCGCTATCAAATATGAATCCGGTGCATTGTTTCTATGCAAAATATGCACTTCATTCATAACTATTTATGGCCTATGCTTCTCTCATCAGTTTAAATAGGAACTTGTCATGTTTAACGCACTTGTTTTGACCCAAGAAGAAAAGCTTACTTTGGCGAATGTTCGTCAAATCACCGAGGCTGACTTGCCTGAAGGCGAAGTGTTGGTGGACGTTTCGTGTTCATCACTGAACTACAAAGATGGTTTGGCGGTAACGGGTGTTGGAAAAATCATTCGTAACTTCCCTATGGTGCCGGGCATCGACTTTGCGGGTACGGTACTTGAGTCGAGTGACGAGCGTTATCAAGCGGGTGACAAGGTGATTTTAACTGGTTGGGGCGTGGGCGAGAATCACTGGGGTGGTCTAGCTGAAAAAGCCCGTGTTAAAGCCGACTGGTTAGTGCCAATGCCAAGCAATTGCGATGCTGCTAAAGCGATGCAGATTGGTACTGCAGGTTTAACGGCGATGTTGTGTGTTCAAGCATTGCAGCAGGCAGGTGTACAGCCTAGTGATGGCGATGTATTAGTCACTGGCGCCAGTGGTGGCGTTGGCTCAGTTGCGGTGACCTTGCTAGCGCAGTTAGGTTATCGTGTGGTGGCAAGCTCCGGTCGCGTAGAGCAAAACGGTGCCTTGCTAACTAAGTTAGGTGCCAGTGAAGTCATTGATCGCAGTGAGCTTGAAGTGGACTCGCGCCCGCTTGAAAAGCAGCGCTGGGCCGGCGTAGTGGATACCGTTGGTAATAAGGTATTGGCAACCGCATTAGCACAGATGAATTACGGCGGCGCAGCTGCTATTTGCGGTTTAGCGGGTGGCTTTGCATTACCCACTACCGTGATGCCATTTATTCTACGCGGCGTGAGGCTGCTAGGTGTTGACTCGGTTTCTTGCCCGTTTGACAAGCGTCAAGCAGCGTGGGAAGCGGTACTTAACTTGCTACCAGCTAGCTACTTTGAAGATGCTTGCGAGACGATTTCGCTTGAGCAAGTGCCAGAATTTGCACAGCGGATTATTAAAGGCCAGGTAACTGGTCGCGTGCTAGTTCAGCTATAAGCAGGTGCTAGGATCTAGGAAAAGCTGAGAAAGAGCCTAGGTCCTAGGAAAGCCGGAAAAGCATGCTTTCTTCTGTAGTTTGGGCTTTAGCCCATCATGCATGCGACCCATATCTTTGATGTCTATCTGCAGTTCAATCCATCTCTAATTCGATTTATTTTTTTGACGGCATAAATGCCGACCTACATAAAGTGGCAAAGGCACTGTTTTGGTGTTTGCTTTTCCTAGTAGGACGAAGTCCGTCCTCGAAGCACAGCGCTCTAGGGCCTAGAACCTAGAACCTTGTTTATTATGTCCGCCCTCGAAGCACTACGTCCTAGGAGCTAGAAAATACTAATCGGTTACAGATTTTGTGGCGTTTGCTCCAACAAGGTTTGTGTGGCGTTAGCTATCTCTTGGCGTAACCACTTTTGCGCCTTGTCTTGCTCACAGCGAGAATGCCAAAACAGATTGTAATCTAGGCTTTGCAGCTTAAAGGGTAGCGGTTTAACTGTTAGTTTATGTCGCTGGGCTGCCATTTCAGCCATGCCTTCTGGCAGGGTAATAATCAGCGGATTAACCGATTGCAGTGCCAACGCGGTATCTAGATGCGGCGTGCGCAGTAGTTCGGTGCGCGGCGGATATTGGCTTATTGCATCATCGAGCAACGCCTTGACCCCATCACTAATCGCAATGGTGGCATGGGGATAATGCAGGTAATCTTCTAAGCTGATGTCGCTATTAGCCAGTGGGTGGTTAGGGGACAATAAGCAACTGACGCCGACCTTCCCAAGAAAGGTGTGCTGCAGATTCCCGGTTTGACCAATGGCGCGGCAAATTGCCATATCGGCGCCTTTAACACTTAGCTGCGCTTGTAATTCTTTTTGCTGCACAGGCACGATCTCTAACCTGATCTGCGGCGCTTTTTGGTAAATACCGGGCAAAATAAACGGGATTAATGCCTGCATGGCGTAATCAGTCACTGCGATAGAAAATTGTTGCTGGCACTCCTCGGGCACAAAAGCTTTTGGAGTTAGCAGCTCGATGAGCTGGCCTGTGGGTTGGCGTAATTGCTGATAACACTCGAGTGCAAATGAAGTGGGCACGAGTTGCTGGCCAACACGTGAAAACAAAGGATCGTTTAGCATCTCTCGCAGGCGAGATAATATGCGGCTAGTCGCCGATTGGCTCAGGTGCAAGCGTTTGGCTGCTTGAGTGACACTGCGCTCTTCGACCAAAATTTGCAGGGCGATCAATAAGCTCAGATCTTGGCGGTAGATCTCTTCTAATTCCATAATATGTCAGGTTTTCCAATTAATACTAAGCAGCATAAAGGCGTGATAGTTACCCTTATCGTTACTGTTATCGAGAGTTTAGCGCTTTTTTAATATAAGTACCTGTATCAGATCCGTAATTCCACTCGAATCCATATCTGTAATCGAAAACTATAATCGAAAACTGTAATCGAAAACTGTAATCGAAAACTGTAATCGGAAATTGTAATCGAAAACTGTAATCGGAAACTGTAATCGAAAACTGTAATCGAAAACTGTAATCGAAAACTGTAATCGAAAACTGTAATCGAAAACTGTAATCGGAAATTGTAATCGGAAATTGTAATCAAGTTTGAATGAGTTTAATCATCAAATCATCGCCTTTAAAGCGAAAGGTTATCTATCTTGGCGAGATTATTGCGCTGATTATGAGTGCGTTTTCTCTGTCAGGGTTACAAAAATACAACCTAAACATATCGTGGGGTTGTTGCCAGATTAAATTTGCTTTTAAAGGGGGATACGGCTTACGTCATAATGCAAGTAAACTCGCGCTATCTCAGCATTTTTAGGGTTTTGTTGTTAAGGACTTTGCACTTGGTCTGCATTTGGAATGGATTCCAAAATACCTCTAAAGTAATAAAAAACTCAAACATTAGATCTCGGTTAAAATTCGTAAATGTTATTTTATTGTATACAGTAAATCCTTGTTTACCTCCCGTTTTGGAACGGGTTCCAGCCCTATGATTATTGCGTCTAATAAAACTAATAGGGTGATGACAGATGAGCAATAAAGATCTGCTAGGACGCCGTAATTTCATTAAAGGATTCGGAGCTGCAGCTGGCGTGGCGCTAGCTGCACCAGCATTGGCCGTATCTGAGAAAGCGGATGGCGTTAAATGGGACCAAGAAGTAGAAGTCCTAATTATCGGTTCAGGTTTTGCGGGTTTAGCGGCGGCGATTGAAGCCACGCGTAAAGGCGCAAAAGATGTACATATTTTCGAAAAGATGTCTTATTTTGGCGGTAACTCTGCCATTAACGGTGGTTTGTTCGCAGCCCCGGGCACACCGATGCAAAAGCAAGAAGGTGTTAAAGACTCTGTAGAAACCATGGTTGCCGACCAGTTAAAGTCGGGCCGTGGTATTGCTGATGAAGCATTATTACGTCACGTAGCTGAACACGCTGTAGAAGCGCTACAGATGACTTTAGATGCGGGTTCTGAATATCACCCATACCTACAGCAGTTAGGTGGTCACTCTGTTGCACGTACTTATCAAACAACAGTGAGCTGTGGCGCGGGGATCACCCAGCCATTACTGCATGAGTGTCGCAAATTAGGTGTGCATACTCATAACCGTGCTAAGTTTGAAGGTTTCTTAGTCGGTGATAAAGGTGAAGTCGTTGGCGTGAAAATGCGTGACAATTATCACTTTGGTGAAGATCAGCCGGGTAAAGTCAGTAATATTCGTGCGACACGTGGCGTGATTATGGCGACAGGTGGCTTCGCGCAAAACGTTGATCTGCGTATGGCGCAAGACCCAACGCTGACAGCTGAAGTAGGTTGTACTAACGCACCTGGCGCTACAGGTGAAGGGATGTACGAAATGTTCCGCCTAGGCGCGGTTCCTGTTCACTTAGCACATATCCAGTCTGGCCCATGGGCATCACCAGATGAAGGTGGTTTTGGTTATGTGTCTAACTACTCTATTTATAACTTCCCGCATTCAGTGGCGATTAACCGTTTAACCGGTCAGCGTTTCATGAACGAGATTGCCGACCGTAAAACCCGTGCTGATGCCGAGCTAAATTGTCGTGATGCACAAGGTAACGCTCTGCCTCCAATCTTGATCACTAGCTATAAGGATTCTAAAAAGCATCCTAATACCAAGAAAGTGCTTAAGTACGATGTGGGTTGGAAGTTTGACTCAATTGAAGATCTTGCGAAGCATTTCGATGTGCCATTAGCGCCGCTTAAGCAGCAAATTTCTGAGTATAACGAGTACGTTAAAACGCAAAATGATCCTCAGTTTGGTAAGAATATGACAGAGGCAAAGGGTAAGTATATTGAGGCGCCATTCACAGTGGTTCGCTTATGGCCAAAAGTGCATTACTGCCAAGGTGGTGTGCAGATCAACACTAACGCTGAAGTAAAAGACAGCTTTACTGGGCAAGCTATCCCAGGCCTATATGCGGCCGGTGAAGTATGTGGTGGTATTCATGGTGTGAGCCGTTTAGGGAGTTGCTCTATTCCTGAATGCATGGTGATGGGTATGACGGCTGCGCGCAGCATGATGAAAGCCTAAACTTGCCAGATAATAAGAGGAATGAGCGATGAGTAAATTAAAAGCGGTATTAGCGCTAACCTTTGGTTGCCTACTAACCTTATCTGCACAAGCTGTAGAAATACGTGACCACCATAAAGAAGTGATCGGTAAAGATTGTAAAACATGTCATGACAATGGCATCAAGCAATTTCCATCAGATCAAGCGTGTTTGCAGTGTCATGATGTTGATGACTTAGCAGAGCAAACAGCACGTAGTGAAGATGATAAGTGGCAGAACCCACACAACAACTTACATTACGGCAAAGAGCTTCCTTGCCAAGAGTGTCATAGCGAACATGGCACTAAGCAGCCATTATGTAGTAACTGTCATACATTTAAGTTTGATAAGTTTCAGCAGTAACTTCAACTCAAATATTTTTAGTGTCGTTTCATCTCAACGACACTGAATAATGAGTAAGGCCATAATTAATTTAATTATGGCCTTTTTTCCTGCATTGTTATTTTAGCCTCTCAATTTAATTGTGAGGCTTTTTTGTCTTTTAATTATTTCGGCTTAAACGGTTTAGCCTTAATAAATAAGCATGTTTTAATATTGTTTATATCTTTTACATTTGTTTTTAATATGTGACAAATATTGGGTTTTATTAAGTAAAGTTAGCTATCGGACCATTTTTGGAAACCATTCCAAATATAGTATTTATATAGTTATTAAAAATTATAATTTAAACCAATAGGGTGATGTATGAATAGTAAACTGGTGCTCGCAACAATACTTTTATCAAACAGTGTTGTGGCAGCTGATATTCCTGACTTTCTAGATAAAAACGATATTAATAGTGCTCAATTTCAGTGTTTAGGTGATTCCCCTCAATACAGCGCTAAAGATCAAAAGTATATTGATATTTTGTGGGATGAAACATTAACGTATTTAGAGGCTTACGCTATTGCATTAACCAATGGCCAAGCCAGTGGTTGTTTAAATTCAGATACCGCAATGGTTGACTCTACTGAGGGTGGGCAACATATGTGCGTGATGGACAGACGCGATATGAAGCTGATGGTTAAAAACATCTACCAAGTGATTAACAATAGCGATGAAGCAAAGAAGTGTTTTGGTGCACGAGAAGATGTGAGTTGGATTTATAACCCAGGTGGCGAGCTCAGCAAGAATTCTCCAGTGGCACAGCATTTTAGTCGTACGACTTTTGACGAGTTTTTCGATAAGAAAGTGACCGATAAACAAGTGCAGCAATACGGCAAAAGCTTTACTAAAAACTTCTACAAAATGGTCACCGGTGATGAAGTGAAAATGCCGGCTGTATTCCCTTACGACATTAGCGCTAACTCATTGCCTAACTTGTGGGCAGCAGCTGGCTGGTTCCCTATGTATGCCGAAGAAAGTAAGCGAAATGATAAGAATTTCAATAATATTCGCGGTGGTTATGCCTATGCAGAAATTTTTGGTCATTGGGGTTTATTGCGTATTGACGAAATTAATGGTGAAAAGGTGGGGGCAGAAGTCGGCATGACGGTTCAGTCAGTTGATACCTTGTATCCGTTCCATAACCATGCGGTTTCTGAAATGTACTACAACATGCGTGTACCTGCTTGCACCAATCAATTTAAAACTATGGCTATCCGTGAAGACTCACCATTAGTTAGCACAGTTAAAGAGGACGACAAGGTGCGTCGGGTGCAGTTTGATGAGGGACAGCACAACTCTCAAACAATGTGGCTGTCTGGCAGCAGCGAGCAAGATCCATTGATCTACTTCCATCAAAATACGATTCACGCATTTGATGTTGATGGTAGTTGTGAAGCGAAGCCTGAAGAGCGCGCGATTGTATCGGTATGGGCCCGCAGTAATGCCAACGACAAACGCAATGACTACGGAACGACTTTGTTGTGTGAATCAGCAAATAACCCAGGCACACCTGCTAAACGCGGTGAAGTGATTCAATGCGACTTAACCAAAGTTAAATGGTAGTCATTTGATAAGTATGGGTGGCAATGACCTTGCCACTTTTTATGGCGATATTGAAATATAAATTGTATTAATATGATGACGTTGTACGTATTAACGCAATTTATATTTATTTTACATGAAATGGATGTTTCAGATGAATAAATTAAATACAGCAATACCATTGTCAATATTAATGGCTTTGGCAAGTCATACAGCGGTTGCAGATGATCTTAATATTGGTGGCTCTGTTCGGGCAAATTATAGTTACAGTGATTATTCCGAGCCATCAAAAGATAAAATGGGTGATTTTGACTTCAATCTTCTTTCTATTACTTTTTCAGATAAGTGGAATGACATTGGCGTTAAAGCGGAGTACCGTTTTTATGATGGTTATGATCATTTAAAATACGGTTATGCTTTTTGGGATGTAAATAAAGATCTCACCATTAATGGTGGTGTCATTAGTAAACCCTTTGGTAATAAAGGCTACGCATCTCATAACTGGTGGTACAGCTTAAACTATTACATGGGTTTTGAAGACGATTATGGCGTGGGTGTCAGTGCTCAGTACCAAAATGGGGTTTCATTATCTGAATTTGCCTTTATTAAAAACGCGGTTTACGGCGGCACTGATCACCGCGATTTTGCGGGTACTGTGGCTAAGGGCACTGTCGATGGTACTAGTTATAACAACGAAGAAACCAATACTCTGGTTGCGCGCCAAAGCTTTACCTTAACCAGTGGTGAGCTAACCACAATATTGGGTGCGTCAGTTGAGTATGGTCAGCTATATAACTCAGAGTTTGGTGAGAATGGCGATACGCTAAATTATGCAGTGCACCTTGATATGAACTATGCCGGTTGGGGCTTTCAAGCACAGTACTTAGCCTTTGATTTTGACCAGTATGACGATGGCAAAATCGACCCAGATAAAATTGGTATGGGTATGCTAGGTGGATTCTATGAAGTCGCAAGTAAAGGTAATATCTATACGGCTAACTTGTCTAAAAGTATTGGCACCTCGTGGGGTAGCCTAACTGTGTATAACGATTTCAGTATGGTACAGCCAGACTTTGAAGAGTTTGATGACTCCATACTAAACTCCACAGGGGTATCGCTAGCCTATGGTCCCGTCTTTGTGTATGTGGACCATTATATGGCGAAGAATGTGCTTTGGCTTGGGGGCAATAGTTTGGGGTTAGTCCAAACTAATGATAATTGGGATCACCGCTTTAATATCAACCTAGCTTACTATTTTTAATTATTTAAGTGTTTATTTAAGTTAGTTATTTAAGCTCAGATACAAAAATGCCAACGTTCTCGTTGGCATTTTTACTTTAAGCCTCAAGCCAGTTTAGCTAAGCATTTGCGCTTGAGTGGCTTCACCTAGCGCTAGCACATTGGCCTTGATCAAGTTGATTAACTGATTTGTTGCATCAGTTTGTGTCTCTGGGTTGATATACAGCGACTCATTAAAGGTCGGTAATGGCGGAATGTTATGCTCGATAGGATCGAGGATCTGCATCTTATCGCTAATGCGAAACTCAGCAATGGGCGCTATGACTAAATCATTTTCAACGGCCATACACATAGCCGTTGGTGAGGGCGTAGAAAGTAGCACACTCATGGGGCGCATTGAGATCTGATGATTAGCAAAAACTTGCGCCCGAATAGGGCAGTTTTCTGGATATAACGCCATCGGTACCGTTTCGCGCTTATGGGCGCTGCCGTCTTTGGCTGCAACCCAATGAAAACGTCGCTCAAATAGTAACTCGCCATGACCCGCTGCGGGTGTTTGCCAATGAGTCGCAACAATCACATCAAATTCGCCATTATGTAGCCGCTTATAGAGATTGCCACTGACATCGGTATCGATGACTAATTCGATACAGGTAAACTCGCGAATAAACTCTAATAAGAAGCTGCCTAAATAACGATTGATGTAGTCAGTTGGCACACCGAGCCGTATGACTTCACGGTTTTGACAATCTTTTAGCTCGTCAATCGCCTGCGAACTGAGTTGCAGCATCTTATAAGCGTAGTTAAGCAGCGTCTTACCAGACTCGGTCATGGTGACACCTTTGTTATCTCTAAGTAACAAAGGCTTACCAACGCTCTCTTCTAACTTCTTGATTTGCAGGCTTATCGTTGACTGTGTACGGCAAAGTTTCTCAGCAGCTTTGGAAAGGTTTCCGCATTCAACTACCGCAATAAAGCTTTCTAATAGTTCAATTTTTAACATGGGCTATTGAGTTTATTCATGATGCTATCAGTATTACTCAATACCCGCTTGATACCTAGGCTGCTATTTTATGAATGTGAACTTAAATTATATTGATTGTTAGATTTGTGAAGAGGTCGACATGAGTAACTGGCAACAGCGAGAAAGCTATTTAACCGACATTGCGGAGCGCTGCTTAAGAGGGCATAAAAGCTTTGATTTGTGCCGTTCTCACCTGGTTGGAGCGAGTCAGATCTCCAAAGGCACCATCTACAATCATTTTCCAAGTGAAGCAGATTTAGTCGTGGCAGTCGCTACGGCACATTTTAGAAAACGTCTTGAAAGAGCCGCGATTGATGACGCTGTTTATCAAGACTATTTAACCCGCTTCTTGATGCACCATTGCTGGGGACTGCATGACGATCTGCTATATGACCGTTTTATTATTTCCCGTGTGATGCCTAACCCAGAGCTGTTAGAGCAAGTCACCGATGATAACCGTCAGGCATTCGAACAGATTTATGGTGAGTATATACAGTGGAATAACGATCTCATCAAGTCTGTTGGGGTGGTCGAGGGCTTTAACCGTGCAGAGCTGGTTGCCAACTATCTGCGCGGCGCTCAAATCAACTGCGACGATGCGGGCAAGCAATATGATGACGCGGGTTTGTACTATCAATTTAGCTATGCCCTAGCGCAGTTGATGGGGCACTCAGATAAACGTATTCCTAAGCAGGCAGATTATGCCAGCTGGTTAACCAGACTCGAGCCCGCGGCAAACGCTGCTTAGTTATTATCCATCATTGTAATGGATAATGGTTATTCCATCGGCAAGCTGATACTTATTTTCAATCCGTGAGCTTGATGGTTGTCTGCCTTTATCTTACCTTGATGGGCTTGAATGGCGGCTTTAGCAATCGCCAGCCCTAAGCCCCAGCCGCCGGACTCTCTATCGCGCGCAGACTGTGGGCGATAGAAAGGCTCGAAAATCGCTTCTAAGTCAGCTTCGTCGCTAATGCCTGGGCCATCATCGATAATCTCAATTTGTATGCTGCTGCCACTGGCAAATGCTTGAATCGAGACTTGCGTGTTGGCATAGCGGATGGCGTTACGCAGTAAGTTCTCAACCGCTCGGCATAAAGGCCGAGGGTAAAGCGGCAGCGTAATTGATTCATCTATGTCGATATGCAGCTGCTTTTTTTGCTGTTGAGCTTCGAAATCGGCATCGTCTAATACCTGGCTTAAGATTTCAGCAAGCTCAAGGCTGCGCTTGTTTTCGTTAGCGTTAAGCTTGACTCTAGACAGCTCTAACAGCTCGGCAATCATCTGCTCAAGTTGATCTGCTTCATACTCAATCCGCTCGGTTTCAGCTGTTTCTTGGCCTTTTTTACGGCTTAGCGCTAAAGACAATTTTAGCCTTGTCAGTGGTGTGCGCAGCTCATGAGAGATATCGCTGATCAATCTTTGTTGGCTCTTAACCATATTTTCAACCGAGTCGGCCATACCATTAAAGGCTTGAGCAAGCTGGCCAATTTCATCGTTTCGCTGGGCTGTTGCCATATCGACCCGGTGACTTAAATCGCCTCCGGCAAGTGCATCAGCACTGCGTTTGAGTGAGCGTAATGGCTTACCTAAATGCCAGGCAAATAAGCCACATAATAACCCTGATAGTAAAATCGCGATGCTAAGGGTTAAGATTTTATTATCGATAAAGAAGAAGAACCAGGGCCGTGGATGATGTTCTGGTAAACGGCCATATAGGCTGAAAGGCTTGCCCTCAACGTCAAAGTTATAGGGGCCGAAAATCAGCTCGTCTTTAAATTGGTGTTTAATCGGATGGCCAGCTTCATCGGCCATCAGCATAAAGCGTCTTAAAGCTCGAGATTGTTTATGGGTATTGAGTACCTTGCCGTACTCATCGACCAAATAGATGCGGGCCGGCCGGCCTTTAAATTCTTTAAAGCGGCTTAAATGTTTGAGCTTTTCAGTGCCCAGAACCTGCGGATTTGCACTAATACGCTCGGCACTTTTTTCAAGCATACGTTCAAGCGGAGGTGGCAGTGCTGATTGATCATGGTTTTGCTGCAATAAAGGCAGCAGCCCAATGAGCGCGATGATCAGTGAGCTACAGAGCCAAAAGCCCAGTAGTAATTTAACGAATATATTGTTGGGGGTTTTTCTCAGCTGCATTTAAGGTAACCAGATATAGCCTTTACCACGAATCGTTTTCACACGTGGGCGGCCGTCGTCTCGTTCAGGCATCTTCTTGCGTAAGTTAGAAAGATGCATGTCTAAACTGCGGTCAAAAGGCATCAGTTTTTTACCGAGCACTTTTTCGCTTAAGACTTCTTTGCTGGCCAGTTCACCGGCATGCTTAACCAATTCAAACAGTAAGCTAAATTCAGTGCCGGTGAGAATGATGAGCTGATCTTGGCAGTGCACCTCTTGGCGTGCGGGATCTAAATTAATATCGCCGTACTGATGTGTTGTCTGCGGGGCTTCGTTTGATTGAATATGGGTACGACGGATAATGGCACGAATACGTGCAACCAGTTCACGGTCGTTAAATGGCTTCGGCAGGTAATCATCGGCACCGATCTCTAAACCCACTACACGGTCGATTTCATCACCTCGGGCGGTTAGCATCAGTACCGGTGTTTGTTTCTTGCTGCGCAGCGCGCGCAAGACTTCAAACCCATTGAGTTTAGGTAGCATTACATCGAGTAAAATAAGGTCGAACTGCTGCTCTATGGCCAGATCTAACCCTGACTGCCCATCGTGGGCCAGTGTCAGTTCAAAGCCTTCAAGTTCTAGCAGTTGTGCAAGCAATTCAGATAGACCTAAGTCATCATCTATCAATAATATACGGCTCATATTTAACCTTCTAATGTACTCTTACTGTGGCGAGTATACCCTGTTTGATGTCAATTGCAGTTTAGGAGTGTAATTCAACGTAAAGAACAGAGGTCCTTGGCATTATCGAGCCTCATTTAAACAGCTTTACAGAGCTTTACGCTGTACAAACCCAAGCTTACATTGAGTAGACTAAACTGATAAGCGTCAAATCAAGCTTAGCAGTGCTGAGCAAATTCAAATGAGGCTACCATGATGAAAAAGAATACGTTTAAAGCAGGTTTGCTTGCCATAGTGGCCAGCACCGCATTATTAACCGCTGGTGTAAATGCTGCCGATGACCAAGATGGCTCACGTGATGGGCATGGCAAAAATGGCCATCACCAGATGCAAAGCGAGCGTGGCGGCCATCATGACCTGCGCAAGATGTTTCGCGGTTTAGACTTAACCGATGAGCAGAAGACTGAGATGAAAGCGCTATTTAGTGCGCATCGTGACGAGATGAAACAAAATCGTCCTTCTAAAGAAGCGCGCGCGGCACAAAAACAGCAGATGTTAGGTTTTATTACTGCAGCTAACTTTAACGAAGCTGAAGTGAAGCAGGCATTAGCCGCTAAACAAGCAGCGCGTCAGCAAAAGGCCGTTAATATGCTGAAGTTGCAAAACCAAGCGTATCAGTTGCTAACACCTGAGCAGCAAGAAAAATTCAAACAGCGTTTTGCTAAGCATCATAAAAGATAATTAGCTTATGCTTTGAACACGATTGCACCAGCTACCCAAGCCACTTGGGTGTAATAGAGGTTAATTGTTTTTCTCTATTAGGTCGATTGCTATTAACTTGAGGGGAAACATCAGTTTTTCCCTCAGGTTTGTTATAAACTTAAGGTCTGTGTTTCCCTTACTATATTAGTAAACAGATTTTATGAATGACACTTCCCAATATGACTTCTGGGTTAAGCTGGCCAGCCGCGCAGCGGTTGCGACAGCGTTAACCCTTATTACCATCAAACTTGCAGCATGGATGTATTCTGGTTCCGCCAGTATGCTGGCTTCATTGACCGACTCCTTTGCTGACGCGCTTGCATCAATCGTTAACTTTATTGCAATCCGCTACGCTATCGTGCCTGCGGATCAAGATCATCGCTATGGGCATGGTAAAGCTGAGCCGTTAGCCTCGTTAGCGCAATCAGCCTTTATTTTAGGTTCAGCTTTCTTTCTGATGTTGCACGGCAGCGAACGCCTGATTAATCCGGTAGAGGTGCAGCACGCCACGTTGGGGGTGATTGTTTCTGTTATCGCAATTTTGCTGACACTGGCATTGGTTATGCTGCAGAAAAGAGCCTTAGCTGCGACCTCAAGCACTGTTGTTGAAGCCGATGCGCTGCATTATAAGTCGGATCTATTCTTAAACGCGGCGGTATTACTGGCACTGGTTTTATCTCAATATGGCTGGTGGTGGGCTGATGGTTTATTTGCGGTATTAATTGCGTTGTTTATTGGTCAGCAAGCCGTGGGGCTGGCTTATCGTTCGGTGCAGTCTTTGTTAGATAGAGAACTTGATGATGAGACCCGGGAGAGAATTACGCATTTAGCTAAGCAAGATCCTCAAGTCAAAGGGATCCATGATTTACGCACCCGCGAGTCGGGTAAGACCATGTTTATTCAGTTTCATCTCGAACTCGACGGGACGTTGAGCTTGCATCAGGCCCATAAAATTGCGGTAGAAACCTCCGAGCGGGTGCGCAAAGAGTTTGTGGAGTCAGAGGTGATTATTCACCAAGATCCGGTGTAGCCGTTAGCGTATAAGCAAAAAAGGAGAGCCTGTGGCTCTCCTTTTTGTTTTCAGCCCTAAACCAACTACTGCAGTAGGTGGTTATCATCAATGAGGCTTTGCCTGAAATAAAACAAATGAAAGTTAAGCTTTACTACAAGCATTGAAGATCTCGTTAATCCATCTCTAGCTCTTTCAGTTTTCGGGTCAAGGTGTTGCGACCCCAGCCTAAACGTTTGGCCGCTTCTTGCTTATGGCCATTAGTATGTTTAAGCGCAGTTTCCAGTAATATCCGCTCGAATGCGGGCTGCACTTCGGTTAGCAAGTCGCTGTCGCCGTCGCTGAGACGTTGATCGATAAACAGCTTCAATGCGCCTTGCCAGTCATCACTATCGCTGCTTGGTGTACTATTGAGCTTAGGCTCTTGCAATAGCTCAGGTGGTAGATCTAGAGGTAAGATCTCTTGTCCCGAGGCCATGACGGTTAACCAGCGACAGGTGTTTTCAAGCTGACGTACGTTACCGGGCCAAGGAAGCTGCGACAGTTTAGTCGCGGTCTCTTTGGTTAGCATTTTTGGCTCAACGGCAATCTCTTTGGCGGCAATCATCAAGAAATGACGCGCAAGTTGTGGGATATCTTCTCTACGCTGAGACAGTGGCGGCAGGTGCACACGAATGACATTTAAGCGATGAAACAGGTCTTCACGAAAATCCCCTTGCTGCACCAGCTGTTCAAGGTTTTGGTGAGTCGCTGCGATAATACGCACGTCTACCTGTACCGGTGAGTGGCCGCCAACACGGTAAAACTGCCCATCGGCTAACACACGTAATAGTCGAGTTTGCACATCGAGCGGCATATCACCAATTTCATCTAAGAAGAGAGTGCCGCCATTGGCCTGTTCAAAACGGCCTTGTCGCACACTGCCTGCACCAGTAAAAGCGCCTTTCTCGTGACCAAAAAGTTCTGATTCAATTAAGTCTTTAGGGATGGCTGCCATATTGATGGCAATAAACGGCTTACCTTTACGCGGGCTGTGTTTATGCAGTGCGCTGGCAACGAGCTCTTTACCCGTACCCGACTGGCCGTTAATCAATACGCTAATTGAAGAACGAGAAAGGCGGCCAATGGCGCGAAAGACTTCCTGCATCGCAGGGGCTTCACCAATGATTTCTGGTGTGGCGACTAGCGGCTCTTCAACGATGATACTCGATGTTTGCTCTTTAGCGTGGGTGAGCGCTCGGTCGACTAAAGATATCGCTTCATCGATATCAAAAGGTTTAGGTAGGTATTCAAATGCACCTGCCTGATAGGCACTCACTGCGCTGTCGAGATCGGAGTGTGCCGTCATGATGATGACAGGAATATGCGGGTAATGATTTTGTAGGCGCTCCAGCAGAGTCAAGCCATCGGTGCCGGGCATGCGGATATCTGACACAATCACTTGAGGCTGCGCCATCTCTAAGGCTTGCCACAGCGATTCGGCTGCGGCAAAGCTGGCGCAGCTAAATTTAGCGCTTTGTAGTGCTTTTTCTAATACCCAGCGTATCGAACTATCGTCGTCGAGGATCCAAACTTGTTCAGCCATTGAGTGTTTTCCTCTTATTAACTATTGATGGGTAAGGTAATGGTAAATTCGGTATGGCCTACGGTTGAGTCGCAATCTATGCGTCCACCGTGCAAGCGAGCAAAATTATGAGCAATAGATAGGCCTAAACCTGAGCCTTGCTCACGACCAGTGACCATAGGGTAAAACAGCGTGTCCATTAGCTCGGGCTGTATGCCTGGACCGTCGTCGATGACCGATAACATCAGCACTAGCTTATGGCGCTGTGTACCTATGGTGATCTGGTGTTGAGTACGGGTTTTCAGGCGAATATGCCCACCCATAGGCTCTAAGGCTTGAATCGCATTTTGCACAATGTTGAGAATAGCTTGCTGCAGTTGGTCCGGATCCATCTCAATATCAGGAATAGAGGGATCATAATCTTGGGTGAGCTCAATGTTATCAGGTAGGGTGACATTGACTAACTTGACGACTTTTTGGATGACTTGATGAATATTAAACAGGCTATGCTGCGTCGGCTTTTGTGGGCCGAGCAAACGGTCGACTAAGTTACGTAGTCTATCTGCTTGCTCAATAATAAGATCGGTAAACTCGTTAAGCTCAGGCTCTTTTAGCTCACGTGATAGCAACTGCGCAGCGCCACGCAATCCGCCTAATGGGTTCTTGATTTCATGGGCGAGGTTACGCACTAAATATTGCGCAGCCTGCTGCTGAGCATCTTGAGTCAACTGTTGATGGATGCGGCGCTGTTGATCTACTTGGCGAAATTCTATCAGAGCAAGGTTCTGTTCTTGCTCAAGTGGCGTGAGCGTGACATCGACAGTATGTTGCTGACCATCAAGGGTGACTAAAGAGACAGTATTAATACTCAGGCCTTGACCATCGAAAATTGCCAATTTTAGCACTTGAGGATCGACACCGAGTAATTGATAGTGTTCGGGTAAGGGGTGTTCGCTAAGGCGGTGACTGCCCACACCGAGCAACTGCTCGGCGGCCGCATTCACGTAGAGTAACTCAAGCTCTTCATTGGTAACGATTACCGCCGTTACTAAATGGTTGAGCAATAAACTTGTATCCATCAGCTACTCCGAATTATGCACATGCACCTGTTTGGGCATTTCAGTTGATCGCACCACTATGGTGCACCAAAGTGGTGCAACCTGCAACTGGACTTCATCGGAATGTAGACTAAATCAATATAATCCTAAGCTTTTATATTAAAAGGTATTTACCCATTATCTCTAGGCTGAGGTTTTAAGCGAGCAGGCCCATAAATCGACGTCCGATGAAGAAAAATCGTTCTGGTAGAAGTCGATGCAATTATTTTGCCGTTCTGATCGAAAGCCTTAACAGCAAAGGTATGTTCACCACGATTAATGTTTTTCAGCTTAAATATGCCGATGGTTTGCTTGCTGCCTATCTGATTGCCGTCCATGTAGAGCGCTAATTGATGTGCTGCTGCGATCTGCGGAGTGATATTGGTGATAATGGTAATATCGCCATCATTGCTGCGGATAGACTCTTCTTCAGTTGGAGAGGCAATACTCATTTTATAAAGAGGCTTAACGGCTTCGGAATCGCTTGTCGTGCCGGGGAGTACGGAGACTTCTGGTAATTTAAGGCTGTTTTGAGTGTTCTCTTTAAATTCGACCACTTCAGCATTTTTTACCGGTTCATCAGAGAAATGAACGTTACCATTTTCATCGACCCACTTATAAACCGTCGCATGAGCAAGCGTTGTAACCAGTAGCATAAGTAGTATAAAGCCAGCACGCATTGTGACATCCTTTGTTACAGGGTTTGATACCGAAGATTAGCTGTTTTAACATAAAAAATCATGAACTTTGTGGTGATTTTATACCGCGAGGGGTCGTGCAGAAGTTGACTGTCTTGAGTGATAAGCTCATTTCACTTGATTGGCATCTTGTTGATAGCCAGTTTTTAGCAGTAAATTAGTAGTAATTTAGCAGTAAGATGGCTATCAATTAGCTTAGATTATTGCTGGCAACACATAAGGATAACAGATGCAAAAAACGATGTTAGTGAGTAGCCTATTATTGTTGGCTGCATGTGATTCGACTCAAACGACTCAAACAGCTCCAGCGATAGCGGCAGTCGACAGTGCTGCTACAGTTGATGGCCATCAACATGTTGCTCCGGCTTTTGATTGCGCTAAGGCTCAGGGACAAGTTGAAACTTTAATCTGCAATGATCCCGAGTTAGCGGTGTTAGATCAGAAAATGGCGCAGGTTTATCAAGCGGCGGTTGTTAATATTCCCGCAGCAGAGCAGCCTAAGGCGATGCAAAGAGGCTGGATTAAAGGTCGTAATGATTGTTGGAAGGCGCAAGATGTACGTGAGTGCGTATTACAAAATTATCAAAGCCGGATTATTGAATTACAGATCCAAGGTGGATTGTTAGAGGTGCCTGCAGCCGTAGTTTTTGATTGTGATAATCATCCACAGATCACTGCGGTTTTTTATACCCAGCTCGATCCGGTTACTGCGGTATTTACCTTTTCGAGTGAAAAAATGGGTGAACAACAGCTGTTAGCAACCAATGTGCGTAGCGGTAGCGGCGCGAAATACCAGGGACGTAACTTTGAATTTTGGGAGCATCAAGGCGAAGCCAGCGTGCAGTACCTCGGTGAACGTTACCAGTGCCAGTTACGTAAGTCAGTGCCTGCTACTAAGTTAGTACCCGTTCCGTAAGTTAGTGCCAGCTACACTAAGTTAGTGCTAGTTAAGTAAGCCTGTGCCGTCGACATAAGTTAATCTTAGTCACGTAAGTCGACGGCGCACTAAAGTGAATCGTTAAACTGAATATCATAATTAGCTTATGTAAAAAGCAGCCTTATGGCTGCCTTTCTATTGAATATTCATTTTTAGCTTTTGACAGCTAACAGCTAGCTTTTATCGTATTGCTGCTCAATCTCGCCAGCCTTAATGTGATTGGCGTGCTGACCAAGCTGCTTAGCGTAAGTGGCAATATGCGGGTACTTTTCAGCTTCACCACTGGCCACGAGTAGCTCAACGATAAACGACATCATGATATCCGCGCCAGTAAGCTTGTCGGCGACAAGGTAACGCTTACCTTCAAGCGATTGATTGACGTAGCTAAGAATTTTTTCAGACTCAATGGCAGCGTAGCCCTCTAAGAAGTTGGTTTGACAGCCGTCTTTGGCGACAAACATTCTCAGTAGTAAAGGCAGTATTGCTGAACTTTCTGCAAAGTGAAGCCATTGTAGATACTCAACATAATCAGGGCTGCCCTTTTCTGGTGCGAGCGTTCCTGCTGCATGGTTATCGATAAGGTATTGGGTAATTGCGCCTGATTCTGCAATCACTTGCTGTTGATACTCAATCACAGGTGACTTGCCTAGTGGATGAATGGCTTTGAGTTCTGGCGGCGCTAGGAAAGTTTGGCTATCTCGTTGATAGGCTTTTATTTGATAATCTACCCCAAGTTCCTCAAGTAACCAGATGATACGTTTTGAGCGAGACTTATTTAAATGATGCAGAGTGATCATTGGCGGTCCTTACAATTAATAAGAGCTATTAAGAAGTTCTGTGCGAAAGATAGAATCTGGCGCGAAGTTAATCGCGCCATAGTTCATGTAGTCAAGAGTGTAGTCAGAAGTTAGCTACTTGAGTTACTTCAGTTGCTTGATGATCTCATCGGCCACCACTTCAGAAGAAGCTGGGTTTTGGCCAGTGATTAAGTTGCCATCGACCGCCAAGTAGCTACTCCAGTCATCGCCTTTGCTATACAGCGCGCCATTTGCCAGCATCATATCTTCCACGAGGAAAGGCACGATATCAGTCAGCTGCACTGCCGCCTCTTCACCGTTAGTAAATCCTGTCACTTGCTTGCCAGCAACTAAAGGTGTGCCATCGGGGTTTTTCACATTTTTAAGTGCCCCCGGTGCGTGACACACAAGTCCTACAGGCTTTTTAGCCTGGTAGAAAGCGGCTATTAATGCGATAGAGTGATCATCGTTAGTGAGATCCCATAATGGCCCATGGCCACCTGGATAGAAAATCGCGTCGTAATCAGCTTGGTTTATCTCAGCTAACACTTTAGTGGTTGCCAGTTGCTGCTTGGCCTGTTCATCTTGATTGAATCTATCGGTCGCTGCCGTTTGAAAGTCCGGCTGCTCGCTACTAGGGTCTATTGGTGGTTGTCCGCCAGCAGGTGAAGCTAAGGTGACAGTACAGCCACTGTCTTTAAAGCGATAAAAAGGACTGGCAAATTCTTCGAGCCAGAAGCCTGTTTTTAAGCCTGTGTCGCCAAGTTTGTCGTGTGAGGTCAGTACCATCAATATCTTCATTTTGTCGTCCTTTTTATCTGTTGGTTTGCCAATAGCGGCATCCTTATTACGTGATGCCTGCCAGTTAGCTGAGGTCTCTGTTAAGTTTGTATCTGTTTAATTATTAAGAGTTATAAGTTACGTTCTAAAATCTTGCGGCTCATAGCCAGATCAACATCTTGTTTTTCACCTAAAGCCGTCATGCCGTGGGCTTCAAGCTTGCTAATGATCTCATCGATACTGCTACTGTCTAAATCGTAGTCTGATAGGCGAGTATTAATGCCCATCGCTTCAAAAAAGTCGCGGGTCTTGCTTATCGCCGCATCGATGATTTCATCAACCGAGCCTTGGTTAATTCCCCAAACGCGATCGGCATATTGCAGTAACTTCTCTTGCTTAGCTTCTCGGCGAACATCGAGCATACCCGGTAAAATCATCGCGATAGTACGGGCATGGTCAACACCGTAAAGCGCGGTAATTTCATGGCCAATCATGTGTGTTGCCCAGTCATGTGGCACGCCTTTACCTATCACGCCGCTCAGTGCCATTGTTGCCACCCACATCAGGTTGGCACGTACATCGAAGTCTTGAGGTTGGCTTAGGGCTTTTGGCCCTAATTCGATTAGGGTTTGAAGCAAGCCTTCGGCGAATCTGTCTTGCACTGGCGCATTAACAGGGTAGTTAAGGTATTGCTCAGTGATGTGAATAAAAGCATCGACAACGCCGTTAGCGACTTGGCGTTCTGGTAATGTGAAGGTTTTGCTTGGGTCTAATACTGAAAATTTTGGAAAGACGTGATTGCTCATAAATGAGAGTTTAGCTTGCAACGCTTTACGGGTAACCACGCTGGCGCTATTCATCTCAGAACCCGTGGCAGGCAAGGTCAGAACCGTACCGAATGGCATTGCTTGAGTGACCTTAGCGCCCCAGCTTAAAAGAATGTCCCATGGCTCACCTTCAAATAGCGCGGCAGCTGCCACAAACTTGGTGCCATCGATAACCGAGCCACCACCAACTGCTAAGAGAAAGTCGATATTTTGCTGTTTTACGACTTCGACCGCTTGCATCAATGTTTCGTAGGTTGGATTCGCCTCGATACCACCAAATTCAACAACTTCACGCTGCTTAAGCGCAGCCTTTACTTCATCGAGAGTACCTGTGCTTCTGGCGCTGTTGCCGCCAAACAACACTAAGACCTTTGCATCTTGTGGGACTAAGTTATCCAGTTCAGCAATTTTTCCTTCACCAAAACTAATGTGAGTAGGGTTGTAGTAATCGAAGCTGTACATAATCTTTCCTATAGTCGACTAATTGTCGAATGATACTAAGGCCTAACATTTAGTAGACCAGTCGTCTAGTAAACGGTTAAAAAAATGCCCGCCATCAACAGGTATAAGCATAGGCGGGGGAGATAAATTTGCTGATTATTTCAGTGAAGAGCATTTCACTTTAGATCACTTCAATACCGAAACAGGATTAGCTAGCAGGGCTTGAGTCATCTGTAATACGCGTGTGATGACATTGGGATCACGGGTTAATTTATTTCTTAAACTGGCACCTAACCACATCTGGTATAAGGTTTCTGCGGTATAGGCTGCATTCATTGCAGTCAGAGAGCCATCTTCTATTCCAGCTTCAATACAGCTCGCAAGGCGAGCAATAACCGCTGATGAGCCCTTGTCTAGGGCAAGGCGCATGGGTTCTGATAGATCTGAGACTTCGGCACTGAGTTTGACCACTAAGCACTTTTGGTCGATACAGGCATCACTTTGGGTGCTTTGCCAGCGTAACCAGTAGCTCATCAATCTCTCTAAGCCTGAGCCATTCTCTGGCGCAAATAGGCTGTCGATACTGCTTAAGTAAGTTTTAAAGTAACTGTTAATCACCTCTTCACCGAACTGCTCTTTGGATTTGAAGTAGTGGTAAAAAGAACCTTTAGGCACATCGGCAAATTTTAAGATCTGCGATAGACCGACATTGGAAAAGCCTTTGCTCGAAATCAGGCTGTATCCTGAGTCGATAATATGCTGACGTGTTTGCTGAGGATCTGTTTTGATACTTGTTTTCATAGTAAACAGACTAACACAATTAGACCGGTCGTCTAGTGTTTTTTTTATCAGTTATTTTTAGGGGCGTGAATGCCGCTATAGCGGCAATGTATTGCGCGAGAAGTTTTGCTTTAACACGACGGTAGATTCGATCCCGGCGATACAGCTTAAGCTGCCAAGCGACTTTTTTACGAAGCTTTCATAACTGAGCAGGTCGCTAGCAACGATTTTTAGCAGGTAATCGTGGGCACCGGTGACCACTGAACATTCCATGACTTGCTCGAGATTTTCCATGCTTTCTTCGAACACAATTGCATGTTGATCTGAATTTTCTTTGAGGCGTACAAAAGCATACACCACTACGTTAAGCCCAACTTCTTTAGGATCGATTTGCGCCGCATAACCGCTAATCACACCCGTTTGCTCTAGCTTTCTCACGCGGCGAAGGCAGGGGGTATCCGACATATTTAATTTGGCAGCGAGCTCGCTAATCGCGATACGGCCTTGACGTTGTAATATGGCGAGTATGTTGCGGTCCTTGTTATCCATTGGAGGCCTTTTTATTTTTTGTGGTGAAAATCGGTATCAATTAACCATTTTATAGGGGATCTCGACCTTAAATGGAAGTTATTCGCGCCAGTTTATCGATTTACACCATAGGGATCCTGCTAGGCTAAGTGACTATAGATTACTGCACAGTCTCATCGAAAAAATAAAAATAAGGACTAACAGATGACGCAAAATACTCAGGCATTCGATCATTGGAGCCGCACTCGTTTTGTTGAACTCAATAGTGAGCTTGAATCGCTTTACGCTGAGCAGAGCGACAGGGCTAATGTTGAAGGTGTTGGCGAGCACTTAAAGCTGCAACTTGAATCTGAAGGGCGCCAGCTGATAGCCAGTTTGCTGGCTGAGGGAAATACTGACGAAGGCTTTGATCATGCTTTTGATCTGCTTGGTAATGTTGGCCTGTATATGGCGGCATGCCGTAGGCACGAAATTACCGAGCCTTCACGAGAAACCGTATCACCACTGACAGAGGCGTCTACCCTTGCTATGCATATTGGCGCCTCTATTGGTGTGACCCCAAGATTTGCCACGGCGCACCTTACTACCCATAACCGTGCACACCAGGGGGTGTATAAACGCTTTACTGATTTAGCTGCCGAGAAGCTGTTTGTTGATTATAACACCAAAGGCATTTTGGCTTATAAGCGTGCCGCCGATGCACTGTTAAAAATTCAGCCGTTAGGCATAGATCATCCCATTGCCTCTGATCTGCTGAACGTTGCTAAGCAAGCCTTACAAGATGTGATTGAATCAAACCGAGTCTTGTTTTTGCAGCTTGATGCCGATGACTTCTTCTATTGCGTGAGACCCTATTACAAACCTTATCGTGTAGGTAGCCAAGTTTATCGCGGCGCTAATGCGGGGGATTTTGCCGGGATCAACGTTATCGATATGCTGCTGGGCTTATGCGCTGCAAACGAGCCGGGTTACTCGCAGATGCTGGTGGATAAGTTTTTATACATGATGCCTGAAGATCAACGCATTTTACGTGACTGTATGCGCCGAACCAGCTTTATGGATGCGTTACTGGGCATGAGTCATTTACGTCACGAGCAATGGTACCAGCAAAATCTTCAGTTGTTTTTGGAGGTATGTGAATTACACGGGCAAACGGCGATTCAGCATCATAATGAGCTGGTATCTAAGTATATTGCTCAGCCTTCAAAAAATATGCAGCAGCAACATATGTCAAAAGTCACCGCCAGTGGCCCACCATTACCGGTATTACTTAATTCGCTAGAAAAATTACGCGATAGAAGAGCTGCTGCTAAACGTAGTGATATCCGAACTCGTTTTGATGATATTTGCACGCTAAAAGCGAGTTTGGAGGCAGAGTAATATGCAGTCTTTTAAAGATGATTTTAGTTTAGCGCCAGGGAGCTACCTGCTTAACCATTCGGTGGGTCGGCCATTGAAAGATGCCGAGCAAGCGTTCTCAAAACAGTTTTTTGCGCCTTGGCAAACATCGGGAAAAGAGCCCTGGCATGATTGGTTGCAGGTGATTGAACAATTTAGTCAGGGGCTGGCTAAGTTGTTTAATGCGCGCGTCGAGGAGTTTTGTCCTCAGGTTAATCTCTCTAGCGCGCTGACTAAGTTGGTGATGTCGTTAGAGCGGCTTAATCAGCAGCATGCAGTCGTTCTGATGAGTGAAATTGACTTCCCAAGTATGGGGTTTGCGCTTAAAAAAGCCCTGCCACAGGGCTGTGAGTTGCGCTTTATTCCTAAGTCTTTAGATATTACCGATGCCGAGGTCTGGCAGTCACATATTAGTGCCGATATCGATTTAGTGTTTGTCAGCCATGTGTATTCCAACACGGGGCAGCAAGCCCCTGTCGAAGAAATTGTTAATGCTGCAAAATCTAAAAATGTATTAACCCTACTCGATGTGGCGCAATCGGCAGGTATCGTGCCGTTAGACTTACAGGCTCTGCAGCCTGACTTCTTAATCGGCTCAAGTGTTAAGTGGTTATGTGGTGGTCCGGGCGCAGCTTATTTATGGATAAACGCAATGCATATTGAGCACTGCCAGCCAAAAGATGTGGGCTGGTTTAGCCATGAAAATCCGTTTGAGTTTGATATTCACGATTTTCGTTATCACCAAAGCGCACTTAAGTTTTGGGGCGGTACACCTTCGATTGCTCCCTATGCGATAGCGGCGCATAGCATAGGTTACTTTGCCAATATAGGTTCTCATAAGCTTCGTGAGCATAACCAATGGTTAATCGATGTGGTTGCAGAACAGTTTGAGCAGGAGTTTGTATCTCCAAGGCTTGAGGCAAAGCGCAGTGGTACGTTGATTTTAGATTTTGGCGCTAAGCAACAACAGGTGTTAGCAGCATTGCAACAGGCGAATGTGAGCGTGGATCTGCGGAGCCAAGGTATTCGTGTGTCACCGCATATTTATAATGATATGGCCGATATTGAGCGGCTTCTGTCTGTGATAAAAAGCGTATAAAAAGAAAAACAGGCCTTAATGTTAAGGCCTGACATGTCACTGTTAACTTATGGTTTTACCGCTCTTAAATGTACTTTGCGGTAATTGAATTCTTGATTGAGCTGACTTAGCTCACCAACTGAAAGCTTGGTCAGTAATGCGCTGCCTTGGTCATCGGTGACAAACTTTTTGGCGGTGCGATTCACAAAATCAACCACGAAAACACTGTCGCTTTGTTGTGATTCTGCGGCTTTTAGTGCTGCTTGGCTTGAGCAATCGTTACATTCTGCAATCGGGCTCATCGCGGCTAGGCTTGTGGTGGAAAGTAGTAGTCCTGCACTTAATAGTGTTACTCGAGTGGCTGTTTTTCTCATAGTAGGTTCCTTATTACTTAAACGGTGATCTTCGTCACACTTTTAATTTAGGCTATCGTGTGGCCAGTGTCCAGCAATACTTGTTATTAACTTGTTGTTTAATCATGCTTTATTTAGCTTAGGCTAATAAGCTGGTGTTTATGTGAGTGAGCAATAATGGGCTAAATGCTTGCCACCTTTAGGCTTGCCTATTACCTATGATTGGCCGATAGTATTTATGGTGCCGTTTTTTAAGGGAATTAAATGAAGATATTCATACTGTTACTTAGCTTATGTTGCTTCAGTACCTCATCCATGGATTGGAATGTGCAAACGCTTGGGGCCAATGCCGCTTTGAGAGGTAGCGCCATACTTGATGGGGTTGCTTGGGTTACGGGAACAGATAACCGTGTTTATATCTCCAAAGATCAAGGTAACACCTGGTTAGATGTGTCGGTAAAAGATCAGCCTTTGACTGACTTTCGCGATATTGAAGTATTCGATGCCAACACTGCCATTGTTATGGGCGCGGGTGAAGGGGGCTTATCTAAGCTGTATATCACCGAAAATCAGGGTTTAAGTTGGCAATTAATATTTGATAATCCAGATGAACTCGGCTTTTTTAATTCAATCGCCTTTTGGGATCGTAATAACGGCTTATTGCTGGGTGATCCGGTTGGTGGTTGCTATGTGATTTTGCGTACAACCGATGGCGGAAAATCTTGGCAGCGAGTGGCGAAAGGTGGGTTACCCAAAATGCTTGATAAAGAGGTCGCGTTTGCCGCTAGCGGTAACACCTTAGTTGTTGGCAAGAGAGGCCGCGCCTGGTTTACTACCGGAGGATATAGTAGCTCAGTCTACCTTACCGCCGATTCAGGCACGCATTGGCGTCGGCATCCAATCGCACTTTATGATGATACTCAAACTGCCGGTGGTTATGCGCTGGCATTTAATCATCTAGATGATCTATTTGTACTGGGAGGCGATTATCAGCAGCGTGATAAGCATGCTGCCAATATGGTGTATAAAAAGGGCTATGTGTGGCATAAAGCCCCCGGCACAACCCCAGGTTTGCGCAGCGCTATGGTGTGCTACGAAGAAACCTGTATTGCCACCGGTAAGCTATCAACCGATATTTCTCATGATCATGGTTATAGTTGGCAGCCACTGCTGATTAACGGTGAGTCTCAGGGATTTTTTACTTTGGCTATCGAGGGCAATACACTAGTTGCTGCAGGGCATAATGGCCGTGTTGCGGTGTATCAGTTTTAAAGATTAGTCATTTACCTGCTAAATAAAAAAGCCCCAAACATGACTGTTTAGGGCTTTAAAGACTAATCACTTACGAGTGGTTAGCGGGTCACTCAGAGGATTACAAGCTGTAGTAAAGCTCGAATTCTACTGGGTGAGTTGTTTGGTTGATGCGCTCAACATCAGCAGACTTAAGGGCGATGTAAGAGTCGATAAAGTCGTTAGTGAATACGTCGCCACGAGTTAGGAACTCACGGTCAGCGTCTAGACACTCAAGTGCGTTTTCTAGTGAAGTGGCAACTGTTGGGATTTCTGCTGCTTCTTCAGCTGGAAGATCGTATAGATCTTTATCCATTGCTTCACCTGGGTGGATCTTATTCTGGATACCGTCAAGGCCAGCCATTAGCATTGCAGAGAACGCTAAGTATGGGTTAGCCACTGGGTCACCAAAACGGATTTCGATACGACGACCTTTTGCACTTGGTACCACTGGGATACGGATAGAAGCAGAGCGGTTAGCTGCTGAGTAAGCAAGCATAACAGGCGCTTCGAAGTGTGGTACAAGACGCTTGTATGAGTTTGTCGATGGGTTAGCAAATGCGTTAATTGCACGCGCATGCTTAATCACACCACCGATGTAGAATAGAGCTGTTTCGCTCAATCCACCGTACTTGTCACCTGCGAACAAGTTAACGCCATCTTTCGCAAGAGACTGATGCACGTGCATACCGCTACCGTTGTCGCCAACGATTGGCTTAGGCATAAATGTCGCTGTCTTGTTGTAAGCGTGGGCCACGTTGTGAACAACATACTTAAGTACCTGAACTTCATCGGCCTTAAGTGTTAGTGAGTTGAAACGTGTCGCGATCTCGTTTTGGCCCGCTGTAGCAACTTCATGGTGATGCGCTTCAACAACTTGACCCATCTCTTCTAGCACTAAACACATAGCACTACGGATGTCTTGTGAAGAGTCTACTGGTGCTACTGGGAAGTAACCACCTTTCACGCCTGGACGGTGACCCTTGTTGCCACCATCGTAGCTAGTACCTGAGTTCCAAGCTGCTTCTTCAGCATCAACCTTGTAGAAACAACCAGACATGTCAGCGCCGAACTTAACATCGTCAAATAGGAAGAATTCTGGCTCAGGACCTACCAATACGGTGTCAGCAATACCTGTTGAACGTAGGTAGTCTTCTGCTTTTTTAGCAATAGAGCGTGGGTCACGGTTGTAACCGGTCATTGTGCCAGGGTTTAGGATGTCACAACGAATGTTAGCAGTAGTTTCTGCCGTGAAAGGGTCAAGTACAAAACTTGCAGGATCTGGCATCAATACCATGTCTGATTCATTAATGCCTTTCCAACCTTGGATTGAAGAACCGTCAAACATTTTACCGTCTTCAAAAAAGTCAGCATCGACTTGGTGAGTTGGAATGGTTACGTGCTGCTCTTTACCTATCGTATCGGTAAAACGTAAATCAACAAACTTAACTTCTAATTCTTTTAGTTGTTGTAAAACTGATTCTGCTGACATTCTAAAGTCTCCGAGTAGGGTAAAGGGGCGTCCCTTTGTTTTATCTTTAATATTTAGCGCTTAATGCGATTCTGGCATTCTTAAAGCGAGACTTATGCCAAATTTGTAACTCACTGATAATTAAGGGTGATAATATTTTTGTTCTCGATGCTGATATCCTTGTTGCACCGTAATGGTGCGCGGGATGGATCGAGATGGTGCACGCGCTATAACAGTGCAGCCGCTATTTTCCCTGTAATCAACTGTTGGCGTCTCGCTAAAAATCGTTACACAGAATAACTAAGCCATGAGTAATTTTATAGGGGGGAGGTCAAGCAAATAACATTAGATTTTCAATAAGTGTTATTAGGATTAAGGACAGTCATGTTTTTTGTTTTTTTGTGAAGAGAATATCCGTTGTTTTCTAGCGGAATTTGAGGCTTAAAATAGCTTTAAAAGGTGAAAATGATGAATTTAAGGAGGAGTGTTTGTCTAGGATGACCTAATAGTGTCACACAACTAAAGTATAAAAAAGTGTGTAAAAAGCAGACGTTAAGGCAAAAAAAATCAATGCGAAAGAGTTATTTTTAACGATTGGTTAAAAATAATCCTGTGAGATAACGCTGAGCTAGAGTAGAATGTCACGCTTTTTATTGCAACTACTATACTAGATTGGTTTTAGTCGTTGGCAGTAACCCCCCCTATATATTATACCGATGGTAAGAGGTTTAGCCGTGTTAGAGAATTTACGTAACATCGCCATTATTGCACACGTTGACCATGGTAAGACTACCTTGGTTGATAAGTTGCTGGCGCAGTCAGGAACCCTTGAGTCTCGAGGAGAAGCCACTGAGCGGGTGATGGATTCAAATGATCTTGAAAAGGAACGTGGTATCACGATTCTGGCCAAGAACACTGCCATCAAGTGGAACGATTACCGTATCAACATCGTTGATACCCCAGGTCACGCCGATTTCGGTGGTGAGGTAGAGCGTGTTCTATCTATGGTTGACTCAGTATTACTACTAGTTGACGCTGTGGATGGTCCAATGCCACAGACTCGCTTCGTGACTAAGAAAGCTTTTGCTCAAGGTCTTAAGCCAATCGTTGTTATTAACAAGATTGACCGTCCTGGCGCACGTCCTGATTGGGTTATTGACCAAGTATTTGACTTGTTCGACAACCTAGGCGCTACCGATGAGCAGCTAGATTTCCCAATCGTTTATGCTTCTGCACTAAACGGTTTTGCAACATTAGATCCAGACGAAACTAGCGCAGATATGACGCCACTTTTCGAAACGATCGTTGAAAAAGTTTCTTCACCAGATGCTGATGCTGAAGGTGATTTCCAGATGCAAATCTCTCAAATCGACTACAACTCATACGTGGGTGTTATCGGTATTGGTCGTATCAAGCGTGGTAGTGTTAAGACTAACCAACAAGTTACTGTACTTGGCGCTGACGGCAAGAAACGTAACGGTAAAATCGGCCAGGTATTAGGTTACATGGGTCTAGAGCGTCACGAAGTTACAGATGCTAACGCTGGTGACATCGTTGCGATTACTGGTCTTGGCCAGTTACAGATTTCTGACACAATTTGTGCCCCTACTAACGTAGAAGCATTACCTCCATTGTCTGTTGATGAACCAACACTAACAATGACATTCCAGGTAAACACTTCTCCGTTTGCGGGTAAAGAAGGTAAGTACGTAACTTCACGTAACATCCTTGAGCGTCTACAACAAGAGCTAGTACACAACGTAGCATTGCGCGTTGAAGAAACTGACAGCCCAGATCGTTTCCGCGTATCAGGCCGTGGTGAGCTTCACCTTTCAATCTTGATTGAAAACATGCGTCGTGAAGGTTACGAGCTAGCTGTTTCTCGTCCAGAAGTTATCGTTAAAGAGATCGATGGCGAGATGTGTGAGCCGTTCGAAACACTAACTGTTGACGTTGAAGAAGCGCATCAAGGTGCAGTGATCGAGAAGCTTGGTATCCGTAAGGGTGACATGAAGGACATGCAGTTAGACGGTAAGGGTCGTGTACGTATCGACTTCGTTATCCCTAGCCGTGGTCTAATTGGTTTCCAAACTGAGTTCATGACAGCGACTTCTGGTACTGGTCTTATTTACCATTCATTCGACCACTACGGTCCTTTGAAAGGCGGTGATATTGGTCAACGTGCACGTGGTGTATTGATCTCTAACGCTACTGGTAAAGCACTAACATTCGCACTATTCGGTCTACAAGAGCGTGGTCGTCTGTTTATTACTCACGCATCAGAAGTATACGAAGGTCAAGTAGTTGGTCTTCATGCACGCGCTAACGACCTAACAGTTAACTGTTTGAAAGGTAAGCAGCTAACTAACATGCGTGCATCTGGTACTGACGAAGCACAGGTACTAACTCCGCATATCGAAATGACACTAGAGCAAGCGCTTGAGTTCATCGATGATGACGAATTAGTAGAAGTAACTCCGCTGAACATCCGTGTTCGTAAGCGTTACTTGACTGAAAACGAGCGTAAGCGTCATAACCGTAAGTAATGACCGCGTTTAGCTTCAACCTGTAACCAGGTTAAGTATTGAAAGCCCCCAACATGCAAATGTTGGGGGCTTTTTTGTTATCTGCAGTAGCGTGTGTTTAGTGGCATTGCTCACCCTATATCCAGATCTTTGTTTTAAATCCCATTAATTCATACTTTTAGCCTAGGGTCACAACTCGCTTTAGAGTGTGAATCGCCGCTCTCTCATCAATTGTGTGTAAGCGCTAGCGCTCACTAATTTAGTGATAAATGAACCTGCTTAGCAAAAATCAGAACACGCTAATACTCATTTAGAGGTATGGCGGTTGGGGCACATTTTTTTCAGTAGATTTACCGTAATTTAGTCTCAGCTTGAGTAACTTGCACTACAAATTACCAAGTATTACAGCGAATGCTGTCGACATTTTTAGCCGATATTTGGCTTATTACTAAGCGCATTTTTGAATTGAGTTCGAGTGAACTCTATTGGAGAAAGTTGTGGAATTTCTACTTTTTTGCCTAATTTTTATTGCTTGTTTCTTGGTTGCCTTTAAACCTCACAAACAAAAAATGGCGCATATTTTTTTGGCTCTGAGCATTTTAATGAGCATGGGGATTTGGTTGATCGCCACTTGGGGCATGTTAGTGCCTGCCGGTAACTTGTGAGAACACTATGATGAATGAATTAACAGTAAACAGAATTATATCGTTAGCGGCATTAGCGCTAATCGCTTTACCAGTAGGTATCGCTTGTATCATCTTGGGCTTTGCCATGGGTGACACCCCTTGTATTCTTTGTTGGCAAGAGCGCACCGCTATGGTGCTGGTCTCGCTAATCGCGATTTTTATCATGCGTTACGGCTTAAAGCCAAAGTATATTGGTGCACTGATTATTACTGCGGTATACGGCTTGTGGGCAGGTTATCGTCATAGTTCAGCGCATATTCTTCGTGATATTGGCCAAGGTTTTGGCCCAGCGATTTTTGGCGTTCACACCTATGTATGGGTGATTGTGGTCTTTGCGATTATCTTATTGTTTGCTGGCGTATTAATGCTGCTACAAGGCGACAAGCTAGTAGAGAAAAGTGATAGCAGTGAATGGAGCTTACTGAACAAGGTAACGGTTAACGTGTTCCTAGTCATTATTGGCTTCAACATAGTACAAGCCTTTACGCAAACAGGCCCATTCCCGTATATCGGTCAAAGCGACCCAGTGCGCATGACCTTTGATTCAGAGAAAACCATTTGGTCTACAGCTAACTGGCCAACGCTTTCTAAGCTGTCAGCGCGTGGTGCTTACTCAATCGAGAAGCCTGATTTTGCAACCATGACTCAAAATGATGCGACTAAAGTTGCGACAAGCGACGAGCTTCAATTGCTTAAAAGCGTTGAGCTGCCAAGTGACGTCTTTGGCCTAGCAACGGGTATGAGCTACAACCCTCAAAGCAAGCTATATGCAGTAGTGACTAGCAATAATTGGGTTTATTTCTTAGATGACACGCTGACAACTATTTTAGCAAAAGTGCAGATTGATGCTGCTTTCTCTGCTGAGATCTCTAACCTTGCGGGTGTGACTTTCGACGGTGAAACCTCAGTATTAGTAACAGCAGATCACAAGAGTTTCGTACGCGTTGAGTACGACCCAAGTGTGAAGTTTGATGATACTTATGGTCGCTTTATCGAAGGCACTGATGGCGTGCGTGAGCTAAAGCGTAGCCGCTTTGCGACTGTGCGTGCTAAGTACAACTACGTTGCTAACGTGGGTTGGGACGCGAACACTCAAGAGTACTTAATGGTGACTCTGCCTGATACTAAGCGTAATAACTTTGTGGTTTCGCGTTTAAGCGGCAAAGATTACGAGCTTAACAGTGAAGCGATTATTAGCATTGACGCTGAGCAATACCCGAATGTAACCGGTATTAGCGTGGCAGACGATAAAGCTTACTTACTTAGCCATTCTGGTCAGCAAATGTTAACCATGGACTTGACTTCAAATACCGTTGTTACAGCTAGCGATATTGCGGGTCTAAATAACCCACAAGCAATGACAGTTGTTAATGGTGAGTTTGCAGTATTAGATGCGACAGAAGCTAACAACCGAGTTAACTTCTACCAAGTTCAGCACTAATAATTTAACGCAATGTAATAAATTGCTTTAATAATACAAAGCCCTTAATTAATCGTTAAGGGCTTTTTTAATGCTTTAAGCCTACTGGTGGCATGCAAAGGTGATCTATCAGGCTGGTGATTGGCCATCGAGAATACAAATCCTATGCAATAGCTCACAAGCTGATTAAGTTTGAGAATACTAATTTAGCCTAATTGGTATAATTGCTAAAAATCTCTGCTAGTTGTCAATAAACGGCAATAGAGCACCCTCAATTAACATCGCTAATAACATTAAAGGTAGTGACCAATGAAGCGGATTTTATCCATTCAATCCCATGTGGTATTTGGCTGCGCTGGAAACAGCAGTGCTGTATTCCCAATGCGTCGTCTAGGTATGGAGGTTTGGCCAATTAATACGGTGCAGTTCTCTAACCATACGCAGTACGCACAAGGATGGGCTGGAATGATTATGCCAGCGGGTCAGATCACTGAGTTGGTGCAAGGGTTAGATAATATTGGCAAGCTGCAAACCTGCGATGCCTTATTAAGTGGTTATTTGGGCAGTGCAGAGCAAGGCGCTGAAATTGCAGACGCAGTGAAAAAGATGAAAGCACTCAACCCTAATGCTATCTACTTTTGCGATCCGGTAATGGGCCATCCAGAAAAGGGCTGTATTGTGTCGCCGGGCGTGCAGGAGTTTCTTAAAAACCAAGCCTTAGCTGAAGCTGACATCATAGCGCCTAATTTATTAGAATTAGAAACACTCACCGATACAAAGCTGCATAATCTGGATGAAGTGATTGATGCTTGTGAGAGTTTGCTAGCCAAAGGCCTTAAGATGGTGGTGGTTAAGCATCTTGCAAAAGCGGCAACCTGCAAAGAGCAGTTTGAGATGTTGCTGGTGATAAAAGGCGGCAGCTACCTAGTATCGCGTCCTTTGTATGAGTTTGAAAAGCAACCGGTAGGCGTTGGCGACCTAATCAGTGGATTGATGTTGGCTAACTTGCAGGCGGGCTTTAGCCCTGTAGCTGCATTTGAGCGCACTAATGCCTCCGTTGATGCCGTGCTATTGGAGACCTTTAATCAAGGCGCTTATGAGCTGCAATTAATCGCTGCTCAAGATGCGATAGCATCACCGACAATTAAGCAGCAGGCCAAAAAAGTTAGCTAGTGGTTTTATGCTAATTTGTTGCTAAATACATTTTGCGAGTCATGCTGAAAAGCCCTGTCGCTATCATAGCTTCAGGGCTTTTGCTTTTTGATTAATGGCTTTTAGTTGATAGCTGAATGCAAACCACACCTAAGCTTGCCATGAGAGTTACCTGTGTCCAGCCTTCTGTAAGCATTGTTTAAGGATGTAGATACTTAATCAGCCTCTGCATCCTGCAGCCATTTTATACTGATTGGTTTTAAGCGTAAGTGATATTTTTATTGGTTGTTTGTAATAGGGTTGGCAGTTTGCGCAATCGTGCCGCTGCCGGAGAGCTTGCGCCATAACCATTCGAGTGGACCTTGATTAAAATACTTCAGATACACACTAGCAAGGAGCAACTGTATGGCTGAAAAACCAATGGCAATAGCCACATAGCCTGGTCTATCTAAGGTTAATAGTAGCGAAGGTGCGAAGTATCTAAATAATAGAGACATCACAATTGATTGCAGAATGTATAAGCTCAATGCTAAGCGGCCAACATTCTGCAATGGTGTGAGGATAGTTGCTCGGTTTTGGCATATCTTAACCAAAATGTGTATGTAGATTAATGCAGTGGGAAGCGCGCTGATCACGACTATCGCCGGGCTGAAACTTTGCAATAGCGCAGAGTTAGATAAGCTACAAAGACCATCTATGGCAGAAAGCAGTAGTGCAGTAATCATTAAGCGTAACAGCTGCTTGCGGCTAAAGCCTTGCTCAAACATCCCCTCTCGATACAGGTATACACCTAATAACATTAGTCCCGATGCAAACCACATTATTGTTAAAGGTGTTGTGACGGCAATGGCTAAGAATAAAATAACTTGTTCAATTAACTGGCTTAAATAAGGGCCTGTCCATAGTTGGTATTGAAACTCTGCTGCGGCGCTCTCTCGAAGCGGGAAAGGCTCTGAGAGAAATACTGTCATAAGGATTAAACTGATTAAGCCAATGGCCCAAAATAGACCGGCTCTGCGGAGTATTTTTTGCTGTGTCAGTGAAATATAGCAAAGGGTTAATAAGCCACTGACGCCGTAAGTAAACAAAATGTCGCCAAACCAAATGAAAGTGGCATGTAAAGCACCGAATAGTATCAGCCACTTAAGCCGTGACTTCATCTGGTTAGCTTGGTTTGAGTTGAGTTTTTTCTCTGACTGAATGGCTAATCCTGCGCCAAAAAGTATCGCAAATAAACTCAAAAACCGTCCTTCAATAAAAAAGCTATTGAAGATATCAATTGCCGAGTCATACCACGGAGTTATTGGGTGGTTTGAGTAACCAGAATAGCCGTTGCCGAAGGAGTAGATATTGATAAACAAAATACCAAGTACTGCTAGGCCACGAATGGCATCAAGATTGGCGTTACGGGTTGTTGAGCTTGTAGAAGGTGACGCTGACGTGGCTTGAGCGTGTTTTTGTGTCGACAGTTCCATGTTGACCCTTTGAATTTCCTATTTTGCCGAAGTTTATCAACATAAACACATAATTTGAACACAGTAGAAATGAATCTTATTCACTAGCATACTTCGTGTTAAAACAAGTTCCTAGGTCCTAGAACCTTTCTTTGCCTTTCCTACCTTTTCCGTAAGTGACGTAGTCACGTTCCCTAGGCTGTAGCCCGTTCGGCTATTACCGTCTCAGCTTTAAAAGAAGACCCTAGATCCTAGGGCGCTGCGCTTCGAGGACGGGCTGCGCCCTGCTAGGAACAGCAAAAGAAAAAACTGTACCAGCGTCTTTGTTAGCTTTTCGGCTTTCTGTAGGTCGGCATTTATGCCGACAAATTCTTTATAAAAACCAAGCTCGATGGGCTAAAGCCCAACCTACTGAAAAATATACTTTCCCATCTTAGCTTTAAAACAAGGTACGAGGTTCTAGGACGCTGAGCTTCGAGGACGGGCTGCGCCCTACTAGGAACATGTGCTCTTTCTTAGCTTCCCGCTTTCCCTGCTTTAGCCCATCTTTCCGTAAGCGCAGCGTTCCGTAAGTGACGCAGTCACGTTCCCTAGGCCGTAAGCCGTTTGTCTTAGCTCTTTCTAGGGCCTAGGCCCTTCTATTCCTAGAACCTTCTATCAATGCCCAATCCTATCCAGATGCTGAATCAAATACATCCGCGCCTCAACTGGCGTTTCGCTGTGCCAGAACCCGCCTAAATAAGCGATGAGTGGCAATAGAAACATGATGGTGAGTAGCATGATGGATAGACCACGGGCTGACAGCTTCCAGCCATTACGGGTACTAAATTGCAGCGCCTCTTTCTTAGGGCAAGCGGATACGCAGCGCATGCAGGCTTGGCATTCGTCTGAGCGAATATTGATTTGGCTATGCACCGAAATATTAGCAGGGCAAGCGCGGCTACACTTATCGCAACTCATGCCTTTGGTGTCGATTAAGCAATGCTGAGTGTTACGGCGAATTTTAAAGGGACTTAAGAAGCTTAATAGCCCTAATAGTGCGCCATAAGGGCAGATGTAGCGGCAAAAACCTTGTCTACGCCACGCTGCGAGGCCCAGAATAAAGCCGAAACAGATTAAGGTAACGAGCCCTGGTGTGATAAAAAATAGCGCCATCTTGAGATCGGCAATCTTGTGGTAGTTACTGTTTAAGTAGCTCGGAATACTCTGGCTCGGCATGCCAATAATGATATATAACAAGGCCAGCAGCAGCAGGTATTTGACCATGCGTAGTGGCCAATCTATCCAGGCTGGTGGCAATAGCTCCTGCTTAACAAAACGCTTTCTAAGTTTATAGAGGTACTCTCCAGCTAATCCAAGGGGGCAGGCCCAGCCGCAAAAGGCGCGTTTACACAGCAGGCCAGTGAGTAAAACCACTGTGAGCATAACGGCTGCGGCGGGGTGGTTTTGGTCCCAAATACCTAGGCTTAAAATTGCTTTGATTTCGATACCACCGGCAATCGGTAAGAAAGCATCACCCACATCAGGTCGCATTAGCCAAGGCGTGATCCCCGACTTTAACAATGCAGCATTAACGGCAAACTGCGCGCCAACTAGCAACATGGATAAGGCAAGCAGGTGTTGCACGCCTTCTCTTAGGTTGTTGGCCCTGATATGCCCCTTGGCGACCTCAGGCTGGAATTTTGTAACTAAGCCTGTGATAACAACGGCAATGGCCAATGCAGCGATGAGTGGCCAATACAGGCTGGAAATAATGGCTCCTGCCGCTAGCATGCCTGATGCTAGCGCGCCCCACTTCTTGCCACTCCAATAGATAAGACTGACGCTGTAGGTTAGTGCTAAGGCAAGGGTTAAGGATTCGATGAAGCTCATAAATAATATCGGCAATAATATGATTGATACTATTGTGAAACTTTTTATAAAGAGAAGTTCTTAATTGGTTTGTAGCTTGTGGGGAAGATCTAAGTTTTGTAAGTAGAGTGTCGAAAAAACCGCACTAGTTCACAAGTTTGGTTCCTAAGTCTTTAGGCTTAGGAACCACACTTTAGTCACAGCTTATTTGCTTTCTAATGAAGCAATAAACTTATTCGACTCGTCGATAGACGTATTCATCTCTTTAATTAAGCCTGAGATATCTGTCTGTAGACTGGCGAACTCACCTTTGATCGCACCAATGGCTTGTGCATTTAGGTTATGCTTTAAATACAACATGTTGTCTTTCATTGCGACCAGCACTGGCTCCATTTTACTTTCGGCGCGGCGCATGCTTTTAACCAGCTGATTATATGAGCGGCGAGTCTCTTTTAACTTTGACTCACTGTTACGTCGCAGACTGGCTTTGCTGATCTCGCCAATCTCGGTTTGCCATTCATCAAATAGCGCCTCAGCAACATCTTCTACCTTGTCGATGCGATTGGTAACATCATCAGCCGCATCTTGAGCAGACTCATATTCGTCTTTAGCCTTATTGTAAGCCCCCTCTAAGTCACCACCGTCATGATTAAGCAGCGCCTGCATCTCTTCGAGTGCAGAGCTAAATTGCTCCTGTGCCTCAACCTGAGACTCTTTGGCATCTTCTACGCGGTCAACCATGATATCGCGCTTGTGATAACCTACTTTCTCCATTGCACCATAATAGGCGCTCTGGCAGCCACCAAGTAGCAAGCTAGTGCTAATAATGGCCGTGGTGATTAGTTTTTTCATCTTGTGTGTTTCCCAAGTTAGGTTAGTTACTCTGAGCGATATCTTGCTGCGTCGATAATGCTCCATAGGTGAGCAATGCCACCAATGATGGCTGGAAAAATTAGCCACCACATGGCATAACCGACAACGGCAACAACACAAAAAATCAGTGCGGCCAAAATACGCCCTTGAACTAACTGTCCAAGACCTGGGAAAAAAAAGCTCGCAATTGCGGCAATAACATTGCCAGCAGATCCTTGTTGAGACATCAATTCAATCCTTATGCTTGTAAAGAGAAGGTTATAAGCTTTATTGTACCAAGATAATGATTCGCAGATCATTTATCCTCTAATAGATTAAGACCAACTTTAACAGAATCAAGAGTAACACGTGAAAAATAAGATAGTGATAAATCAGCTACGTTCTTTTTTACTGAGTATTTGGGCATTTTTTTTGCACCTACTTAGTCGTTTTAAAGAAGACCAGGTCAATATCAAGGCTGGCCATTTGGCCTATGTCACCCTATTGTCATTGGTGCCTATTGTGGCGGTCATGTTTTCTATGTTGTCGGCGTTTCCAGTCTTTTCTGGCATTCGAGAACAGCTAGAAGGTTTTGTTTACGACAACTTTCTGCCAGCAGCAGGCGATACGGTGCAGCTCTATATTAATGAGTTTGTCGACAATGCCTCAAAAGGCACCACAGTGGGCGTGGCCGCCTTAGTGGTAGTAGCATTGTTGTTGATATCGGCGATTGATAAGGCGCTTAATAGTATTTGGCGTACCAAAGAAAAACGCCAAGTCGCAGTGTCTTTTTCTATGTATTGGATGGTGCTGACCTTAGGTCCGGTATTAGTTGGTGCTAGCCTTGTGGCAACTTCCTACATAGTGTCATTAAAAGTATTTAATAGTTCAGAGTTGTCGGGTGTTGTGCCATTGCTGGTAGAACGGTTGCCGATGTTGTTTTCTGTTGCGGCCTTCTTACTCTTGTACATGGTCGTGCCAAACAAGAAGGTGAAGTTTTTACACGCATTACTTGGTGCGCTCGTCGCTGCAATGCTATTTGAGCTAGGCAAGAAAGGCTTCGCATACTACGTGACCCAATTTCCAAGCTATGAGGCGATTTACGGTGCCTTGGCAACGATCCCGATCTTGTTTGTTTGGGTCTACGTCTCTTGGGTGATCGTACTGGTTGGCGCCGAGATCACTGCAGGCCTACCTGAGTATTTACAGGAGTGTAAACTTAGCCGTGAAAAGCTGTTGGCAGAAGCAGAAGCAGAAGCAGAAGCAGAAGAAACAGAAATTGAAAGTCCCACTATAGCCCCAAAATCTGCCAAACATGAGACCCAAGATAAGGAAACCAGGAGTTAATGCTCAATGCGCGACCTAAAGCGCTTAGTCAAACCTGGTTAGATGTCGGTGATGGGCATCAGCTATATGTGGCGCAGTATGGAAATCCCAATGGGCTTGCTGTGTTGTATCTACATGGTGGGCCAGGAGCGGGGTGCGGCACTGAAGATTTAACCTTATTCGATTTATCGATTTACCATGTCATTTTACTCGATCAGCGCGGAGCTGGGCGTTCGCGTCCTCGTGGAGAGCTTCAGCATAATAACTTTCACAAGCTACTGGCCGATATTGAGCAAGTACGTTGTTGGCTCAATATTCAGCAATGGAGGTTGGCTGGCGGATCATTTGGTGCAACCTTAGCCCTGTTATATTCGGCTTGTTATCCCAGTCGAGTGATCTCACAAGTGCTATGGGGGCTGTTTATTCCTAACCCTGCAGGTATTGAATGGCTGTATGGTGACAGTGGTGCGGCGCGATTGTTTAAAGATGATTACCGTGCTTTTACTAAGGGCGTAGACAAGCGGCCAGACTTAAGCGAGTTATTTACTCATTTTAGATCAAGGTTAGAGGATGACTGTGTGGATATTCGCCAAGATGCTGCTCAAGGTTGGCTTAGCTGGGAGATGGCTTTAGCCTATCCCGCCTGTATGGCGAGTGAGATAAATGCCCCCTTCAGTCAGTCTCTAGCAAGCATTGAGCTTTATTATGTAGCTAATGATTACTTTGGCGCATTTGAAAAACTCATCGTTAACTTACCCCTGATCCAGTGCCAAACATATGTCTTGCAAGGTGAAATGGATTGGGTTTGTCCTTTTAAAGTGTTACAAAATTTCTTTAAAGGCAGAACAAGTCAGTTGATTAGCGTGACTGAGATTAAAGGTGGGTATCACGCTTTGGCCGATGTTAAGATGGCAAAAGCAGTCATACACGCGATAAAGGAAATGGCCGAACAATAAAAAGGAAATATAGACTCTATGAAAAAACAGATCCTTACGGGCTTAACCATGAGCTTAATGATGGGCTTAACAGCCTGTGCTTCAACTGAAAAAACTGAAGACGTTGAGGTTGCGGTTAGGGCCCCAGATAGTGTTGAGTTAGGGGGCTTATCAAATGAAGAAGCCACGACTAAATTGCTTGAAGCACTATTAAATAAAAGCTATTTAGCTTCACGAGCAGGCCCAGGTGGAGTCGCAGTTCAATTTGATAATACCCAATTTATTCTGCAGCCTAGTATCAACCCAGACGGTATCGATCGCATCATGATGAACCGTTTTTATGCTATCCACCCTAAATATGTGGGCAGTAAAGAGATGCTGTTGATGATTGGTTCGTTAAACCAAAAACTTAACTTTGCTAAGTTTGTTATTCGTGACCAAGGTGCAGTCATTCAGGTACAAGGCGCGGCAACCTTTGTCGACACCATTTCTATGGAAGAGATCCGTCGTTTCATCCTTTGGATTGATGAAGGGCTACGTCAAGTCGCCGAGTCATTACCTGAAGGGGCGGAAGATGTGATTAAGCCAATCCCTGTGATGCAAAATGTTCAGTCGATTTAAGTAAACAAGGTTCTAGGTTCTAGGAAAAGCAGGGAAAGCTAAGACGATAATAGCCGAACGGCCTGCGGCCTAGGTAACGTGACTACGTCACTTACGGAACGCTGCGCTTACAGAAAAGATGGCAAAGGTTGAGACGGGAAAGCGGAAAAGCATGCTCTCTTCTGTAGGTTGGGCTTTAGCCCATCAATTTTTGTTTTTGCTGTTCCTAGCAGGGCGCAGCCCGTCCTCGCAGCGCAGCGTCCTAGAACCTAGGTCCTTCTTTTAAAGCTAAGACGAACGGCCTGCGGCCTAGGGAACGTGACTACGTCACTTACGGAACGCTGCGCTTACAGAAAAGATGGCAAAGGCTGAGACGGAAAAGCATGTCTCTTTTGTAGGTTGGGCTTTAGCCCATCAATTTTGGTTTTTGCTGTTCCTAGCAGGGCGAAGCCCGTCCTCGCAGCGAAGCGTCCTAGAACCTAGGTCCTTCTTTTAATTTTTAATTTTTTATCGGAGATTGTGTACGTGATTGCCTTAATTCAACGTGTGAGTGAAGCAAAAGTTGTCGTTGATGGCGCGACTATCGGTGAGATAGATAGAGGCCTGTTGGTGTTACTCGGTGTTGAGCGTGAAGATAACATTGAGAAGATGCAAAAGTTGGCCACCAAGGTGATGAGTTACCGTGTGTTCGCCGATGAGAATGGCAAGATGAACCTCAATCTTGAGCAAGCGGGTGGCAGTCTGCTAGTCGTGTCGCAATTCACACTCGCTGCTGATACCGGCCGTGGCTTGCGCCCGAGTTTTTCAGGGGCTGGTACGCCAGATCAAGCCCGAGAACTGTATGAGGCATTTGTCGATTTCTGTAAATCAAAGGGCGTGAATACCCAGACCGGTCAGTTTGCCGCAGACATGAAAGTGTCATTAGTTAACGACGGCCCGGTAACCTTTAACCTGCAGGTCTAGCGCTTTGGCTCACAGCAGAGTAGATCTTTTAATGCCCCGCCGTTAATCACATTCTTTAATTCATTGGCCGTTAAAATATCGCAGCCCTTTTGGGCGCGAATGCCCGCTCCGCAATACAGCACAAACACTTGCTGACGATTTTCAAGCTTGTGCAGCCAAGTCTCTAAAGTATCCAGTGGCACGTTTATCGCCTGTGGCAGATGGCCGCCAGCAAACTCTTGCGGCGAGCGCACATCAATTACTGTTGCGCCGTCTTCAATTAATTGCCAGCATTGGCTGCCAGCGGGTTTGGTCGATAACTTTGAAATTTGAGTGTTTAACATATCCACCTCTCTTTATTATGCTTAAAACTTAAGCTGATATTTAAACCTTTAATTAGATTAATTTCAATAAGTTTTTTCTAATGCTTGATTTGTGATGGTTAACGATTTATGGCTAAAGCAGGGAAACTAACGATGAAAATCAGCTATACAAAGGACCTAGGTTCTAGGATGCTGCGCTTTAAAACAAGGACCTAGGTTCTAAACGCTGCGCTGCGAGGGCGGGCTAAAGCCCTGCTAGGAAAAGCCAAAGCCAAAAGAACCACCTTTGCCATTTCTTAGTTTTAAAACAAGGTACGAGATCCTAGGGCGCTGCGAGGACGGGCTACGCCCTACTAGGAACAGCCAAAGCAAACGTCTTTGTTAGCTTTTCCCATCTTTTTCGCAAGGCCGTAGGCCGTTCGTCTTTGCTTTAAAGACCTTAGAACCTGCTTTCCCTAGGCCCTAGTACCTTCTATTCCTAGAACCTATCCCTTAAAACGCTTAAAGATCAGCGAAGTATTGATGCCACCAAAGGCGAAGTTATTACTCATCACGTAATCTGTTTCAAGATGGCGAATGTCATCTCTAATGTAATCTAGCTCGCCGCACTCAGGGTCGATATCTGTCAGGTTTAGCGTCGGTGCAAACCAGCCCTCGTTCATCATCTCTATGCTCACCCAAGCTTCTAACGCGCCGCAAGCACCCAGTGTATGGCCGGTATAACTTTTAAGTGATGAGATAGGCTGCTTCGCGCCAAACACCGCATGAGTGGCTTGTGTTTCAGCAATATCGCCACGATCGGTAGCGGTGCCGTGAGCATTGACATAACCAATGCTCTCAGCTTCGATGGCGGCATCTTTAAGCGCTAAACGGATAGCCGTTTCCATGGTGCCAGCATTAGGCTGAGTCACGTGCAATCCATCAGAGTTGGTGCCAAAGCCCACGATTTCGGCGTAGATTTTTGCGCCGCGAGCCTTAGCATGCTCAAGCTCTTCAAGCACTAAAGTACAGGCGCCTTCGCCTATTACAAGGCCGTCTCGTCCTTTATCGAACGGTCGCGGCGTCTCGGTTGGAGTTTCATTTTTTGTACTGGTTGCAAATAGCGTGTCGAAGACGACGGCTTCTGTCGGGCAAAGCTCTTCACCGCCGCCAGCAAGCATCAGATCTTGTTGGCCATATTTAATCGCTTCATAGGCATAACCAATACCTTGGCTGCCAGAGGTACAGGCGCTGCTGGTGGTGTGCACGCGGCCTTTGAGGCCAAAGAATACGCCGACGTTTACCGCTGTTGTGTGTGCCATCATGCGGATATAGCTAGTGGCCGTTACGCCAGACATATCGCCATCTTTTAGCATATCTCCGAACGCGATGATTGGATCGGTACTGCCCGTCGATGAACCATAAGCGATGCCCATAGCGCCAGAGATAATGACAGGATCATTAAGTAAGTTTGCATCAATCAGTGCAAGTTCACTGGCGCGAGTGGCCATTATCGATACCCGTCCCATAGAGCGGATCATTTTACGCTTGTAGTGGCTTGGCACTTCAAAGTCAGTGATCGGTGCGGCCAAGCGGGTATGCAGATCTTCAAATCTGTCCCATTCGTCCATACGTACCACACAATTTTTCTGCGCTTTTAAGCTCATGGCAATACTCGGCCAGTCATGGCCTAGCGCCGAAATGCCGCCAATACCTGTGATCACGACGCGGCGTGGAAAAGCTGGCCGGCTCATATCATGCCTCCGTTGACCGAAATCACCTGGCGAGTCACGTAGGCCGCCTCATCAGACATTAAATAGTTCGCAAGCCCTGCAATCTCTGCAGGTTTTCCCATACGGCGCATCGGTACTAGGTTGTTGACCATCTCTTTTGGAATGTCGCTGACCATGTCAGTTTCGATTAAACCGGGAGCGATGCAGTTGACGGTAATTTTTCGTTTAGCGAGCTCGAGTGACAACGCTTTAGTTGCGCCGATAATGCCCGCTTTTGAGGCGCTATAGTTTACCTGGCCGCGATTGCCCGCAATGCCAGATACTGACGCTAGGGTGATGATACGTCCGCCTTGACGGCTTTGTACCATCGGCATCACCGTTGGATGAATAACATTGTAGAACCCATCGAGATTGGTATGCACTACGCTGTCCCACTCCGATTCTGTCATTGCAGGAAAAGCGGTGTCGGCATTAATGCCTGCATTGAGGATTACGCCATAATAAGCACCGTGCTGCTCGATATCTTGCTCGATAGCCTGCTTAACCGCGGCTCTGTCGGCGATATCAAACTGCAAACAGCTGACCTTAATGCCCTGTTGTTCAAGCTCAGACTTGGTGGTCTCGGCTGCTGCTTGGTTGCTGTGAAAATGCATCGCGATATCAAAGCCTGAGCGGGCAAGTCTTAGGGCGATCGCTTTACCTATTCCGCGGCTTGAACCTGTGATTAATACTCGTTTTGTCATCTTGCTACTCCCTGCGCCGTCGTCTTATTGTGTGTCACATACTTAATGTGTGGGCGAACAGCGGCTGTACTTTGTATTTAGTGTCGGTGTCGTATTTACTGTCATATTCAGTGTTGTATTGACTCAGCCACATGAGGTTCAGTGCGTCGACTCGGCAATATAAGCCTGAGTATCCTGAGGTTGAAACACGTTGACGTTGGCTTCTGCGACAACCACTTGCTTATGTAAGATTTGGCAATCAAAAACCGCTAGTCCTGACTCTTCTTGATATAGACGAGTAACACGTGTTTGGTAACTTTGCCCCGCATCAAACTGAGAGATATGCATCTTAAGCTTACGGCTACCGAGCAGGAATCCTACGCGAATGATGTCGTCACGCAGATGGGCCTCAACCCCCGCTAAAGCGGCAATACTTTGGGCCATATACTCAATGCCGACATAGTTGGGCACGCCATTCAAGTGGCTATCGAAATAGGGACTATTTGCTGAAATATCCGTTTGTGTTAACAAGCTATCATGGCTGTGATTCAGCAGCTGGTTGATTAAGATCATCGGCTGACGATGGGGGATGAACTCCGCGACATCGAGATCTGCAAGTTTTGTAGCATCAAACATCTTGATTTATCTCTGTTGAATCTTTGCCTAATGAGCCTGTATTTAATGGCTCGGGTGCCTGGCCCGCGAGTGAGTGGCTTGGTGCCACACGACTGAAGATCAGGCTGGCATTACTGCCACCAAAGGCAAATGAATTACTCATTACATGGCTTATATTGCTCTGCATACCTTTGCTTACCAGAGGTAGCGCTGGATCATTTGGATCTTGTTGCTTATCCCACACCTGTGGCGGTAAATATTGCTGCTTATTGTAATCACTGAGCAGCAGATAACAAAATGCGGCTTCAATTGCGCCCGCCGCCCCTAAGGTGTGTCCTGTAAGGGGCTTGGTAGAGCTTGCTGCAGGCAAGGCTTGGCCAAAGACCTGATGCACAGCACGGCTTTCCATGGCGTCATTTTTCGGCGTTGCGGTGCCATGTAAGTTGAGGTAATTAATCTGTTCTGGCCCAAGGCTTGCCATGATTAATGCCGCTTGCATCGCAGCTATTGCACCGCGGCCTTCAGGATGTGGCGCCGAGATATGGTGAGCATCGCTAGACTCGCCAATGCCGCTGACTATGATAGCCGTATTGTCTTGTGATATTTTTTCTAGCGTTGCCTTCTCTAGCGTAAAGAGCGCTCCGCCTTCACCGATATTAATACCATCGCGATTAGCGCTAAAAGGTTGGCAGTGTCCGCTAGAAATAGACTCCAGTGAATAAAATCCATTAAGTGTGAGCTTACAAAGGGTATCGATACCGCCGACAATGACCATGTCGCAAACATCGGCGTCGATAAGACGCTTAGCGCTGGCAAAAACCTTAGCGCTAGAAGAGCAGGCGGTAGAAACGGTAAAGCAGGGACCCGTCAACTCAAAGTAGGCTTGTAGAAATTGACTGGTATCACCTAATTCTTGCTTAGCGTAATCATAATCTTTAGGAAACTCGCCAGCACTATGGTGTTCAGCAAGGGCTGACTCGCCGGTGGCTATTCCCGATGTGCTTGTACCGATAACGATACCGATGCGCTGCCGACCATATTGTGCTTTAGCTTGGCTAACGGCTGCTTCTATCTGCCGTGCAATCAATAAGGTGAGTTGATTATTGCGAGTATCAAATCGGCGTAACTCGTCGGGGAGTTCGGGGAGCTTAATACTGACCTGGCCAACGAGCACGGGGCGCTCAAACAAGAGGTCATCTCGCCACTGCATGCCGCTGGTATTGCCAGCAACCAGGTTGTCGAGCACAGCCTGAGGTGTTTGCCCTAGAGGGGTGCATAAACCTAAATGGGTTATTGCTATTGGCATTGCTGAATTCACTTAAATTCCCACTAAATTTGGTTTATATCGGGCTGATGGCGAGCGTAAAGTTAGCCGCATCAATGCTGAGCTGAACCTGGGCCTGCCACTTGTCTTCGCTGCCCTGACTGAAATCACTATAGCGGATAGCGATTATCGGCAGTTCGGCATTAGGCGTCTGTTTAGTTTCATTTCCAGCTTCATTTTTAGCAAAAAACAGTCCACGACACAAAGCGACGTCACAGGCATAGGGGCGAATTTGGGCTCCCTGTAAATGGCGGTTTACGCTGCTGTCTGGCCAGTAAATAAGTTGCATGATGGCCAGTAGGTATTCAGCGTTAAATTGATCGCCGAGTAGCTGGCTTTGCTCACTCATAAGAGTGTAGTCATCATAGGTCAGTGTAAAAAGCGCTTGCCCTAGTGGCGCCAGACCAACCAGAGTTAATTGCTGTTGATCGAGCTCTAACTGACTTAACAGTTCATGTTGGCTAGCTTGAGTCTTGATAGTGACCTTTTGGGCAACGCTAATTGCGGGTTGAGTCGCTGTTTGCTCTGAGAGCATCCTTTGCTCAGCAACTGGCGCAAGGCAATAATTCACATCTTGCGCCAGTTCGACACAAGTTTGTCGCTGTAACGTTTGACTGCAAGCTGTGAGTAGTACAGAGCCCAGGGCGAGCAAGATGATGTGTTGGCTTAATCTCGACATAGTTCGACAACCATATTTAACCGACGTTTAGACTCGCTAACGAATGGGTTTTTTTCATCCCAAGCGTAACCAGCAAGAATAGAGCAGATCATCTGCTTGATTTTAGGATCTGGACTGTCGAAGAAGATCGCATCTTGAAAACTACAGTCATACCAAGCTTCGACATAGGTTCTAAAGGTATCGACCCCTTTCATTAACGGTTTGGCATACTCTTGCTGCCAGTCGACGTGCTCGCCATCGAGTTGTTTGCACAGGGTTGCAGCTGCCATGGAAGCTGATTGCATGGCGATCGTAACTCCAGATGAAAATACCGGATCGAGAAACTCGCCTGCATTACCGAGTAGGGCGAATTGGTCGGTAGCCAGTGTTTTCACGTTAGCCGAGTAGCCTTTGAGCAGGCCTGAATCATTGATGAGTTCGGCATTTTGTAGCAGCTTTTTCAGTCCCGGCTCTTGAGCTATCATGGTGTTAAGAACGGTATCTAAGTTGCCGCCAATACTGTTATTACTGCTGTTAATACTGTCATCAGCAAAGCCGCCAAGAGCAGCAATCAGTTGGGGCTCACCCACTACGCCCACAGAGCAACGACCATCGCTAAAAGGAATGAGCCAGTACCAGATATCCTGGTTGTCTGGATGGACACTAATAAGGATCTTATTTCGATCGAAATTCGGATCAGTAATATTGTCTCTAACATGATTAAACACAGCACTGCGGGTGGGTAAACTAGATGGTTTCTCTAAGTCCAGCAACCTGGGTAGTACTCGGCCAAAGCCGCTGGCATCGAGTACAAATTTTGCTTTGATGGTTTGTATTTGGCCTTTACCGTTGCTCACTTCAAGGCTGGGCTCAGCGCTTAAATCTATCGACTCGACCGTGTGGCCGAAACGGATAGTAACGCCCTGTTTAACCGCTTCATCAGCGAGTAACTTATCGAATGTGGCACGTTCAACCTGGAACGTGGTGCCCGGGCCTTGAGTAAACTTATCGGTAAAGTCAAACGTGGTGTATTTGTGTTGATGTCTAAAGGCGGCACCATTTTTAAATTGAAACCCTGCCTGATTAACGGCTTCGAGCATATTAGCTTGCTCGATAACCTGCATGCAGCACGGCAGTAAGCTTTCACCGATAGAGAAACGTGGAAAGTGCTGCTTCTCAAGCACGAGTACTTTTTTACCTTGGGCGTGTAATAGGCTCGCAGCAATGCTACCAGATGGCCCGGCGCCAATAATGGCGACATCGACCGTTTGGGTTTCGCATCGAACCCACTCATCCTGAACTACTTTATCAGTCGACATTAACGGTCTTCCTTGTGAAATTTTGAATAAAAGGCGAAAGCAAAAAGGTAAAACTAATCCCCAGTAACAGGGTTAAGCCAAACGCGTTTATCGCTGGTGTTTGACTAAAGGCGAGCAGACCAAAGGCCAGTAAGGTTGATACCGCTGACATTAATACGGCCATCATCACGCCGCGAGTTTGCTGTTTAGACTCAGCAAAAAATAGGCTGTAATCAACACCAATACCAAAGACTAAGATCAGAGCCAGAGCATGAAACAGGCTCAGCGGATTTTGCAGCATGCCTAAGCAGGCTAGGGTTAAAAGCGCAGACAAGGCTGGTACGGCGACCACCACAGCGGCGAGTTTTCGGCCAAACCTAAAGGTGAATATGATGCCCGCCGCGATTAAGGCGATGAGCAGTAACATTAAGGTGAGCTGACGGTAATGCCCCATCACGGTCGATATGTCGCCAACCTTATCGATCAGCTGTACATGGTGCAGCTCATTAAATAACGCGGCAAATGTATCGAGCTGCTTGATGCCACCGAGTAACACGATAGCCCCGTAGCCAGTTTCGTCTAAATGATTTTTTGGTGATAACCAAAGCGGTTTAAAGCTGGCACCCGCTTGATGGCTCAAGAAATTATCGGCGCTGATAACGTCTGTTTTGGCCGTTTGGTAGGCTTTAATCAGCGCCGGTTTAATCTGGGGTTCTAAGCCTAAGCTCGCAATAATCTCATCTAAGTGTTCAAGGTAGACTTGCCCTTGCAGACGATAGTTAAGCGCTTGTTCTGCTTGGCTTGGCAAGAATTTACTTAGGCTTAAATGGTTACCGATTAACTTATCTTTCTCGGCCTGTTTTAAGACGGGCTCAAGTTTCGCCAGCTGTTGTTTTACCTGCTCTTCGGTTTTGCCTGAGACTAATAGGAATTGGTTATCGGTACCGCCACTTAGTAAGGTACGAAGTTTATTTTCCTCTGCCTGAATATCACTCGGGGTGTGCTGTAACTGACGGATATCGTCATTGCTAGTTAGCTGCAATAGACCCACTAAGATAAAGGCTGTCGTGCCAAGCGTTAGCAGTAATTGCGACTTAAGGCTTTTAGGTGTGAATCGTGCCAGCATAAAGTGTTGATAGCGACTGGCCACATCGAGTGCTTGGCTGGCATCTTTTAATGGCTGAGCGGCGAGAGTTGGGTAGGCGAGCACTAAGGTTAAATAAGCGCCAGTCAGCCCCGCTGCGCAGAAAACGGCGACCTGTTGCATACCGGGAAAAGGTGCTAGCCCCATGGCGCCGTAGGCGATAACACTGGTTAGCAAGGCAAGCGTGATAGCCGCAAAGATTTTTTTGATGACCTTCTCGCTACTGTCATTGGGATGGTTTAAGCGCTCGCAATAATAGTGAAAGCAATAGTCGATAGAGATGCCAATTAGACTGGTGCCAAACACTAATGTGAGTAGGTGCAGTTCACCAAACATGAGTGCTGTGGTGACCACGGCAAACAGTAAGCTGGTACTCACAGTAACCACCGCAATAGAGAGTGGCATGAAAGAGCGAAATGCTAACCACACTAGGCTTACGACCCCGATAAGCGATAACAAGCCGATGCTTGAAACCTCTTGTTTAGCATTGTCGGTCGCTGCAGCAGCATGAAATAAAGCGCCAGCCTTAATGATGTCTACATCTACAAAATGCGATGTAACGGCATTAAAGGCGAGGTTAAGATCGCTAAGTTGTAGCTGTTGAGCGTTAGGATTAAAGGCGCTGTCCTTACCTTTAGCCATCACGATGGCGGCAAAACGAGGTCGTGGAACACTCGCCGATGGCGCTATAGTGGCAACCAATACCCCCTGTTTCACGGTTAACTGTTGTGAAGGAGCAAGAGCAAGCAAAGAATCTGGATACAGGAGCAAAGGATCGCGGCTAAGCAGTTCGCTATTGGCATAGCTAAACGCATTGTATAGCTTTTCTAGTGCAGCCTGGCTCAGTTGTTGCCATTGACCTTGCTGTAAGCTTTGTTGCTGCTTGTCGGTTAATAGCTGGAATCTGTGCTTAAAATAATACTGATTAAGGGCGTCAATCTGGGCCATATCGGCACTACTGATATCAATAAATGCAGCTTGGTTTGGGCTCGTTTGTTTAAGCGTTTGCATCGCTAGCTTTGCCGCTGCGATGGCGGTGTGTTCATTATCGCTGATAAGCCCCAAATAGACGCGGTTAGCCAGCTGCTGCTCAACTTGTGTCATTGCTCTTTGGGTCATCGGGCTTTCGTTGACTTTAGGCAGCATGGCCAAAATATCACTTTGTACGCGAGCGCCGCTTTGCCAAAGGGTAAAGCCAGTTACTACGGAGACTAGGATTAATGCCAGCCACAGTATAAATCGTAACTTGGCGGTCTTTTGGCTTAATAAGGCGTTAAGGCTTGGTTTCATTATGGCTGAGCACTCTTAGACTCAGGCTCGAAACGCGATTTGTCTTGCTGACTTAGTGGGCTTTCATCCAGTGATGAAAACTCGATCTGGCTGCGATCGCCATTAGCGCTATATAGCACTAACGTTTGGATCTGTTGCTTACCAGCGAGCACCATTTTAGGCATGGCTTTGGCAAGTAAAGGATCAAGCGGCTTAAGCCCTAACTGCCACTGCGGGTTTAGCTCATGACTAGTAGCAGTTGCTGTAGTTGCACGTTTTAGGCTTAATTCAAAGTGCTGCTCAAGAGCATTAATGTCACCACTTAACAGGGAATTGAGTAGTGTCGGCATGATATCACTCATACCTCCACCCGCTTGCTGCGGGTTATTAACGCTAATATTCCCTTGGCTGTCTATCTGAATCAGCTGCTTATCTTTTAAGATCAATGTGCTAGCAAAAGGACTGTTTTGCTGCCAAATCACCCCAAGGCTTTTAGAGAAAACAAATTCGCCTTGGCTTACCAAAGGTTTTTTTAGCACCTTTAAATAACGGTATTGAGTGAACTTCCCTTTAGCGTGCTCGCTAGGAGATAGTTGTTTACTCAAGCTGAGCAAATCCGCCTTGTTTGCGGGAAATTGAAATAGCTCTGTATAGCTAGATTGGCTGTTATCAGGCTCGGCGTAGCTAGTGCTACTCACTAATGATGAGAGTAGTAAGAGGAACAGAGTGCATACTAAGCGCAATAAGTACTTCATTGGCGCAGCTCTATTTTGTTACTGGTTTCTGCTGCAATTAAATGCGCTATTTTCTGCTGAAAGACTTCTGGTGTGACAAAGCATAACTCTTGGGTCTGCATATCGACGGCGGCCTGAATGGTGTAGCCCTTAGTGATGCGCTTACCTGTTATAGCATCAAGCACTTGATAGTTGATCTTAATGCGGTTTTCCCATTCAACCAGCGCAGCTTTGACGATGACCGTCTGCTCAAACGTACTCGATTGCACGTACTTTATCTGCACATCAACAATTGGCCAGCTAAACCCAGAGTCTTGCATAGCGCGGTAGCCGTAACCGATTTTATCCAGTAGCTTGCAGCGTACTAGCTCAAAGTAACGCAGGTAGTTACCATGCCAGGTGATCCCCATCGAGTCCACGTCGTGAAACGGGATTTCGACTTCCATCTCTGCGTGTAAAATGCCCTTCATTAGCGCTCTTCTCACTAGCATACTTCCCAGTAGCCACTTTGGATCTTATCGACGGTTGAACGCAGTGTCTGCTCTAGTGGTCTGTCTTCGGTCAGTAGCTCAAAATCGGCTTCGACTTGCGCTAAGGTCTTGCCCAGTGACGGGGTAATTGAGCTGGGCACCAATTCTTCCTGCGCTATTCGCAGACGAATGCCCTGAGACATGGCTAATAGCGCAGCAGCAGCTACTTGCTCGGTTAGCTGTAATATGCGCATACAGTCACGGGCTGAGATAGTGCCCATGCTGACCTTGTCTTGGTTATGACATTCGGTGGAGCGAGAGAATACACTGGCTGGCATGGTGTTTTTAAGCGCTTCAGCCGTCCAGGCCGATACGCCAATCTGTACCGCTTTAAAGCCGTGGTTAATCGCTTTACGTTTGCCTTTAGCGCCTGAAAGATTTGCAGGTAGACCATTGTTGAACTTTTGATCCATCACCAGCGCCATCTGGCGGTCGATAAGATCGGCAATGTTAGCCACTGCGTTTTTCATCGCATCCATGGCAAAGGCAATATGCCCGCCGTAGAAGTGCCCACCATGTAGAATATGCTCACCTTCACCGTCGACAATTGGGTTGTCGTTAGCGCTGTTAAGCTCGGTTTCAATAAACTGGCGCATAAACGGCAGCGCGTCTTGCAGTACTCCAATCACGTGCGGTGCACAGCGGATCGAATACCTGTCTTGCAGTCTGTCAGAGTTGCGAGGGTGAATGTGATGGTTTAAGTCTTCACGGATCCAAGCGGCAATCTGGTTTTGCCCTGGATGAGGCTTTGCGGCAAATAAAATTTCGTCGAAGTGGTTCGAGTTACCTTTAAGTGTCAGCGACGCCATAGCAGTAATACGACTGGCAAGGCGCGCCATGTACTGCGCTCGGTCGTAAGCTAAACAAGCAAGGGCGGTCATAACCGCAGTACCGTTCATCAGTGCTAAGCCCTCTTTAGGGCGTAGCGTGAGCGGCACGATATTAAGTTCTTTATATACGTCACTGGTTGGACGTCGCTCACCCTGGTAAATCACATCACGCTCACCTACAAGTACTGCCGCAAGGTAAGACAGTGGCGTTAAGTCGCCGCTCGCGCCCACTGAGCCTTCTTCAGGGATCACCGGGGTGATATTGAGGTTAAGCAGGGTTTCTATACGCTTAAGCAGCTCATAAGTGACGCCTGACTTGCCTACAGCGAGTGAGCTTAGGCGGCACGCCATTACTGCGCGAGCCTGCATAGGAGACAGAATATCGCCCATACCGCAGCCGTGAAAACGGGTCAGATGCAGTGGGAGTTCGTGGACTAAATCGAGCCCAACGGTCACGGTACAAGAGTCGCCATAGCCTGTGGTTACCCCATATACGACGCCTTCTTCTTTCAGTAGGCTATCGATAAACCGCGCGCCTTTTTGAATATAGGCCTGATACTCAGCGGTTTGGTTAAGCTTAGCTTGTGCCCCTTTGGCAATAGCAACCACATCTTCAAGTGCCAGACTATTGTAGCCAAATTCAACTGTTTGCTTGCTAGGGTTATAAGTGGTTTGTTGGGTCATTTGCTTTGCTTGTCCTTTATATCGCAACTATTGCTCTGCTTGCTCTGCTTGCATTGCACATTGGCTCGTTGGAACTCTTCGTCCTTGCGCCAAAAATCATAAAAATTAAACCATTGCAGTGGCTCTTTAAGCGCAAAATGCGCTAAGCGACGACTAAATTCGTTAACGGCTTGCTCGATTCGCTCACTTCTCCCGGCTCTAGGGCCTTTTAAGGTGTTAGCGAAATGCTCTAAATGCACATGGTAGCGGCCATTTTGCCGTAGGCAGAACATGGTATAAACCGGGCAATCAAGTAGCCCGGCCAAAATGAATGGCCCTTGAGGGAATGCAGCTGGCTCGCCTAAAAAGTCTTGGTAAATCACGCGACCAGCAGTCTGTGACGAGGTTCTATCGCCTGCAATGACAACCAATTCCCCCGCTTCAATTTTTTGTTGTAGCAAAATCGAAGTACTAGGGCCTAATTCGGTGACCTGGATGAGGTTTAGTGAGCTGTCGGGGTTGAGCTGCTTGAGCACCTTATTAAAGTTCTCGGCATTTTGCGTCAGCACCATGACGTTGACTTTGACTTGGCGCTGGTGGATTGATATTGCGCGGCACAGCTCTAAGTTACCTAAGTGCGATACCAGTAATACCGCGCCATTGCCCGCGAGTAATTGATTGGCTAGCATTTCTCGATTAGGAAAATCGACCTGTTCGAGCTTGATGCGATCGCACCAAGCGTCAATTCGGTCTAACGCGGCATTACCAAAGGCGAAAAAGTGCTTCAGGCTGTCGCGCCAGCTCAGTGGCTCACCCAGCTGTGGATGATTGGGTTGCTTAAGCTTCACATGAGTTAAAAATTGCTTAGAAGCGGTTCTTGCCGTGGTGCCGGTAATGAAAAAATAGATGATCACCGGATACATGATAGCGCGGCAAAGCCAGTGCCCCCCTAAGCGGTAGCTTTCTGCAAGTAGCTTAATTCCCCAGTAACTGCCGCGCTCACCCATGCTCGACCAATGCTTATTCTGGCCTGAACTTGTGAGCTTTTGCTGCAGCTTTCGATAAAGCTTTTTCGGTTGACGCAGCAACATGCCAAAGAAGAGTTTGCTGTGCATCAATGAGATACGCACGTTATCTTTAACCCCTTGAAAATGACTCACGCCATCTTCTGGGTAGATCACTCGGGTTGGCAAATGAATCACTGGCACGCCTTGCCAGTAAAGACGCACTAAGACTTCAATATCAAAGTCCATGCGCTCGCCTAAGGCATGGCTTAAAAACAGTTTCTCGGTTGCCTCGAGCGGATAGACACGAAAGCCGCACATGGAGTCTTGAATATCGAAACTTAACGTTTCTATCCATACCCAAAAGTGAGTGATGTAACGGCCGTATAATCGGCCTTTCGGCACGGATTCGTCATATTGCGGCAAGCCAGAAATAAGCGCCTCTGGAGTCGACTCGGCCTGGGCTATCATGGCGGGTATATCGTTTAAATCGTGTTGACCATCGGCATCTACCTGCAGGGCGTGGGTGTAACCCTCTGCATATGCGGTTCGTAGTCCGGTCATTACTGCAGCGCCTTTACCCCGGTTATATGGGTGGTGAAGCAGGGTCACCCAGTCATATTTTTCAGCCAGCTCGATCAGCAAGAAGCGCGTTTCGTCGTCGCTGCCATCGTTAACTAAATAACAAGGTAGATTAAAAGCCGCTAATTGCTCTAGGGTACGTTCAATGGCACCGCGGTGATTATAGTTGGGGATAACCAGAGCGAGCCGCATTAGTTATTGTCCGTACTGTTGATGGCCTGCACTGCTTCGTTACTGAGTGCAATACGCCCCGATGCGAAACGTTTATCGCCATCGCTATAGGTAAATACCAGTTTGGCCTTGGCGGGATTATGGCTAATGGTCAGGTCTACCTGGGAGTTAGGTAGCATCAGTTGTTGAAATTTAAGTACTTCTAGGCTGGCAACATTGACCGGGTAACCAAAATGCGCGCAGCCAAGCTTTATCGCCCAGTCGAGCTGAGTGACACCCGGCAACACGGGTTGCTCTGGAAAGTGGCCATTGAAATACACGAGGTCGGCAGCAATCTCTAGCCGCCAGGTGACAGAGTCATTCTCACTGTTATGGCTGATAATGGTGGGCAATGTAGAGGTAATCATTTGCTCTTAAACTTATCGATATCGAACAGGGCTAACATGTTTGCGTGTACCCGCTTACCTTGCGGATTAAGCGGTAAGGCTTCAGGGTAACGCCAACGCCTTGGTAGCGTGACCCGCTCAAATTGGCTGAGCAAGTGGTTTTTGAGTTGGTTATTTAGCGCGAGTTTACCCTTAGCTTCGAGTTGTTCCATGCCCAGAGGGGAAAGCGTTATAGCGGCGCCGAGTTGCACTCTAGGTTGCTCTAACATCACCAATGCCGCTTGTGCGACATAGGGATGGCTCTCTAATAGTGACTCCATCTGTACCAATGACAGGCGTTTCTCTTCAACTTTAATAATGCGGTCTAAGCGCCCCTGCAGAGAAAAAGTGCCATCGGCTTGCAGATCAATTTTGTCATCACACTTTAGCCATTCATTATCAGGTAGGTAAGGTGATTTTAGCATCAGCGCACCATCACTTTGCGCTTGTTGGATCTCAATTGGCGCGAAAGCTTGCCAGTTTGCATTAGGCTGGTGTTGACGACGGTAGGCGATGCCACCGGTTTCTGTGCTGCCAAATACCTCGATAGGCGCTTGACCGTAACAGTTAGCGACACCTTGTGATGCTTCAAAGCTCAATGGTCCGCCAGAGCTGAACACTAAGCTAGGTGAACGCAGTTGTCGCTCATTATCGAGAGCGTCGGGCAATCGAGACAGCTGGGCAGGACTGCTGATCAAACAGAGGTTTGGAAACAGGTTCGCGTAGTAGCTTAAGGTTTCAGGGTATTCAACCAGATCGCTCAAAAAGGGGCGACTGGCAGCGAGTGGCCAAAGAACTTTGAATAACAAGCCATAAATATGCTGATGAGTCACGGTCGATATTACGCTGCAATGAGGCAGGTGCTGGGCAAAAGTATGCTCAAGCACGCTGACTTCGGCGTCGAGTTGCTCAATGGTTTTGGCTACGCGTTTTGGCCTGCCGCTGCTACCTGAGGTAAAGAGTACCAGTTCGCCCCAATTTTGTGTTTGTGGCCAGTCACTCGCAGTCGGATTGAGATCTTTATCGAGACGTAAAAACGCCTTACCTTCACAAATTGGCATGTTGGCGAGCACGCCATCATACTCGTGAGTGAGTTCACTCAAGGTGCCAGCTTGAGTATTGGCAGGCAGGATTATCTGTTTACCGGCAAGTAACCCGGCGCAGAGTCCGACGGCAAAAAGGTCACTGCTTTCACAGCTAAGTAGCCAGCGTTTGGAATCGGAATCACTTAATTGTCGATGCAATTGTGCGACTTGAGCAGTAAAGGCCGCTCCCGTTACAATATCGTGATGATTGAAGCTAATTAGCTGTTGAGCAGTAGGCCCTTGGCATAGCCAAGATTTAAGTAGATTCGTCATGACTTTTTTAACCAAAATGTTCGATATAACCACTCGCCACCAAGTAGCGACCCTATGAGCAAGTAGGCGATTAGCCCGTTATAAAGCGTCCACGTTTCGATGCTGGTATACAGCGCTGTATAGAGCGCCATCGAGCCATTAAAGATAAATAAGCCGCACCAAATTAAGGTGACGCTATTGAGATAACCGATAGCCTCATCGGGCAGGTCGGGTTCTTTCAGTCTGGCTAGCCTTTCTATCATGCTAGGGCCATGTTTTAGTGAGTAACCAAAAAGACCCAGCATGGTGAGGTTAATCACCACAGGATAAAACAGTAACCAATTATTCTCTTTAGCAACAAAGCTTCCTGCTGTTAAGCCGATGCCAACAAGCAGTGGCAACATCAATGACTTTACTTTTTGCTGTTGTAATACCAGTCGTAAGACTAATATTGCGCATAAGACGAGCGCAATGGTGCCAGCGGGCAAATAGTGCAAACCAAAATAGACCGCAAGTGGATAAGCGATGACCACTAAGCTTGTCACTATTTGCAAAAAGAGTCGCATTACTCTTTGACTAAGCCTTCGATAGCCGACACGACATCGTTAACGGTTCTCACCGCTTTAAACTCTTCAGGTTTAATTTTTTTACCTGTCATTTGCTGTAGTTTGATCACCAAATCTACGGCATCGATGCTGTCTAGATCGAGCTCTTCATACAAAGAGGCTTCTAAGGTGATATCACTCGCGTCAATTTCAAACTCATCGACTAAAATTTGAGTCAGCATTTCAAGGATCTGTTCACGACTTTGCATAATTTCTCCTACGCTCGCTGTGACTCAATAAAGCTGACTAAGCTGGCAACGCTATAGAAGTGTTGTTTGGTTGCATCAGAATTAGCTTCAATTTTCACATCAAACTGCTTTTTAATTGCTAAGCCAAGTTCTAATGCGTCGATAGAATCGAGCCCTAGGCCTTCACCAAATAGTGGGGCGTCAGAGTCGATATCATCAATACTGACGTCTTCTAAATCGAGACAGTCGATGATCAGTTGTTTTATTTCGTTATCTAAGCTCATAAGTATCTATCTAATTGTTGTTTATAATAGTTTTCTAAGTCACGAGTGAGTTGTCGTGCCATCTTTGCGTCGCCACCTGCATCGGCATCATAACGTAAATAGGGCTGGGTTTCGCCTATTTCCACATGCATGCCAATTGTCCGTCTAGGCAACTGGTACCACTTTTGCTGCTTGCTTAGGCCTACAGTATTGGTTTTTAAAAATACAGGCAACAGATCGCTATGGGTACGCACAGTGATATTGGCGGCCCCACGTGCAAAATCATTAATTTTCTCACCTATTTTGGTGCGTGTGCCTTCCGGAAAGATGATGAGGTTAGTGCCGCGTTCAAGCACTGATTTACAGTCTTGCAGAAGTAACTCCGCACCGCGATTAGGAATATAGCCAGCGCAAGAGACAACGCCGCGTAAAAAGGGGTTACGCCATAGCCCCTGTTTAACGATGCAACCAGCATTAGGCATCAAGCTGATTAACACAACCACATCGACTAATGTTGGATGGTTAGCGGTGACAATGACCCCTTTAGCATTGCTGAGGCGGCTTAAGTCTCCGTGAGTAACCTTGATAACGCCGGCCCAAGTGAGCATTTTGACAAAGCCTTTAAACATGATGTGCACGGCTCTTTGTACGCGCTCAATGCGTTGCTGGCGGCTACCAGGCCAAAATCTAAGTATTGGCAATATGGTCAGTGAACTTAGCAATCCACCAAGACCAAAGGCGATGTAGCAAGCGGTGCCGCCAAGCCAGCGTGGGGCGTAAGCTATGCCCATTAGTTTGGGAGCCAGAGGCTGCTTGTCATTGATGGGCTTATTGGCAGCGGACTTATTCATAAAGGGTTCAGTCACAGCTCAGGTCCCAGTGCCAACCAGACAAATTTCCGCTGATATTGTGTTGAGCTGCCAAACTCGATAGCAATAGAGCAAAGCTGAGTTTGTTGTCGAGTTCAGCTTGTTCATCCAAAGGAGTTAACGTTAGTGTGGCCAGTGCATCTTGTGTGTCGTTAGCTGGGGCTAGCATAAAAGCCACTGCTATGGGCCATTCTGGCTCATGGGCAAATTGGCGATAAACTTCAGGCACAGGCTCGTCAGCATAGACTAATAATAATGGCTCTGGATCTGCATGTAGCTGACCATAGGATTCGATAAATGCTTGGGAAAACGTGTTGCTACCCGCAGCTATAGAGGTCGATTGAGCTTGATTGCCAGTTAAAATACTGAAAATACCGCTGGCAGTATTATGTACCGATTGGCTAAACCCTGTTGGCGATAATGGCGATTGCTCAGCGATATCGTTAAGTAAGCCAATGGTGCGATTAATTTCACCGTGTTGGGAGGCAAAAATGCTACGGCATTGCTCAGCAGGGCAGCATTGGTTTACGGCCTCAAGAATAATTTTGGTGAGTTTGCTCAGACGCCTGCGCTGCATAGCTGGCACATGGGCCAATTTGGGGGCGGCACTGAGTTGTATAGCGTCATCGATGACACCGTGTGGCCAGTTGAGCCAATCTGAAGCGTGTTGATAGTGCGGCGACCATGCGCCCCATGAAAGAATGCTGAACTTCAATTGCATCGCCTCAGATACGAATATCCTTTCGTATTGCCCTGACTAATAAAAAGATAGTTTTGACCGAACAGGATACAAGTGCCTGTTGGCGATCAAAATGTAGCGGTTAAGCTGATTATTCTACATCATAAATGGTGGGCGTAATAAGCCCTTTTATGATACAGCTGTCGCTTGGAGGTAGCTATTGGGTGATAAAATGTTGGAATTGAATAAAAGCCCTGTTAATGCAGGGCTTTTTGATAGGATATAGAAGAGAAAACTTGGCGTTAGCTTAATTGCTTCTGGAGCCGGCGCAGTGCCGACTTCACTTTACGCGCGTTTTCAGGGCCCATACGAATCATCAACTTTTGCGCATTAGGCAAGGCTTCTAGCTTGGGGGCAACAAATTGATAGTTGACGCTAACACCATCTAATTCAATCGGTTGCTCGATAATAGGAGCATCCAACATCACCTCGATAGCTTGCAGCATACGGTCATTAAACGAAGTCTTGCTATAGCCTAGCTCGCTAAATGCTTCACTCAGTAGTGGAGTCATCTCTTTATAGGTTTTAGCTAACTCTTGATCATTTAAGCTTGAAAGGAAGTCAGCGTATAGATCATACCTATGGTAACTATCAGGGTTGATATAGGTCTTATTGGCAATTTCAGATACGGTAAAGCTATTGCTTGGGGCTTGCAGTGGGCTCACTTTACGCGCCAATTCGCCTTGAGCTAAGTTATCTACAAAAACCACAAACTGGCGGACGATGTTGTCTTCAATCAATAGTGGCTCAATTGCCATACCATCAGCAATAGCGGTCACTTTCTGGTGTACATAGCCATCACTGTCAGCTAAAGCGGGTAAAGGCTCGACTTCAGCTACAGGATCAACCTCTGGTAGCTGTACCGCTTCAACTTCAACGACTTCAGGCTCTGGCACAGCTTCGGTTTCTAGTGGCTGATCTGGGATTGGGTCGGGGATCACCACAGGGGCAATAACGAGTGGTTCTTCAATTGGAGCATCACCACTGAGGTAATAGTAGCCACCTGCAGATAGCGCTACAACGACAACGATAGCCAAAATAGCCAGGCCATTGGTGCCAGAGGTCTTTTCCTGTGGCGAAATTCTATCTTCTTGACTGAGTTGCATTGTAACTCCTCTGCACTGGGCAGTGATACGACTAATGATAAAAGTATAGCTTCAATCCATTCTGCAAAAATCCAGGAGATTGTCTATAGTCTGAAGCTCTATTAAGGATATTTAATTTATAAAACTGACTGACATAGCAGCTTATGCTTGTACAAATTGCTCACGATCGCCTAACCAGCGTTCAATAATCGGGTCTACGCTAGCAGGGGCTTGTTGCATAACGTGAACAGCGAGTTTTTGTACATGAGGAATAAATGCCTGATCTCGCATTAGATCGGCAATTTTCATATCGGCGATACCCGTTTGTTTTGTGCCTAGTACCTCACCCGGGCCACGGATCTCTAAATCTTGCTGAGCAATAACAAAGCCATCATTACTCTGTCTGAGCACTCCAATCCTTTTGGTTGCAGTAGCCGATAGCGGCGCCTTATAAAGCAACACGCAGTGGCTGGCAACGGCGCCACGGCCAACACGGCCTCTAAGCTGATGCAGCTGTGCTAAACCTAATCGTTCAGGGTTTTCAATAATCATCAAGCTGGCGTTAGGTACGTCAACACCAACCTCAATCACTGTTGTAGCCACTAATAAATTTAGCTCGCCGGCTTTAAAGTCAGCCATGATCTGCTGTTTCTCGGCAGGCTTCATACGACCATGAACTAAGCCAACCTTTAACTCGGGTAGGGCACGTTTAAGTTCTTCTGCTGTGTCTTCTGCCGCTTGGCATTCGAGCACTTCAGACTCTTCGATTAAGGTGCATACCCAGTAAGTTTGACGCTTGTCGTTAATGGCGGCTTGTCTGACTCGGTCTATCACTTCCTCTCGGCGTTGCTCAGAAATTGCGACGGTTGTAACCGGCGTTCTTCCCGGCGGCAGTTCATCGATAATCGAGGTGTCGAGGTCGGCATAGGCGGTCATGGCTAAAGTTCGCGGAATCGGGGTGGCGGTCATGATCAGCTGGTGCGGATGAAAGCCCTGACTAATTCCTTTTTCGCGCAAACCCAAACGTTGATGTACACCAAATCTATGTTGCTCATCGATAATAATCAGCGCCAGCTTATTGAACACCACTTGCTCTTGGAAAATAGCATGGGTACCAATGACGATGTGGGCATCGCCAGATTCAATATCAGCTAACGATTGCGCTCTGGCCTTACCTTTTAGTTTTCCCGCAAGCCAGCCCACTTTTAGGCCTAAAGGTTCAAACCAACTGGCAAAGTTTAGCGCGTGTTGTTCGGCTAATAGCTCAGTCGGTGCCATCATGGCCACTTGGTACCCGCTTTCTATCGCTTGTAATGCCGCTAAGGCTGCCACCAAGGTTTTACCCGAACCCACATCACCTTGAACGAGGCGCATCATAGGCTCATGCTTAGCTAAGTCTTGGGTTATATCTGCAACTACCCGCTGTTGTGCTCCAGTAGGCTTGAAGGGAAGCGAGGCTAAAAAAGGGTTAAGTAACTGACCTGTGGCATGCATGCTGACCGCTTTGTCACGGTTACTACGTTGACGCAGGCGTAGCATGCTCAAGTTATGGGCCAGCAATTCTTCTTGAATGAGGCGTTGCTGCGCCGGATGGGTGCCTTGCTCCAGCTCAAATAACGACACTTGATTATTAGGTCGATGCAGGATCTGTAATGCTTGCTTTAAATCCAAATTATTTGGCTGCAGGTGAGGCGGGAGTAGTTCTTGTAAGCCGCCATTATCCAGCATGGCAAGTGCTTGCTCAGTCAGCTTAATCCAACTTGCTTGTTTTAAGCCTTCAGTTGTGGGGTAAACCGGCGTCAGTGTATCGCTCAGCTGCAGGTCTTCACCGGGAGATATCACTTTATATTCAGGGTGAATAATCTCGACGCCATGCATACTACGGCGAATTTCGCCGTAAGCACGAATGGTCATGCCGATCTGTAGGCCGTTACGCTGCGCAACTGAGAAATTAAAAAAGCGTAGGGTTAAGCTGCCAGTATCATCGCGCACCGTACAGGTCAGCATGCGCTTACGGCCTTGAATAATTTGGCTTGATTGAATGACGGCTTCGATGGTGCCGTAACTGCCCGGGTAAAGCGAGGCAATGGGGTAGACTTGAGTGCGATCCTCATAGCGCAGCGGCAGATGAAACAACAGATCTTGCACTGTTGTTATGCTCAGCTTAGCTAATCTCTCGGCCATCTTTTTAGCGACGCCCTTAAGCTCTGTGATAGGAACAAGATCGAGTCTTTGCAAACGGTTAACACTCAAACACTGTAAATTTATACATATATTATCAGAGATATCGGTTTACGCAAATCTGCGCGTATGAGTGTCGCGATAACAGTGAAAATAACGCAAAAAAAAGCCTAACTTGCAGATTGCACGTTAGGCCTATTTATTTCAGCATTTGCTGGAAGGGCGAATTATATGGCTTGTAATACTATGTAGCCGATATAGGCGAAGTAACCAGCAATTAATAAGCCTGCTTCGCGGCGCCCAATACGTAAACCTGTGTAGGCAAATGGCAGTAATAGCACGGCTAAGGCAATCATAGCAGCCCAATCCAGGTTACTAATTTCACTGCCGATAATAGGGTGAATAAGCGCTGTCACACCTAGAATACCGAGTACGTTGAAGATATTAGAGCCAACAACATTACCAATGGCGATATCACTCTGGCCTTTAAGTGCTGCCACGATTGAGGTGACAAGCTCAGGCATACTGGTACCAATAGCAACGATAGTTAAGCCGATAATCACTTCGCTGATACCAAACGACTTAGCCATAGCCACCGCGCCATCAACGAATAAAATACCGCCGCCAACAAGCATGCTGATACCGATAACAATAAACAGTACTGACAACATTGGATTTTGCTTGGTATCTTCAACGTCATCAGCAGTTTGTTTTTCAGCCGTGAAATAGCTGAAAGTTAAATAAGCGACAAGTAACGCAAATAAAATTGCGCCGTCCCAGAAGCTTAAACCGCCATCGAGTAATAGGCTCCAAAATAATAGCGAGGCGCCAATCATGATAGGAATATCACGGCGCACCATTTGAGACTCAATCTTAATGGGACGAATAAGCGCTGTAATACCTAAAATAAGACCGATGTTAGCGATGTTTGAGCCAATGACATTACCCAATGCAATGCCACTGTTGCCCGCAATAGCTGACTTTACACTTACAGCAAGTTCAGGCGCACTAGTACCAAAAGCTACAATAGTGAGACCGATAATAAGTGGTGTAAGTCCTAATCTGAGTGCAATTTGGCTTGCACCTCGAACTAAGGCTTCAGCGCCTATTGTTAGAATTAAAAAGCCGCCGAGTATCGACAATAAAATAAACATGGTTAACTCTATAATTTGGGTTTCTTTGAAAGGATGGCAAGAATAGTTTCTTTCAAAAATTGCGCAATCAAAAACTGCTTCTTACTCATTAAATTTAGTTAATTGCTGATTGTTTGTCACAAAAACAAAACGACACACCTTAAAGTGTGTCGTTATGGGTTAATTGGACACCCTGAAAGATCTAGATTTCATCTTCCCAGCAGACTTTACCACCGCGTACACCATCTACTTTTTCACTAAATTTCTTTTCAAGTACATGGCGCTTTATTTTGAGTGTCGGTGTTAATACATCATTTTCAACATCCCAAGGTTCACTCACAATTACAATCGCATCAACAGTCTCATGTGATTCAAGATGGGGGTTAACAGAGTCGACGGTGGCTTTTAATGATGCTCTGACTTCTTCTCGAGGTTGCACATTGGCACCTTCTGAAAGTTGCACTAAAGCGACAGGATGAGGTAAGCCTGAGCCGATAACACAGATCATTTCAACATGTGGGTCTTGTGCCAGTTTGCGCTCGATAGGTACAGGCGCGACATATTTACCTTTCGAGGTTTTAAAGTTGTCTTTAACACGGCCTGTAATGCTGACATTGCCTTCATCATCAATGGTGCACAAGTCACCAGTGTGGAAGAAACCATCTTCATCGAAGCAATTAGCGCTCTCTTCTTCCTGTTTATAATAGCCCTGCATTAGGCCAGGACTCTTAACTAGCAGTTCACCGACATCGGAACACTTGGCTTCACAACCTTCAACTGCGCGACCAACAGAGCCGATTTTACTGGCATCGAATGGGTAGTTAATAATGGAATAGGCGCAGTTTTCTGTCATGCCCCAGGCCTCGCTGATATTGAGGCCAATTTTGTGGTACCACTCAACAAGTGATGGTGGGATGGGGGCAGAGCCTGAGCCAAGTAAATGGCAATGCTCTAAACCTAATCCTTGATGGATTTTACGTTTAACGATGCTACTTAGGATGGGTACTTTAAGCAAAAAGTTAAGCTTACTGTAACCAATTTTGTCGATAATGTTCTTTTGAAATAAGCTCCACAGGCGCGGTACCGAGAAGAATACCGTTGGCCTGGCGCGTTGCACGTCGGCCACAAAGCTATCTAGGCTCTCGACAAAGGCAACGCTGCTGCCAGAATAAAAAGATGAGCCTTCAATGGCAACACGCTCGGTAATGTGCGCCAGTGGTAGATAAGATAGCAATCTATCTTCAACACCGGTTTTAAGATCGCGCACAACTGCGGTGCAGGTCCAGGTGTAGCTAGCGAAGTTTTGAATCGCACCTTTAGGCTTACCGGTTGAGCCAGAAGTGTAGATAATGGTCATCACTTGCTCGGCTGTAGGCAAAGGCGCATCAATTAATGGCTGACCTAAGGTAAGCATTTTATCCCAATGGTACTGCGAGGGCATGGTGTCGTACGGCATGGCTATACGCAGAATATCGCCACCAACGCCCGCTTCTTGGTCGGCCCAATAATCTAGCTTACCGATAAAAATTGCTTTGGCTTCACTGTGCTCAAGGGTGTAGCGAATAGTGTCGGCATTCGCCGTGGGGTAAATTGGTACACTGATATAGCCGCCGTGCATTAGGGCAAGATCGGTAATAAACCATTCGGCACAGTTTTTAGAGAGAACAGCGACTTTATCGCCTGGGTTTAGGCCTAAATGTCTAAGGGCACCGGCGATTTGCTGCATCTTGGTTTGCACATCGCGCCAGGTAAACGTCTTGTATTGACCGTCAATAGGCTGCTTTAGATAAACCTGGTCGCCTTGTTTTTCAACCCAATGTTCAAGCATCTCAATTGGGGTTTTCATAGAAGATTCCATCGCATTTCCATATTGATAATTGTTGATTCCAATTCAACCTGTTGCAGTGTTTTTTGTTTTAATCGTTCGTTTAACAGGCTGCTGCAATATTGAGTATGGCGAAAAATGTGATCTAAGACAAACTTTTTCAAACGGGTGTTACAATTTTGTTGTGGTGGGTTGAGAGTGTTATTTGTAGCGGGTGATTTGAACGTGCGGGTGATTGAGTTGTTAGGAAAACAAAATATCAGCACTTAATATTGATTGGTCTAAGTGCTGCTAATTTTGGTTGAGCCCGAGCTTTAACTTTAGCCTTATGCTTAGTTTTAGTCTGAAGGGGCGCGCATTTTTTGCCACCATTCCTCATCCGCGACAATCTGGCCATCTTCATCTATGGCAGGGTAAGGCAGTTTCTTACGGCGGCAGGCTTTGGCATAAATTGGGTGGCCTTCTTCAAATAGCTTTATTTGACAGTAAGCATCATCAAGTTTGCGTGTACCGTACATACCTGCAGCTGTGCGTTGACGCTGGGCTTCATACATAATAAGCGCTGCAGCTACTGACACATTGAGCGATTGCACCATGCCTATCATAGGGATAATGATATGTTGATCGGCGCTAGCGATGCCTTCAGGGCTCACGCCATCACGTTCATTACCCAAAATGATGGCGGTTGGGCGGGTATAATCAATGTCTCTAAAATCGACGGCCGTATCAGAAAAGGTGGTCGCCAGAATTTGCATCTCTTTACCACGAAAATCATCGACTGCTTGCGCCATACTTTGGTGCACTCGGGTCTTAACCCATTGTTGGCTACCCGATGCGGTATTGCCCGATACGCGCATTTCAAGTTCAGACCACACGGCATGCACTTCATGAATACCCGCAGCGTCTGCGGTACGCAAAACGGCGGCAATGTTATTGCCTTTGTGTACGGTGTCTAAGCATACGGTTAAATCAGGTTGGCGGTTATCAAGCATCTGGTTTATGCGGGCGAAACGTTCAGGACTCATGATGGGCTTCTGTAAAATGCTGTTGGCGATGATAGTTAGCGTTAAATCATAAAAGGGCGCCGTAGCGCCCATTTGGAAGAGTAATAGAAGATTAGATCTCCATGACTCCATCCATTTCAACAAGTGAATCTTTCGGTAATTGCTTAACACCGATTGCGGCACGTGCTGGGTAAGGTTGCTCAAAGTAGCGACCCATAATTTCGTTTACAGTGGCAAAGTTGCTCAAGTCTGTCATAAAGATATTTAGCTTCACGATATCATTGAGCGAACCACCGGCAGCCTCGCAAACAGCAATTAGGTTGTCAAATACTTGAACAACTTGCGCTTCAAACTCACTGCTAACAATTTGCATTGTCTCAGGATTTAGTGGGATCTGGCCTGATAAATAAACCGTGCTACCAACTTTAACTGCTTGAGAGTAAGTGCCAATTGCTTGAGGCGCTTTGTCGGTTGCTATGATGATCTTCTCTGCCATTATCTGTCCTTGTCTTTATTGAGTGCGATGCAGCGTTAATTAACGGTTTCGAGATGTACGTAATACTTCAGGAAGTACTCTAATTCTACGCATAACGTTAGCTAAATGAATACGGTCACGCACAGAAATACGTAAGTTGATGAGGAAAACACGCCCATCACGCTCTTCTGTGGTTAAGTGATGAATATTTGAGCCTTCGGCAGCGACAATCGAAGTGATCTTAGCTAACGCACCTTGGTGGTTAACGATTTCTACACGCAAGTTAGCCTGGTATTCAACACCATCGGCGCTATCCCACTGCACAGGAATGTACTTATCAGGTTCACCTTGATAACCACGAATGTTAGCGCAGCTTTCCATATGAACCACAAGGCCTTTGCCTGGGCTCACGTGGGCAATAACCGCATCACCCGGAATGGGGCGACAACAATTTGCAAACGTGACCAACATGCCATCAGCACCACGAATAGGCATGGTGTGAGCTTCTTTTTGCTCTTCGGTATCAACTCGGTCGCCGCGAAGACGCTGAGCGATAACAATGCTCATGGCATTACCTAACCCAATATCGGCTAGCAATGCATCGAGTGTGTCATGCTTGGTATCTTTAACGACTTTTTCAATTTGCTCTGCTGATAAGCTATCGAGCTTAGTTTCACCTAGCGCATGATTGAGTAAGCGCTTGCCCAGTAAAATAGCATCGTCTTCTTTTAAGCTTTTCAGTAATTGACGGATTTTAGCGCGTGCTTTACCGGTAACCACAAAGTTAAGCCAGGCCGCATTCGGGCGTGCGCCGTTAGCGGTAATTATCTCAACAGTTTGACCGGAGATAAGTGGCTGACTTAATGGGTAAGCCTGGCGGTTTACTTTAGCACCGACACAGGTATTACCTACGTCAGTGTGAACTTCGTAAGCAAAATCGACCGGTGTTGCGCCCACTGGAAGCTCTAAAATACGGCCTTCAGGGGTAAAGACATAAATCTCTTCAGGAAAGAGTTCTGTTTTAAAGTTCTCAACAAATTCAAACGAGGTGCTGGCGCTTTGCTGCAGTTCTAGCAAGCTTTGCATCCACTTACGGGCACGCACTTGAGTGGTCGTGCCTTGCTCTGCTGAACTGCCTTTCTTATACAGCCAGTGAGCCGCGACCCCTTTATCAGCCATTTGGTCCATATCTTCGGTACGAATTTGGATCTCAACTGGCACGCCGTGAGGACCAAAAAGTGAAGTATGTAGCGACTGATAGCCGTTAGCTTTAGGGATAGCGATATAATCTTTGAAGCGACCAGGATGCGGCTTATAAAGGCCGTGCATGGCACCCATCACGCGATAACACGTATCGATTGAGTCTACGATGACTCTAAAGGCATAGATATCCATGACTTCTTGGAATTGCAGCTCTTTATTGCTCATCTTGTTATAGATGGAATAAAGATTTTTTTCGCGACCTTTTACCGCACCTTCAAGACCTGTGTCTTCGAGGCGAGTTTCGATTGCAGCTTCGATACTTTGAATAAGCTCTTTACGGTTACCGCGAGCGGCTTTCACCACCTCTTTGAGTACACGATATCGCATTGGATAGTAGGCTTGGAAACCTAAATCTTCTAACTCACTCTTAATATTATGAATACCAAGACGGTTAGCGATAGGAGCGTAAATTTCGAGAGTTTCTCGGGCAATGCGACGGCGCTTATCAGGCCGTAGTGCACCTAAGGTGCGCATATTGTGGGTTCTATCGGCAAGCTTGATTAAGATGACTCGAATATCTTGGGTCATCGCCATCATCATTTTGCGGAAGTTTTCAGCCTGGGCTTCTTTCTTATCGCGAAACTTTAGCTTATCTAGCTTAGAGACGCCTTCAACCAATTCGGCAATCGACTCACTGAATAGTTCAGCCAGTTCTTCTTTGGTTACCGGGGTGTCTTCGATAGTGTCGTGCAAGAGGGCAGCCATAAGCGTCTCATGATCGAGACGCATATCGGCCAGGATGCGGGCAACCGCAACCGGGTGGGTAATATAAGGTTCGCCACTCGTGCGCATCTGACCTTCATGGGCATCACGCGCCACCTGATAGGCCTGCTTGAGTAATTCTACCTGCTCAGGTTCTAAATAACCTGACGCAGACTCCTTGAGACCTTCAAACAGATACAAGTGACTCTACTCCTTATATGACGTTGTTGCGGCCTTCAGCGATGGCAGCAACAGCAGCAATTTCAGCTGCTTCACGTTCACGAACTGTTTGGCGCTCATCGGCATCCAAAGTATCAGCTGTGACTAAACCTAGCTCGATTTCGCGCAGGGCGATAACCGTTGGCTTGTCGTTCTCTTCATCAACCATAGGGTCTTTACCCTGCACAGCGATTTGGCGAGCACGACGCGCTGCAACCAGAATCATATCAAAACGGTTGCCGATTTGGTTTACGGCATCTTCTACAGTTACGCGAGCCATGTTTGGAAACTCCAGTGTTTAATCGATTGAAAAAATGACGCAAAATTGTACATGATGACAGTTAGTCTGCCAACAGATCTTTAATCATACCATTTTGCGTATGAATTTGGCTAGCAGAGGTTAGTCTTTGACTGCGAATGATCGCTAAAAGATCGGCCAATGCTTTGTCGAAATCGTCATTGACTAAAACGAAGTCGTATTCATTGTAGTGTGACATCTCTGAAACTGCTTGTGCCATACGGCCTGCAATCACTTCTTCACTGTCTTGTCCACGGCCAGTTAGGCGACGCTCTAGCTCAGTTTTTGACGGTGGTAGAATAAAAATACCAATAGATTCAGGCATCAGTTGTTTAACTTGCTGAGCCCCCTGCCAGTCGATATCAAGAAATACATCAATACCTTGCGCGAGTGTCTGCTCAATCGTGACACGAGAGGTGCCATAATAGTTGCCGAACACTTCAGCCCACTCAAAAAAAGCGCCATCGGCAATTAAGCCCTTGAACTCATCTTGATTGACGAAATGATAGTGCTGACCGTTCTCTTCACCAGGACGAGGTTGTCTTGTGGTGTGCGAAACTGAAACTTGCATATCTACAGGCTGGTCTCGTAACAGGGCTGAAATAAGCGATGATTTACCTGCGCCGCTTGGCGCCGAGACGATAAATAGGTTTCCGCGAGCGGTCATGAGCTGCATATCCGATGTTGGCACTATTGGAGCTAGGTTAGCCCAAATAGGTCGAGTAAAAGATTAAGCGAGCCATTATACAGCCTAGGGTGATATTTACGCTAGTCGCAGATGCATGAATTAGTATGGTAATTGATATTCTGCTCATGGTGAGTTGACGGCTTTATTATTGGCACAAATTGACAATATTGCCCGAAAACACTGACATTGAGAGCTAAATTGGGTAGGCTACTTCATTACGTTTTATGCTTTCGCCTGGGCATAGAAATAGGGTGTGCTGTAACTACATAAATTGTGGAGCAGCCGAATTAAAGAATATTGTTAAGGTCGGTACCAATATGCAGCTTAAGTCGTTTTTTTGTGTCAATGGTTTAGATAATGGTCAGCGTTTTGCTGCAATTAGTGGTCTGATTTACTTCATTTTATTGCTAGCGGTTGTGGTTTTTAGTCCTTCGCTGGCTTTGTACTTTGTCGGGCTATTACTTACGCCGGTATTAGCATTTACGAGCATACGTAGATTACGAGACTGCGCTAAGCCACAACAGTTTACGCTGTTAACGTTAGTGCCGTTTTGGCTTGTGTTGCTCACCTTGGTGCATATTCACAGCATGATGCTATTGCTGTCGCTACTAGTTGCAGCAGGCCTTGCTATTGGTTATTTAGCGGTATTACCTGCCGTTTCAAGAGTCGATTATGTGCAAGGCTATTCGGGGCCTGTGGATATGACGAGCAACAAAAGCTCAGCCCGAATGGCAGGTAGCCGCGTTCGAGTTGAGCCCACTCTAGGTGGTGCTGAGACAGCAGAGGCGATAGCGGTTAGTCATACCGAGGAGGTATATCCCCGCGCTGAAGTGCAGCAAGGCCCAGAAACTGTCAGAGACGATGTGCAGCGTTCTCGCAGAAGTAAAAAGCAAGTAACGTTTAATTTGGCGCAGCTGCAAGGCCTATTGCAAACCAATAAAAAGTTAGTCTTTATTGCTGCAGGCTCTGTAGTGGGGCTGATGCTAATAGTGAGCCTAGTGTCACTCATTCCTGTATCAGAGGCTGACAGTGAAAGTGCTAGCGATAGCGATAGCAGCTCGCAAGTGGTTGATGACACGGCTGGGCTCGCGCCAGTTAATCGTATTTCGACATCGATGCCAGATGGATTTAGCTTAGCGCTCGAAGAGGATGTATTGATTATACGCTGGCTGGGTGAAACGGGGGCTGCGAGTAACTTGTGGTCTCTAGCTACTGCTAAAGGTGATAAAACATGTTCACGACTGCGTTTTAATAATGGTACCGAATATAGGCCATTAGTTGTCGATTTACTGGCAGATACTGGCACTGAAGCACGATTTTCGCCACTCGATACCGAAGCGATTATTGTTGATATGGCAAGGCGCGGTAATGTCAGCCTGTGTGGTTATAACTTTAGTTTAAAGGGCAGCCAAGCAGCATTGGGCAAGGTCGCCGCTTTCCGTACTTATTTATAACTCTTATTATAAGCTTGGATCTGCATAGGTATTTAAGGCAATAGCGCTGGAAATTAAGCTATAGACTCATTAAACTGCTCCGCCTTATCACACGGCGGCACTTTAATCGTTTGAGAGCGCGCCGTTGTTTAGAGTGCGCTGTTGTTTAAGTGTCATTGTTTAAGAGAGTGACATTGTTTGAGAGAGAGAAATGGGTAATAACAAGCAGGATTTAACCTTAGTGATCCTTGCCGCAGGGTTAGGCAGCCGCTTTGGTGGTGACAAGCAGTTAGCGCAGCTTGGACCAAAGGGTGAAACCATGTTGGAGCTATCGTTACTAAGCGCCTATAAAGCAGGCTTCACTCGTGCGGTATTGGTGATCCGTCCAGAGTTAGCCAGCATGCTAGATCAAGCCTTAGCGGGTAAGTTGAGTGATGATTTTACCTGCCAATACTGCGTTCAGTCGTTAGACGATTTACCTGCAAAGGCACGTGAGTTTGCCGATGTTGCAAAGCGCCAGAAGCCTTGGGGTACAGCGCATGCGCTCTGGAGTGCAAGGAACCATGTCCATGGACCTATGGCTGTGATCAATGCTGATGATTTTTATGGCGACAGCGCTTTTAGCCTGCTTGCAGAAGGTTTATCCACTGTTAATGATGACTGGATGATGGTCGCTTACCCAATCGGCTTAACCCTCTCTGACAATGGCGGCGTTAACCGAGGTTTATGCCAGGTTGAGGCGGGTAAGCTTGTCGATGTGGCCGAATGGCTTGATATTCGCTGTGATACAGCGGGTTTAACTGGTACGTTAGACGGGCAACGTAAGACACTTGACGATGATGCCGTGGTTTCGATGACCTGTTGGGGCTTTAAGCCAGATATCTTTGATGTTATTGAGCAGCAGTTTAGCGCCTTTATTAAAGAGAATGGCCATCAGCCAAAAACGGAATGTTATCTTCCAACAGTGGTACAAGCACGTTTAGACCAGCAGCAAAACGGTGTGTCTAATCGGGTAGTTAATGTCCGTGTCGCTAAGGAATCTTGGTACGGGGTGACTTACCCTGAAGACGTGCAATGGGTAAGGCAGAAATTACAGCAAACTCTTTGCTCAAATTAGTTCTAAGCGCATTTAAGTAATCAATTTGCACGGAAAGTCTGGAGAAAAGCCCAGATAGCAAAAGAGATCTAAAAGAATAACTGGAGTGTTGGGTGATCGATTTTATAAGACAAAATATTTTGTCCCATTTTGGCATTGATGCAGAAAGTGCCAAAGTGTCTCCATTGGGGAATGGCCATATTAACCATACTTTTTTGGTGCGTGGCGTTGATAGCGAATTTGTACTGCAAAAAATTAATACCGAAGTCTTCAAAACGCCGTCTGCATTGGTGAACAATGCGGCTAAAATTAGTCAGCACTTAAAAATGAAAGTGGCTGCGGGCGAGTACCAATTAAAAGTGGTGTCACCTGAGCTAACTGCCAGCGATGAGCTTTGTGTCGATCTCGGTGAGAAAGGTTTCTGGCGTGCTATTAATTATCTACCATTTAGCCACAGCATCGATGTGGTTGGTAGCAGTGCGGATGCAGAAATGGCGGCTAAGGCATTTGGCCATTTCTCTAGTGCATTAACAGAACTTGATGCAGAGCAGATAGAAGATGTTATTGCTAATTTTCATCACCTGCCTGGGCGAATTGAATTACTCAAGCAGGCGATTAGCGCTGACAGTCATGGCCGGGTAAGTGAGTGTCAAACCTGGATTGATTTCGTATTGTCGCAGCAAGATCTGCTACACGAACTGGCACAAGTTGAAGCAACGCTTCCTCGTCGTATTTGCCATAACGACACCAAAATCAACAATATGCTGTTTGATAAGCGTGACATGACAAGCCTTGCCATTATTGATTTAGATACCTGTATGAAAGGCTATCTGATGTATGACTTTGGCGACATGGTGCGTACTTTCTGTAGTCCTGAAGAGGAAGATTCTACCGCGCTTGATAAAGTGCAGGTGAGGGAGTCTATCTTCGGAGCTATCTGTAAAGGCTATTTGAGTGAGCTAGGTGACGTACTTTCAGATGATGAACGCAAGAGCCTATGGCTAGGCGCTAGAGTGATGTGCTTGATGATCGGCGTGAGATTCTTAACCGATCATTTAAACGGTGATGTCTATTTTCAAATTCATCATGCAGGGCATAACGTAGAACGCGCAGCCAATCAGTTTACCTTGTACCAAAGCTTATTGAGCCAGCAAGACACGTTAAGCGCTTATCTTAATTAAGCCTTTTTAGTCGCGACAGCGTGATGTTCAATGCTAGCGGTTAGACATAGTTGTCGTTAGGAATAATAGTCGTTAGGAATAAGCCGAGTAGTTTGACCGATAGGTTGATACTGACTCGGCTTATTTATTTGTTGCACAGTAAAGTCATGTCTCAATGTTGGCTTGAGCAGATCATCAAACATCTCCACCTGCTGGTTCGCAGGATTTAACCACGCATCGAGCACCTCATCATTTTGCGGCAAAATCATCGGGCTAGCCTTGCTATGAAACGGCATAAGATCAGGATGGGGCGGATTGGTAATGATGGAGCATGATGTGGTTATTTCCCCTGTTTTAGGGTGTTGCCACTCGCGAAACAAGCCACCAAATGCCATCGCCGAATTCTCGGCAATAAAGTCATGATAGTAAGTCTCTTTACCCCTTTTATCGGTTTCACCAAAACCGCTAGCGACAATCACACAGCGACTCTCTCTAAATGCGTTAAAGCCTGCGCTGTTGGGTGTATTTAACTTATCAAATCGAGTATTAAAAGAAGTGTAACGGCTGGGTTTAAAGCCCTCATAACAAGTTTCAAGCAGTAACCACCAAGTGGCGGTCTGTAAGCGGCGCTCGCCATCAATTTCACGCACGATACTAATGTCGTTGGTGGGTATCTTGAAGCGCCCAAACAGCATCTCCTCAGCGTTCTTTACCTGCAAGTCTTGCATCAGCGCTTGTACAAACATGTCATCAATAATATTTAGCCGACCACACATTAAGCTATCCAAAAATCTAATGTATCTAGGCTAGAGTATGTCTCTTGCTGATAAAAAACACTAGCAAAGCTACCAGATTTGCTAGCAACAAAGTGTGTAGTGGTAAGTGAGGTTATTAATGACTAAGGGGCATAAAAAAATGCCAGTAAGCTGTCACTTACTGGCATTGTTGTTTAGCGGATAAAGTTAACGCTATTAGTTCGCGCGATACTAATTTACGCGATGCTAATTTACGCGGTACTTGGCAATCAACTCTTCATCTAGCTCGATACCTAAACCTGGCTTATCACATACAGCTACATAGCCGTTGTCGAACTGCAGTTGGTTTTTCACTAAGCTGGTGAATAACGGGCTGCTGCTTTGAGAGAACTCCATCAAGGTGCCTTGCTCACAAGCGGCTAAGAAGTGCACTGAAGCATGCAACAAAATGCCGGTGCTGAAGCCATGCGGGATCAGCTGAGTACCGTTCATCTGCGCGATGTCGTAAATCTTCTTCATTTCAGTGATACCACCACAACGGGTGATGTCTGGCTGAACGATATCGGCGTTAGACTTAGTGATGAACTCTTGGAACTCATAACGCGTCGTTAAAGACTCACCGCCAGCAATCTTTTGTGACACTTGGCGAGACAGCTTTTCATAGCTGATAAGACTATCTGCCAAAACCGGCTCTTCAATCCAGTTCAGGTTAAACTCTTCAAGACGTTTCGCCATCATGGCTGAATGACCACAAGTGTGCCACTTAGACGCTAAGTCAATCTGCACTTCCATCTCTGGACCTGCTGCTTCGCGCACTGCTTTAACAATCGCGTAGTCAGTGTCTGGGTCATCGCCCATCACGCCGCCGCCAAACTTAATGCTAGTAAAGCCCTGGTCTTTCAAGCCCTGCACAATCGCCACGTTGTCTTCAGGCTTATCAGCCGGAATAAAGGTACCGTAACAACGGATCTTCTCGCGGTATTTACCACCTAGAAGCGTGTGTACTGGTACGCCGTAGAACTGACCGGCGATATCCCACAGAGCAATATCGATGGCGCTAATAGCGTGGATGCCGGCACCGCGACGACCCATGTAGTTAGAACCCCAGTACATCTTGTTCCACAGACGCTCAATTTCTAGCGCGTTTTCACCGATCAACAGACGCTTTAGGCCGTTACAGTAGAAGTTAGTTTGTGGCGCTTCGATACAAGCTTGAACCACTAGTGGACTAGAGTCAGCTTCACCAATACCCACGATACCTTTATCTGTGTGCACTTTAACAATGACGGCGTCTTCGCCCCATTCACACTCGGCATCCATCGAAGGTACGCGTAGGTGGATGACTTCAATATCGGTAATTTTCAACATGATTTATTTCTCTGCAACGTCATCAAACTTGTGGTTTGACAGGAATTTCTTTAGGCCAAACATACACAGCATCAGTACGATTACAAATGGTGCCGCAGTTAGGGTTACCGCTGTTTTCAATGTATCCAGTGAAGCATTGATATACAGCATTGCTAGTGGTAATAGACTTAGCATCACACACCAGAACACGCGTAGACCACGAGTTGGATCTTGACCTTGCTTTAGGTTCTTGGTGCTTACTGCAGCTACGGTGAACGCGGTAGCATCTAAGTGAGAAGCTAGGAACAACATCATTAGCACGAAGTAGAATACCGACAAGATGGTACCAAATGGCAGGTTAGCAATTAGCTGAGCCACTGCGATGTCGCCATTAGCGCTGTTTAGTAGAGCGGGTGCATTCACTATGCCATCTACCATTGCATCAACTGAGTAGCCAGTTAGCGCGCCGAAGAAGAACCAACAACCACCACAACCACCCGCCATTAGACCTAAAACAACCTGGCGAATCGTACGACCTTTAGAGATACGGGTAACGAAAATTGCTACCGCTGGCGTGTAAGTGAACCAGTATAACCAGTAGAACACAGTCCAATCTTTGTTGAAGGTGCCGCCATTTGTCGCATCAGTAAATAGGCTCATCTCAACAAAGTTAGTTAGTGTCAGACCTAGCGAGTTAACAAAGAAATCAACGATAAAGCCTGTGTCGCCCAGTACTAGTACTATCACAGCAAACACAAAGCACATACCACAAGCAGCATGAGCGATTTTTTGTAGACCTTCAGCAATACCGATGTAAGAGCTTAGGGTAAAGGTCAGGGTGATCAGTGCCAGTAAAATAGCCTTGATCGCAAAGGTATTTTCCATGCCAAACAGTTCAGAGAAGCCGGTTGAAACCGTATTTACCGTTACTGTTGTCGTTAAGATTAGGCCGCCAAACGTCGCGAATAAGAAGATCAGATCCAGAGAACGTCCCATTACACGGCTAGCTGTGCTGTCTTCTTTCATACCTAGAATAGACACCATAAGCGATGACAGGTTTAGGCCTTTAGCGCGGTTAACGTGGAAATGGTACGCCATAGTGATAGACGCTAGGCCATAGATAGCCCAAGGCGTAATACCCCAGTGGAACATCACGTAAGACAAGCTAGTACGCAGCGCTTCGTTGCTCTGGCCTTCAATGTTCAGACCAATACCGTTGTAGTAGTAAGCCCATTCCATGAACGCCCAGTACATGGTCGCTGAACCTAAACCGGCACAGATAAACATGAATAACCAGCTCATGTTGCTGTATTCAGGCTCGCCTTCGCCCAGTTTAATGGTGCCGTAGCGGCTTACCGCGATGTACAGCATGGTACACACAGCAGCAAAGGCAAACAGCTGGATGAAAGAACCAAAGGTATTGGTTAATGCAGCAAAAGCCGATTTACCAGCAGCTTGTACTTGATCTGGGTTAAAGATCAGCATCATGACGACAGCAAATACAACAGCCAAACTCACTGAGATCAGTAGTTTGTCGTTTTGAACTTTATCATTTTGAACGGGGGATTGCTGAGTAACAGTTTCATCTGTCACTGGTGCCGTTGTTAAATCAGTCACGACTACATCCTTACAAAAGTAATAGTGCGATTTACGTTATAGGGTAAACCGCACAGGGAATTTTTATTCGGGCGGATTTTGAGCGAAGAAGGCGCTGAGTGACAACAATAAAAGCTTATTCAGTCATTACAAAATGTAATAGTGGGAGATGGCTCACCAAGGGCGTTTTAATACTGTGATTGCTGAATCATTCGATAAATGTAGTTATATTTGGGGTGAGGTTGAGCTTGTGTGAGTACTGTTACTATCTTGTGTTGCTTAGCGTCCCTTAGTGTCGGCGGTATCGCCTTTTTAAAGCAGATAACCACATTTGCGGGTGGCGACATACACTGACTACTTGTAGGTAAAATGACTAATTACGTTTTGTTATTAGCAAAAGAGATATCTCTTAAAGTGGATGTTGCATCACATTTCATATAACTGGCCGCTATTTTAGGGCTCAATATCGATATTTGTGGATTGATAAATAGCAAAAAACAATTAAATTGTAGGATTGTCTGACAATCTAGCGCTAAACAGAATGAAAAAAGCCATTCAGCTCGACCCAAGCGACAACGTCGCCACGCTACTCGTAGATGCCACTAAAGGCGATGAGATAGCCATTATCTCAACCAATAACCAAGTCATAGATGTTGTGACCTGCCTGCAAGCCATTACCTTTGGTAATAAAGTGGCGTTAACCGATATTGCCAACCTGCAGCTTATTACTAAAGCGAGTTACCCCGTTGGCGTAGCCATTATGGCCATACCTCGTGGTCAATTGGCACATGTGCAAAATGTGCGTAGCCAACGTCTAGACATTCCCGACAACATTATTCAAGAAATCATTAAACAGATGGGGATTGAGCAAGCATGATGAGCACATTTATGGGTTTTGGCCGCAGCGATGGCAGCGTGGGTATTCGTAATCATGTACTGATTATGGCAGTTGATGAATGTTGTGACGGCATCGCTCGCGCTATTGCCGACAGTATCGATAACGGTATTGTGGTCACTAACTACAACACCTGTATGTATGGTGGTAACGAAGAGATGATCAACACCATGATACATACGGGCAATAATCCGAATGTGGCTGGTGTACTGGTACTCGCGATGGGCTGTGGCAGTATTGATCCTGAAATCGTGGCTGCGCCAATTCGCGCTAGCGGCCGCCCTGCTTTTTCATTGGTGTGCATCAAGCAGCAAGGCACGCGCTCAACCATTACTCAAGGTAAGACGTTAGCACAAGAGTTACAGCAAGCTGCTAATGCAGCGCCGCGAGTCGAAACGCCGATATCAGAGCTAGTTATCGGGGTTAAATGTGGTGGTTCAGATACCAGTTCAGGTATTGCCTCTAATCCAAGTGTTGGCCGTGCGGTAGACACCTTAGTTGATATCGGTGCAACCGCCATTGCCGGTGAATTGATTGAACTCGTTGGTTGTGAAGCGATTCTACGTCAGCGCGCAGTATCGCCAGAGGTCGCCGATAAACTAGAGCGCCTTATTCAGCAAGAAGAAGCGCGTTGGCATGTAGATGGCGCAGAAGTGGAAACCATGAGTATTGGTAACAGTGTGGGCGGCTTAACCACACTAGAAGAAAAGTCTTTTGGTGCGCTGAGTAAAACCGGTACACGCCCAATCCAAGATGTATTGCAGATTAATCACCTCGTACATGAAAAACCCACCACGCGAGGTTTTTATCTATCGGAAGCCACGCACCTATGTGGCAGCGCGGGAATGCACTTTGCGGCACTGGGCGCGCATCTGATTTTATGGACAACCGGCGGCGCAGGCTTTAATAATCCTATCGTGCCAGTGATCCGTGTGAGCGGTAACCAATATTTGCTAAATGAAGATATAGATATTGACGCATCTGGTATCATGCGCGCCGAAGAAGGTGTAGAAAGTGTTGCTGAGCGCATCGTTGCCAAAGTTGGCACTGTCGCTCAAGGCCAGCAGACCAATATTGAAGAGATTGGTTATAGCTATTGTAGCCTGTACCAGAAAGACCAACGTTTAGAGACGGTGTTGCGCTTTAAGCCAGGCTGCTAAGCTTTTTCAAAGTAAAGCCGCTAATCAAGCAACGCCCTTATACTCATGTTTGTATAGGGGCTTACTATCGCAGGATGTTATGAATACAACTCAAGCTAGTTCAAGTGCCCGTTTACCGCAGTTATCTTGGTTTATGGCATTTAAAGCGGTGGCAGATAAACAAAGCTTTACCGAGGCTAGCCGTGAGCTATGCCTGACTCAGTCAGCCATTAGCCAGCAAGTTGCCAAGCTTGAAGCGGTGCTGCGTACAAAGCTGTTTTATCGCGGCGGCAGACAAGTGCAGTTAACCGAAGATGGTCAGCGATTACTGTTACAGGTCAATCAGCCGATCCAGGAGTTAATGGGCGTAGTTGATGGCTTTCATAATAATGCTGAGCATTACACTTTACATATTGAGATGGAACCGGTTTTTAGTCGACAGGTTGTCAGCAAATTATTACCTAAGTTTTTAGCTCAGTACCCTACGTTATTGGTCGGGCAGATGCTGACGACTAATCATTTTGATTTTTTACCGCAAACTGAATTGGCGATAAAGTGGGGCGATGGTGACTGGGAAGGCTTTGATTCGCAGTTTTTGTGTAGTCTTGATTATGTACCCGTTTGCTCGCCTGAATACCTCAAGCGTAAACCTTTGACGGTGCCTGCAGACTTAGCTGATGCCAACATTATTCATGACCGCGATAACTTCGATTGGAAGTACTGGCTAAATTATTATCCAGTCGCTCGACTAGAGCTACAAAAGTGCCATTATGCCAGTGAAAGCCAGGTAGTAATGTCGCTAGCAATGAGTGGCTTAGGCGTAGCCGTTTGTGCCTATCAGCAGATCCAAGAGGAGTTAGCTGATGGTCGCTTAGTGATGCCATTTCCAGAGCTAAAAGTGCGTCATCAGCGCGCTTACTATATTTTAACCCGCAAGAATAAGTCGTTATCGCCACAAGCTCATAGTTTTATGCAGTTTGTCCGAGAAGCCATGCTGAGCTAAAAAGTTGAGCTAAAAAGTTGAGCTATAAAGTTAACCTAAATAGTTGAGTCATCAGTAAACGATATGAAAATCACGAAAGAAAGTTTGGAGTCTCAAGCCATCCGTTATCTGCGAACGCATATATTGGAGGGTCACATCAAGTTAGGCGAAAAGCTGGTGGAGAGCGCGCTAGCCAAGCAGTTAGAGCTATCGCGTAGCACAGTGCGTATGGCGCTGAACTCGTTAGTGAATGAGGGCTTAGTGATCCAAAAGCCCTATTCAGGCTGGCAAGTGGTTGAGATTAACGAGCAAGATTTGTGGGAGCTATACCATTTGCGTGTTGCGCTAGAAGGCGAAGCGGCTGCAATGGCTGCCAAGTGGGCCAGCAGTGATGATAAAGCGCGCTTAGCCGATTTTTTCCAAGAATACCAACTGCTTTGCTTGCAACACAGCACTGATACTCGCCGTATTAGCGAAATGGATTGGCAATTACACCAGCTGATTATTGAGATCTGCGGCAGTGAACGCATGAAGAATCAATATAAGCAGATCTTATATCCACTGCAGGCGTACATTGCGCTGACGCACCAAGATTATGACCTGTCAGACAGTGCGTCTAGCCATCAGGCATTGGTACAAGCGATTTGCGCCGGCGACGCCGAAACCGCAGTCCAGCAAGCCAGAGCCAATATCACCCCAATGACGCGTGGTGATGATTTAGTGAAAAGCGATTGATTATCAAAAGATTTTGTTAACGTCCAGACTCTTTCACTCTATAGCGTGTCAATCAGGTTTTAACGGTTGTCGCGTGTAAAGCAAACAGGCCCATATGACATTACGCCATATGGGCCTGTTGGCTAATTAGCGGATGAAAATGGGCTGATTAAACAAAGCTCATAAATAAACCGGCAATCGTTGCTGCCATTAGGTTAGACAAGATACCAGCAAACAACGCTTTTAAGCCTAGTGATGCAATTTCAGAGCGACGCTCTGGCACTAAGCCACCAATACCGGCAATTGCAATCGCAACAGTACCAAGGTTAGCAAAGCCACACAGTGCAAACGATAGAATCACTTGGGTGCGCTCAGACATAGGCATGCCTGTTGCTGCAACAATCGCATCACCGCTTAGGTATGGGGCTAAGTTGATATAAGCAAAGAACTCGTTAATCACAATCTTCTGGCCGATAAAAGAACCTGCTAATAGCGCTTCATCCCACGCCACACCCATCAACCAAGCAACAGGGGCAAACAGGTAGCCTAAAATTAGCTGCAAGCTTAGGCCGTCAAAGCCAAACCAATTACCAATGCCACCTAGCATGCCATTCATTAGCGCCACTAAGCTGACAAAGGCAAACAGCATTGCGCCCACAGCCATGGCTAACGACAGGCCGTTCATGGTGCCAGTGGTGGCTGCATCAATAATGTTAGCAGGTGGATTTTCTTCAACAACGGTTAGGTCTTGATCGTTTACTTTCTCAGTTTGCGGGATTAATAACTTAGCAAACAGTAAGCCACCCGGAGCCGCCATAAACGAAGCCGCTAACAGATATTCCATCTTAATCCCAAGCTGGGCATAACCCGCTAGCATGGTGCCGGCAATCGAGGCTAAACCACCACACATTACCGCAAACAATTCTGCACGGCTCATCTTAGGAATATAAGGCTTAATCAGCAGTGGCGCCTCAGTGACACCTAAGAAGATATTGGCACTGGCAGACATAGATTCTGCCTTGCTGGTATTAAGGATTTTTTGCAGTGCGCCACCCACAATGCGAACCACCCATTGCATGATTCCGAGATAGTACAGCACCGCCGAAATTGCCGAGAAAAACACGATAATCGGTAGCACTTTAAAGGCGATAACAAAACCACCCGGGCCAAACAGTTCATACATCTTATCGCTAACAAGGCCGCCAAACATAAATGACATGCCTTCACTGCTGTAGCCAATCACGGTTGAAACCACTTCTGCCATATTAAAAATCACCGCCTGACCGAACGATGAGTAGATGACAAACGCACCCATGATTAACTGCAGTAAAAATGCCAAACCAACCGTGCGGTAGTTAATGGCTTTACGATTTTCAGACGCCAGAAAAGCCACTGAAAGTAGGGCAATGATGCCAACAATACTGATTAAAATTTGCATTTGTTTTGTCTATTACTCTCTAAGTTAAAGAAAGGGATTAGCTAACGCTCAGGCTCATATTTGCGCGATTGAGCGTTAAATTACCGTTTTAAAAGCGAGCGAAAGCAGGCGGGAATACCATTGTTATTCCCGTCACTCATCTTGTTGATTAGATGCTTTTTTTAAACTGGCTTTAAAAGGTCTTAATTAATGCCTTGATGACATCAAGCACATACACCTGACAATCAATCGCCGTTTGCGGCTCAAAGTCTTGCTTATGTTGGTCGGTATTAGACAGCACACGAATACTCACAAAAGGTAGCTTGTAAGCTTCGGCAACTTGCGCAGCCGCTGAGGTTTCCATCTCTTCAACTGAGGTACCCATGGTCTCGTGGAACCAGTTAATACGGTCAACTTCACGGTTCCATTCGTCACAGCTACCAATTCTACCCAGTACCACTTTACCTTGGGTGTAGCTGCTTGCTTGCGAAAGGGCGATTTCAACTAGCGCTGGGTCGGCTTTAAAATGATTGTGCTCAACTACAACACCGTTTTCACGTAGGTACATTGGCATATCGAAGTTCTGCCAAGTGGTTGGGTGTATGCCTTGGCCTTTTTCAACGAACTCAATTTTGTAAGCGCCCATATTAAAGCTGGTTGCACCAATCACGATGTCAGAGCGAAATAGCTTTGGATCGTGGCCACCAGAGGTGCCCTGATTGATGATAACTTTTGGCTGGTAGTGCGCAATGCCCAAAGTGGTAGATGCGGCAGCGTTAGCCAAACCAATCTCGGTACGCGACACCACAACTGGGTAGCCATCTAATAGACCTTGCCAGAACGTCCACGCACCATATGTCTTTTGTTTTACATCGTTTAGAGCGGCAACAAGCGTCTCGACTTCAACGTCCATCGCGCCTTGAACTAAGATAGGATTTAGCATTTTTGAGGGTAACTTTTCATTGTGTGGCTGTTCAGAGTTTACGTGTTCAGGGTCTAACTTTTCAGCTTTTGGCTGCTCGCAAGTTGGCATGACAAATAACTTCAAATGGAAAGTGCGCGGATGGTAGCAATGGGATTTAGCCTAAACAACGAAATGAAAAGTAAAATACTTGTTGCGGTTTAGCTGGCCTATAAAACGCACAATTTCTGGCTTGAGCAGCTAATTTCTTGGTGTTGTAACCACTTATTTTGTAAGGATATTTCAAAAGGTGTTTATTTGTTGAACGCGTCGCGTTTGGCAATGACTTTAAATTAGAAAACAGTGTTTAAGAAAACAGGCTAGTTAGTGGGGGCGGTTGAGGTTGCTTAAATGAGCGAGTGGCGTAAAGCCACTCGTTTTGTGATGTCGAAATAGGCTGGTGGATCGGTTTAGCAAAGTAATCTATTAGCCAACAGCTAGCTTAGCTGTGTCATGCCACATATATGCAGGCATAGCTTGTTTTAGCTTCCACGTAATATTCATTGGTTGAGAGCCTTCATGCTTAACAAAGTCTACTGGACCAAAATTGACAAATCCCATGGTTTTTCCGTATTCATCTTTAGCTTGTTCTCTAACAAATAAGATGAATGTCTTGTTGTTTTCTTGCTGCTTTATATAGCTTAATCCTCTACCTGAGGTTGGCTTGGCGCTGTTCTGGGTTTGCCAATGAAATAGCGTAGGGCTGATCGCGTAGTCATGGTACATGGTCGTTGCTGAAAACTGCTTTTCGCATTTATCTAAGGTAACAAACAGAAGTTCGGTATTGGCATCTGCAATATTGAGTACACCTTCTCTACTCGATGATTTCTTATCAAATGTACTATCGCCAAACGCGACTAATATATGTTCCTTGGGATAACGTACATGCATCTTCAATGGCGAGTTATCCACTACTGTATTGCCTACGGCAGACATCTTAAATTCTTGTGTCGCTAAGCGTTCAATGAGCTGCGAAATCACGTCACTAAGCTCGTCTTGCAGTTTCTTATGTTTGAGTGCAAACAAACTATGCTCAATAGTATCAAATCCAGCTTGCTTGCCTGTTTTATCCCAAAAGTCATAATGGCACATGGTTGAGAAAAGCTGATTGTGTTGCTCATCTTTCGGCTCAACACCAGCTTGGGTTGGTAGTGAAAAATCACTTTCACACAAGGCTTTGATGAACAGTAAATAAGAGATCGAAGTACAACTTAATAAACGATTGTTGATTGCACGATAGTAAGCGGCATAAATGTCTAGTTCGTTCTGCTGTATCTCTTCTCCACTGCTTGTTTCTACAAGTGCTCGCCAACCACCAAACTTACCCACTTTTACTTTATAGATATCCTCTAATGACAAGTCAGGATAGATATGTAGAAAGTTTGCTAGCGTGAGGGGTAAATCTGTCGCGTTAGCGTAGTTTGAAATTAAGCTAAGCAGTCTATTTTTGTTTAAGGTTGCTAGCGATATGTTCTTTAAGATCATTTGCTGTGTTTTTTCTTGCAGCTCTATTCGACATCCTAAAGGTAAATGTGGAAACCCTTGTTTGATCTCTTTTGAAATAGATTGGTTTGTTTTGCCGATAAGCGCTCTAAACTTATGGGAAAAATCATACTCAGGGCGAGAGTTACCAACAAAATCAATGACAGTGCAGCACTCTTTATCTTTAGTTAGTCTTAACCCACGTCCTAGCTGCTGAAGAAATATGGTTAAGCTTTCTGTAGGTCTTAAAAACAGTAATGTATCCAGCTCTGGAATATCGACACCTTCGTTGAATATATCAACCACAAACAAAACGTTAATGTCTTTCGATTTTAAACGTTGCAGCTGAATGTCTCGTTCTTTTGAATTGTCACTTGTTAGTACGCCGCAAGGAATATTGCTTAAAGTGAACTTTTGCGCCATGAAGTTAGCGTGATCTTTGCTTACGCAAAACGCCAATGCGCGCATCTGCGATATGTCTGTGACAATTTCTTCTAAGCTTTGCAGTATTCGAAAGACCCTTTGGTCATTGTAAGTGTAGAGCTTGGTCAGTTCAGCGACATCATAGCGGCCTTTAGCCCATGAAATATTTGTGAGATCGGTATTATCATCAACAGCGAAGTATTGGAACGGTGATAAATGACGTTGATTAATGGCTTCTGGTAATCTGATTTCAGCAGCAATGACATTGCAGAAATCTTTAAGAATATCGGCGCCATCATGGCGCTCTGGTGTGGCTGTTAAACCGAGTAATATTTGTGGCTTAAAGTGTTCCAGAATCGCACGGTAACTGTTTGCAGCTATGTGATGGACTTCATCGATAACAATGTAATCAAAGTAATCTTCGGTTAATTGAATGGTCGCGAGTTGATTGTTTAAGCTTTGGATTGATGCGAATAACTGATTAAACTTTTGTGGTTTATTTTGCCCAACGAGTAGCTCACCAAATTGGCTACTTTTTAAAACGCCGCGATATGCACTTCTCGCTTGCTTTAAAATTTCCTCTCTATGAGCTAGAAATAGAAACTTAGCTTGAGGATTAGCCTCATAAAATTCAGCGAAATCAAATGCTGAAATGATGGTTTTTCCTGTTCCAGTAGCCGCGACAACGAGGTTTCGATACCTACCGTGTAATTCCCGTTCAACTTTTAGTTTGTCTAAGATGGCTCGCTGATGGGAATGGGGTTTGATATCAAAATAAAAGCTTTGTGAGGATGTATCGTAGGTGCCTCTGGCTTCTTGCAACGCGTTAACTAAGCGCTCTTTGCTTTGGGTCTTACCATCAAAATATTCGAAATCAGGTGATTCCCAGTAGGTTTCAAATGTACTGAGAGACTTTTCAATAATATGCGGGATCTCTTGCGAGGTGATCTTTAAGTTCCACTCTAATCCACTGGTTAAAGCTGAGTGTGACAGGTTGGATGAACCGATATAACCAGTATGAAAGCTCGAGTTACGCATAAATAGATAGGACTTTGCGTGTAAGCGTTCTCTGTTGGTGTTGTAGCTCAGCTTTACTTCCGTATTTGGCAAAGATGCTAAAAATTCAACGGCCTTAGCGTCAGTCGCTCCCATATAGGAGGTAGTGATAACTTTTAACTGCTTACCATAGCGAGTAAATTCTTCTAGTTCCTTTTTAAAGATCCTGATCCCAGCCCATTTAATAAATGAGACTAACCAATAGATTTTATCGGATGACTGAATTTCACGCTTTATTTCTGTTTCAAGAGATACGCCAGCATTACTTCCGCAAAACAGTTCGCTTTGAGTGAGTCCTGTTAGCGGCATGATACCTTCAATGTACTTTGGAAAATCTGATGATATTGGGTTTTGCTTATCGAGCAATGCTGTCAGAATTTTGCCTTGGCTATCAATGAGATTTTCGGTAATCAGCTCACTATCGGCAATATTAGAACTAAGCCATTCGATGACTTTATTGGCTAAACTGATTTGCTCAAAAACGCGATCATTGCCATTAGGTACAGAGTCTATTGCTATTTCGATAATTCGAGTCAAAAAGCGTGATAACCAAGAAGCTGCTTCGCCATTTTCTAATGAACGTTCGCCAACATAGAAAGCTTTGCGATCTAATTTCTGTTCGACCAATTGAGTTATCAGTTGCTCGTATATGCCGGTTTGGTTCATGAAAAATGCTTTTATCATTTGAAGTTAGCTAAGAGTAACCGAATTGATTAATAGAAATAAGTAGTGGTGCTCAAACTTATCAACGGAATTAGTAATACTGATTTTCCGGCAACAAAAAGCCCAGCATTTAGCTGGGCTCTACTCATATTTTACTGCTTGTCTTTTATAACGATTTTCACAAGCTCAGAAGCAGTTACTCTACGTTCTGGATCTGTTTGTAGAGCTCTGACTATCGATCCTTTAAAGTATATTTACAACTATTAAGTTGTATTGATGGCTTAATACATCAGATAAGTTGTTTATAGCTAGCTTTACAACTAATATGTTGTTTATATGTTTGTGTACAACTTTTCTATTGTTTGAGGTTGGGTGTGATGACGATTGAGCAAATTTCCAAACTACTTTCATCTCGACGTAAACAGCTCCAGATGGAACAAAAAGATATGTATATGCGTATCGGTATGAAGCAGCAGCAATATCAGCGTATCGAAGCGGGTAGCGATATGAAGTTGTCTACTCTATTACGTGTTCTAGATGGCTTAAATATGGAATTATCTATTACCCCTAAGGGAAGCAATATTGATCAACCTAGATTAGAAGTCGCTTCAAGTGATGCCAGTGTTGAATCGCTAGAAGATGATTCGGATGATTTAGGGTTTTGGTTTGGATCTGAGGATCAGAAATGAGCAAACAAACAGAGCAAGTAGAAGGATTGAATATTCAGCTACACGGTGTCGATATTGGCGTTGTTGCTCATTATGCTGGCGGAAAGAACATACTTAGTTTTAACCCTGAATATATTGCAATGCCCAAGCATGAAAGACCCGTGCTTACACTTAGACAGCTTCAAGATCCTAGTTATTTTTCTAAGCCTCAAATCCGCAGTGAAAAAATACCACCTGTATTATCTAATTTATTACCAGAAGGGATCTTAAGAGATATAGTGGCGAAAGCGCTTCAATGTCACGTAAATAACGAGTTCTCGATTTTGGCCTATTTGGGGACTAATTTGCCTGGTGCATTGGTGGCGACGCCTATCAGGGCAGGTAAAATGCCAATTTGGGCATTAGAACAACGTTTAGTGACCGAACCACAGCAGATTAACGTTAAACATGCAGATACTAAATTCTCGCTTGCTGGTGTACAGATGAAATTCTCATCTTCTCATGTAGATGGTCGCTATCACATTGATCAGGAAATCTCTGAAGATATGTGGATTATTAAAACGCCTTCAACGGTGCATAAAGGTGTGTCTGTCAATGAATATACCTGTATGAAGTTAGCCGAAGCTGCAGGCGCAAAAATCCCAGATATACGCTTAATCAAACTCAATGAGTTAGAGGGATTACCAAATATCAGACTCCCCGATGAAACATACGCTTATGGTATAAAACGTTTTGATCGTACTGATGAAGGGCGAGTGCATACAGAAGACTTTGCTCAAATTTTTGGCCTATATCCTACAGATAAATATCAGAAAGTTAACTATGAACAATTAGGGCAGGTACTATTCCGTACAAGTAATGATCGCTTGGGTGATATACAGCAAATGGCGAGAAGATTACTGATTAATATACTGTTAGGTAATGGTGATGCTCACCTTAAGAATTGGACCATCATCTACCAAGATCAACGTTCTCCTCGTTTGTCACCGCTCTATGATGTGGTATTCACAGCTCCTTACATACAAGATGACAGCCTAGCTTTGAATATGGCCAAGTCAAAACAGTGGTATGAAATGACGTTGCAGCATTTTGAGAAATGGTCAAATACGGTAGGTGTTCCATGGGTTGCAATTAAACCACATCTTCTCGATACGATAGAGAAGGCTCGCTCTATGTGGCCAGAGATGCTCGAAGCACTGCCTATGCTAGATGAGCATAAAGACGCTTTGCAAGCTCATTGGCAAACGTTATCAGCAGACTTTAAGGTTCGTTAGTTTTATGTCGTTAAAATCAGGTTTTATCGACATATGCTGAGCTGACATCCCATAACGACAGACTAAAGGCAAACAAAAGCCCAGCGGTAAACTGGGCTCTACTTATATTTTGCTGCTTGGCTTTTTAAGCGACTTCTATAAACGCAAAAAGCTTACTCTACGTTCTGGATCTGCTCACGCATCTGCTCGATAAGCACTTTAAGCTCTACTGCTGCTGCAGTCACATCTGCGCTGATTGACTTAGACGCTAGGGTGTTTGACTCACGGTTGAACTCTTGCATCATAAAGTCTAGACGGCGACCTTGTGCGCCACCTTTCTTAAGAATACGGCGAGTTTCTGCTACGTGGGCGTCAAGACGGTCCATCTCTTCGGCAACATCCATCTTTTGCGCGAGTAGTACCATCTCTTGCTCTAAACGAGCAGGGTCTAGTTCACCGGTGATTTCGGCTAAACGGTTAGTTAGCTTGTCACGCTGCCATTGCATAACTGTTGGCATGTGACCGCGGACAACGGCGACTTGCTCAACGATTTGGTCAAGACGGGTTTGCAGCATGGTGTTGATGGCATCACCTTCACGGCCACGGGCTTCGATAAATTGATCGATTGCCGAATCAAAAGCCACTAACAACTCTTTAGCTAAGGCATCCATGTCTTGCTCAGAGCCTGACATCACACCTGGCCAGCGCAGTACATCAACCACGTTAAGCTCGCCTTGGCCAGCTTCGTTTTTAACCCAGTTAGCGGCGTTGATAATTTGCTTGGCTAGATCTTGGTTAAGTTGTAGTTCGCTGTCGCTCTTTTCGTTTAGGTCATAGCGAAGGTTGACTTCGACTTTACCGCGGTTAAGGCGTTTACGTAGACGATCTCTAAGAACAGGCTCCAAGCTGCGGAAATGTTCTGGTAGGCGTAAATAGGTTTCTAAGTAACGCTGATTAACTGAACGGATTTCCCAAGAGGCGGTGCCCCAATCTGCTTTGTGCTCAATGCGAGCGTAGGCTGTCATGCTTTGGATCATGGATGATTTCCAGTGTAGTTCGTCTAAGTGAGTAGTGATTATATACTCAAATAAATTGCAGGTGCAGGTATTAGTGTTAATTTTACGCGTGCAAACTCGATGAGATTGGGTGTTCGCGAGCATTTTAGGCCGCGGTAAGTAATAGGCTTAGGCAATGTGATTGAGCTTAGGTTTTTTGGGTCTCTGTTTTATGATTCAGATAGCATAGTGGCTAACATGTCCCTATAATATGCAGCCAAATTACCCCAATGCCCTTATATACAGGAATTCATCATGCGCCCAAGCAACAGAACTCCAGCACAGTCTCGCCCTGTGACTATTACTCGTCAGTTTACTGCTCACGCCGAAGGTTCGGTTTTAGTTGAGTTCGGTGATACTAAAGTGCTGTGTACCGCTAGTTTTGAAGAAGGCGTACCGCGTTTCCTTAAAGGCCAAGGTCAAGGTTGGGTAACGGCTGAATATGGCATGTTGCCACGTTCAACGCATAGCCGTATGCAGCGCGAAGCCGCTCGCGGTAAGCAGTCTGGTCGTACTCAAGAAATTCAACGTCTAATTGGTCGTTCACTACGCGCTGCGGTAGACATGAAGCTACTAGGCGAAAACACCATTGTTATCGATTGTGATGTGATTCAAGCTGACGGTGGTACACGTACCGCTGCGATAACTGGCGCATGTGTTGCACTAGTTGACGCGCTTAACTGGGCTCGTGGTAAAGGTATCTTAAAGACTAACCCGCTTAAGTTCCTTATTGCTGCGGTCAGTGTTGGTATTTATAAAGGCGAGCCAATCTGCGATTTAGAATATATCGAAGATAGCGCTGCTGAAACTGACATGAACGTGGTAATGACTGAAACTGGTAAGATCATCGAGATCCAGGGAACAGCTGAAGGTGAGCCATTTAGCCATGAAGAGCTATTAAGTTTACTTGATTTGGCTAAGCACGGTATTCGCGAAATCGTTGATATCCAGAAAGCGTCATTGAGCTAATCATCGTTTTTGTTATTAGGGCCCTTCGGGGTCCTTTTTGTAAGTAAAAAAAATCAACTAATACTAAATACTACTAAATAATACATAGAGTATTACCCCCTACATTTTTAAGGAGAGATTGTGAAAGCCTATCAACGTGAGTTTATTGAATTTGCCCTAGAGCGTCAGGTACTTCGATTTGGCGAATTTACGTTAAAGTCAGGCCGCACTAGCCCTTATTTCTTTAACGCTGGCCTGTTTAACACTGGCCGTGATTTAGCGCGTCTAGGTCGTTTCTACGCGGCGGCATTGGTTGATTCGGGTATTGAGTATGACTTGCTATTTGGCCCTGCCTACAAAGGTATTCCAATCGCAACCACGACTGCGGTAGCGCTGTGTGATCATCACGATATCGATATGCCTTACTGCTTTAACCGTAAAGAGAAGAAAGAGCACGGCGAAGGTGGCAGCTTGGTGGGTAGCGAGCTTCAAGGACGCGTAATGTTGGTTGATGACGTGATTACTGCTGGTACGGCTATTCGTGAGTCTATGGAGATCATCCAGGCGCATAAGGCATCACTTGCGGGCGTACTGATTGCCCTTGACCGCCAAGAGAAGGGTAAGGGCGAGCTTTCTGCGATTCAAGAAGTTGAGCGCGACTTTGGCTGTGACATCGTGTCTATCATTAAGCTCGAAGACTTGATTAACTACCTGTCAGAAAACACGGGTATGGAAGCGCAGCTTGCATCAGTAAGCGCTTACCGCGACCAGTATGGGATTTAAAGCGTAGAACGCCTTCGGCTACAGAACGCTGCGCTTACGGATAACGGAACGCTGCGCTTACGGAAAAGATAAATGCCGCGACTACAGTTAAATGTAATCGCGGCATTTTTTATGCTGTTTTACCGTAAGCTAGGAGCGTTCTGTAAGTGAGTCTACGAACGTTCCGCCTACTGTAGCGAAGCGTTCGTATCTGCTTTTAATTTCGGTAAGGCCGAAGGCCGTTCTGTTATCCGTGAACGAGTCTACGAGTGTTCCGTTTTCGGCTTTGCTTTTCCTAGCAGGCCGAAGGCCGTCCTCGAAGCGAAGCGTCCTAGAACCTAGAACCTTCTTTTACCTTAATTACTTAGCTCTTAGTTGCTAAACTCTTAGTTACTTAAGAATTCAGCCCTTGTCGCTGGGTTTGACTTAAATTTGCCGCCTAGCGCTGTGGTGGTGGTTGAGCTGGTTGAGTCCATCACGCCACGAGATTTGACGCAGTAATGCACCGCATCCATCTTAACCGCTACATCTTGAGTGCCTAATAACGCCTGTAGCGCCACTAGAACCTGTTGTGTCAGACGCTCTTGCACCTGAGGGCGCTGAGCAAAGAAACGCACGATACGGTTAATTTTAGACAGACCGATAATGTTCTCACGTGGTAGGTAAGCCACGGTTGCCACACCGTCGATGGTGACTAAGTGATGTTCACAAGTACTGGTTAAGCTGATGTCGTTAACCTTAACCATTTCATCAAAGCCCATCTTGTTTTCGATGACGGTGATCTTTGGAAAGTTGGCGTAGTCTAGGCCTGAGAATATTTCATCGACATACATTTTGGCGATACGACGTGGTGTATCCGCTAAGCTGTCATCGCTTAAATCCAGTGACATTAAGGTCAAGATCTCACGCATATGATGCTCAATCTTGTCTTTGCGTACTTCAGCGGTTAGCTCGCTAGGTAGCATCGGCGTTTCTAAGCCGCGCTCCATTAATGCAGCTTTTACTATTTGAGCAGATTCACTGAGGATTGCTTCTCTTGATGTCATAAGTTCCTCCTTCACCATAAACAATGAGTGGTGATTTTCGTATCCAGTGTACTAGGGCCGTCAGTCTTATTGAGACTAAGTTATCTCAAAAAAATAAGTTATCTCATGAAAAAATGAATAGTTTGAGTGGCAACTATTTGCATTGTATTTAGAGAGGACGGGAGAATAGCGCTATTTGCTGTAAATATACACCGAAAACCGCATTGGAGATAAGAAAAACCGACTAATTTAGTCGGTTTTTCTATTTGAGACATTGTAATGCTAGATCCGCAGTGGCTTTTTAAGCTGCGTTAGCTTTGAAGCAGTTGCTGTTGGATGAAAGTCCACTGTTCATTAAAGTGCTTGGTCGGCTTGAGCTTAAACTCACTACGCACAAACTGAGCGATGCGGCCTTCGGCTACAGCAAGCAGTAAGTTAGCTAACACGGCTTCATCGAGCTCAAAGCCTTTACCTTCACGTAGACTCTTCTCGCGTAAAATTTGCTTTAAATGCGTTTCAATCTTCGAGAATAACTGGCTAATACGGCTACGCAGGCGTTCGTTTTCACCCAGTAGTGCATCACCGTTTAATACTCGCGAGATCCCTGGGTTGCGCTCGGCAAACACCAACAATAGTTGCAAGAGTTGCTGGCAACGTTTCATGGTGTCTTTTTCTTCGTCCATGATCAGGTTGATACGAGAGAGTAGCGATTCTTCGATAAACTCAATGAGTCCTTCAAACATACGCGCCTTGCTAGGAAAGTGACGGTAGAGCGCCGCTTCTGATACGCCAACTTCTGCGGCTAATTTAGCTGTGGTGATCCGTTGTCCTGGGCTCGTTTCTAGCATTGTCGCTAAGCATTGGAGGATATGCTCACGACGATTTATCTTAGGGCTTGCAGCCATTTATCTGTCCTTCACTCGATTACTACTGAGCGAGACGGCAAGGAAACTTTGCTCCATGCTATCCATTTAAATTGATTACGCGAGGTTCGCTGAAATCTGTTATTTGGTTCCTGAGTGGCCAAATCCACCTGCGCCGCGATCAGACTGATCAAACTCATCGACAAGTTTAAATTCAGCCTGTACAACCGGTACAAATACCAGCTGCGCGAGTCTATCACCAATTTCGATTGTAAAAGGCTCACTGCCACGATTCCAGCAAGAGACCATTAATGGTCCTTGGTAGTCAGAATCGATAAGTCCAACAAGATTACCCAATACGATACCGTGCTTATGGCCAAGGCCTGAGCGAGGTAAAATCACCGCAGCTAAACTAGGGTCTGCCACGTGAATAGCAATGCCTGTCGGGATAAGTACGGTTTCACCCGGCTGTATTGTTAGCTGGGTGTCGGTGATGGCGCGAAGATCCATGCCTGCACTGCCTGGTGTGGCGTAAGCGGGTAGCGGAAATTCTGTGCCGATCCGTGAATCGAGGATTTTTAATTCGATTGGTGTCTTCATTAGTTTTTTATTTTATTCGCTATTAGGGTGAGCAATTGCTTGGCTAGCGTGTCTTTATCAACAGCGGGTAGCTCTTGACTACCATCGCTCCAAAACACGCTCAATGCATTCGCGTCGCTATTAAAACCAATGTCGCTATTAGATACATCGTTAGCGGCAATCATATCGAGCTTTTTACGGCTTAACTTACCACGAGCATATTGCTCTACATCATTGGTTTCAGCTGCAAATCCGACGGTAAATGGTCGGTTAGCATGGCTGGCAACGCTGGCTAAGATATCAGGATTTCGCACTAGCGCAAGCTGCATCTGCTCAGCTGATTTTTTAATTTTATTTTCTGCGACTTCAGCGATTCGGTAATCGGCAACGGCTGCGCAGCCGATAAAGATTTGATGCTGTTCAACCTGCGGCATCACCGCGTCTAACATCTCTTGAGCCGACTCAACATTAATGCGAGTCACGCCTGCTGGCGTCGCTAAATTGACAGGGCCTGCGACCAGAGTCACCTCTGCGCCCATCTGCGCTGCCGCTTTAGCCAGTGCAAAGCCCATCTTGCCTGAGCTATGGTTGGAAATATAACGCACAGGATCAATCGCTTCACGGGTAGGACCCGCTGTGAGTAGCAGTGACATACCTTGCAGTAATTTAGGGCCAAAAAAATCAACGGCCTTGTCGGCAATAGCGACAGGTTCAAGCATTCTGCCAGGACCGACTTCACCGCAAGCTTGTGAGCCTGAATCTGGCCCCCAAATCTGTAAACCTCGCTGCGCCACTTGCGTTAAGTTGGCTTGGGTTGCGCTGTTGCGGTACATCTGTTGGTTCATTGCCGGGCAAAGTACCACAGGTGCCTCGGTGGCTAAGCAGGTCGTTGTAATTAACTCGTCTGCCATGCCAGCGTTTATGCGTGCGATAAGGTTTGCTGTCGCTGGGGCAATAATGACTAAGTCGGCCCAGCGTGCTAATTCGATATGCCCCATGGACGCTTCGGCCGTGGGATCAAGCAGATCGGTTGCTACCGGATAGCCTGAAAGTGCCTGCAAAGTGAGCGGAGTAATAAATTCCTGCGCACTTTGACTCATAACCACGCGGACGTCTGCGCCGCGCTCTTTTAATTTCCGTACTAGGTCAGCAGATTTGTATGCGGCTATGCCGCCGCCGATGCCCAGCAGTACTTTTTTGTTATTGAGACCCATACTTAACTCTTTCCATAATCACTTTGGCGATAAATGTTTCATCACGCTGCAGATGTTGCGGCCTAAGATATCACAAACCGCTAAATGGTGATGAACAACTTCCAAAAATCTAGACCATACTCATAGAAGAAAACAACAGGGAGGTTGTGATGGCGATTAAGGATTGGCCCGAAGGGGAAGCACCGCGAGAAAAATTATTAAATAACGGGGTGAAGCAGTTATCGGATGCTGAATTATTGGCGGTATTGCTTAGGATTGGCGTAAAAGGCTTAAGTGCTGTTGAGCTGGCAAGAACTATGCTAAATGAGTTTGGGGGGCTTAGAGGCCTGCTTAGCGCGTCTCAAATGCAAGTTTGTAGGCAAGATGGAATAGGTCCGGTAAAATTTGCGCAAATACAGGCTGCAGTGGAATTAGGTACGCGAATTTCGCAAGAAAAACTACAAAGAGGAAATTTTTTATCTGATCCTGATTTAACTCGGGACTATTTAATGAGACAATTGTCTGATCGTGCTTACGAAGTGTTCGCTATTTTATTGTTAGATAGTCAACATAGGGTGATTCAATTCGTTGAATTATTTAGGGGCACAATCAATTCAGCATCGGTTTATCCACGTGAAGTGGTGAGCCTAGTGCTTGAAAAAAACGCTGCGGCTGTAATCGTGTGTCACAATCACCCCTCAGGGATTGCAGAACTAAGTTCAGCCGATAGACGAATTACTGAGCGATTGAAACAAGCCTTACAAACCATCGATGTTTCCTTGTTGGACCATATGGTTGTGGGCGATCGAGAGATAGTTTCTTTCGCTGAACGGGGATGGATAGATTAATCTATCCCTTGATCTTTGATTTTAGATCCTGTATAAAATGCGCCCTCTGTTGTGTGCCTCAGGCGACGGCCGTGTTCGAGGTGCATTAATGCTCGAGCGTTAAATATATTGTTTTGGAGAAGATTGACATGTCAAGAGTATGCCAAGTAACTGGCAAGCGACCAATGGTTGGTAACAACCGTTCGCACGCGAAGAATTCAACGCGTCGTCGTTTTTTACCTAACCTACAGAACCACCGTTTCTGGTTAGAAAACGAAAAGCGTTTCGTACAGCTACGTATATCTACTAAAGGTATGCGTATCATCGATAAAAAAGGTATTGAAGTTGTTATTGCTGAACTTCGTGCCCGCGGCGAGAAGGTGTAATAAACCATGGCTAAAGCTAAAGGTAATCGTGAGAAGATCAAGCTAGTTTCTAGCGCTAACACTGGTCACTTCTACACGACTGAAAAAAACAAACGTAACATGCCTGAAAAAATGGAAATCAAGAAATTTGATCCAGTTGTTCGTCAGCACGTTATGTACAAAGAAGCTAAAATCAAGTAATTACTTGTTTAAGCATCTTGGAAAAAGCCTCTATTTATAGGGGCTTTTTTTTGCCTAAAATTTGGCATTACTCTGCAATATCATTGTTTTCTATCCCGCTCATTCGTCATTGGTGACTTCATTTTTCACCTAAATCCTCGCGCGGCTTTACTTAATAGCCTTAGCACAAATAACACCAATTTATGCCTGCCAGACGTACTTTACCCTAATGTAAAAATAAACAGTTAAATTGAAAATAAATGCTTTTTAAATGAATATAAATGCAATACTATCTCTTGAAGTTACTAAATTCTGTTATTCAGATGAATGTATATTTACTCTTGAGGTGATTCTAGCGTGCGTACCACTGAACTTGTTGATGGATTTCGTCATTCCGCTTCCTATGTTAATGCCCATAGGGGCAAAACCTTTGTTGTGATGCTGGGCGGTGAAGCCTTAGCTCAGAAACAGTTTCGCGCCATTATCAACGATATTGCATTGCTGCATAGCCTAGGGATCAAAATCGTCTTGGTGCATGGTGCTAGGCCTCAAATTGATGAAGCCCTCGCGCAATACAGTCTGCCTGCCGAATATTACAATGGTGTAAGAGTTACGGAAGAAGATGCTCTTAAGGTGATTAAGCAGGTTGTTGGTGGCTTACATCTCGACATTACCGCGCGCTTGTCGATGAGTTTAAGTAACACGCCTATGCAAGGTGCGCAGATCAATGTTGTTAGTGGCAACTTTGTTATTGCACAACCGCTAGGAGTTGAAGATGGCGTCGATTATTGCCTCAGCGGTAAAGTGCGCCGAATTGACAGTCAAGGCTTGAAACGTCAGCTTGATAATGGCGGTATCGTATTGCTTGGGCCTGTCGCCGCCTCTGTGACGGGGGAGAGTTTTAATCTTACAGCTGAAGAGGTTGCTACCCAGATAGCCATCAAGCTTCAAGCGGATAAGATGATAGGTTTTAGCTCGCAGAAAGGTATCTTAGATGAGACCGGTCAGGTCATCGCCGAATTGATGCCGACAGATGCGCAAACTATTTTAAATAACCTGTCACAAGTCACGCCACTGTGCGTGGGAACAAAAGCTTTTTTGCAGGCAAGCATTGATGCGTGTCGTAATGGCGTGAGCCGCTGCCACTTTGTTAGCTACCTCGATGACGGAGCCTTGCTACAAGAGCTTTTCTCTCGCGATGGCATTGGTACTCAGATTGTGACTGAAAGTGCCGAACGCTTGCGTAGAGCGTCGATTAGCGATATCGGTGGTGTGTTAGATCTCATTCGTCCATTAGAGCAAAAAGGAGTTTTGGTCAGACGTTCACGTGAGCAGCTTGAAATGGAGATAGAGCAATTTATGCTGATTGAGCGCGATAGCTTAGTGATCGGTTGCGCTGCGTTTTATCCATTCGAGGAGGATAATGCGGGGGAGTTTGCTTGTTTGGTGGTGCACCCTGATTACCGTGATGCCGATAGAGGCAGCTTGTTGCTACAAAATATTATTGGTCAGGCAAGAGTGAGAGGCTATTCGCGCTTGTTTGCCTTAACGACTCGCAGTATTCATTGGTTCTTAGAGCATGGCTTTAATATCGTTGAGGTTGATGAGTTACCTGAGAAGAAAAAGCAGCTGTATAACTACCAACGAAAATCGAAAATCCTGGCTTTGGAGTTGTGAGTCCACTCTTAGAACGTGACCCTTTGATTTTGAGCTTAAAAGAGCCTGATATGTTGCTTTATCGATAATCAATGGCCCCACTAAACAAAAAAGCGAACCTCAGGTTCGCTTTTTTGTTTAAGATTCAAGACGGCTTATTTCTTAGCTTTTCTTTTATAAAACATATCAGTAGTAAACAATATCAATGCTGCCCAAATGAACGCGAAAGTAATGCCTTTTTCGGCATCGAATGGTTCATTGAATAAGCTGATTGCTAGCACAAACATGATACTTGGACCTATGTATTGAAAAAATCCTAGCATTGAAAAGGGGATCCTCACCGCCGCGGAGGCAAAGCACAATAGAGGAATCGTGGTGACGATACCGGCTGCCACTAGCAGTAGATTCAAATGCCAGTCGTTAGTGAGCAGATGAGTTAATGAATCGCCCATATTGGTAAACAGGAAAATTAGCGCGATTGGCATCAAAATAGCGGTTTCTACCAATAAGCCAGTCTTGGCGTCGACATTCACTTTTTTACGCAGTAAACCGTAAAATGCAAACGAGCAAGCTAAACCAAGTGATACCAATGGAATTGAGCCAAATGAGATCAGCTGGATCATCACGCCAGTTGCCGCAAGAGCAACAGCGGCCCACTGGAGTTTACGTAGGCGCTCACCGAGAAATATCATCGCTAAGCTAACGTTCACTAACGGGTTAATGAAGTAACCTAGGCTGGCATCGAGCATATGGTCGTTATTGACCGCCCAAATAAACAGTAACCAGTTACCGGCAATCAGTACTGATGTGACACAAAGTACCGCGAGTTGCTTTGGCTGTTTAAGTAAGTGACGCAGGCGGGCAAAACCACCGAACAGTGCAATTAATATTGTCACAAAGAAAAATGACCAGATCACTCGGTGCAGCAAGATCTCAGATGCAGGAACATCGCCGAGTAACTTAAAATAGATCGGGGCAAACCCCCAAAGGGTATAGGCGCAAATGGCGTACAGTATGCCTTTACGGTATTCAGTTTCTTGCATTGGAATGTACTAAATAGGAAAGTAGCCGCTGATTGTAGTCTTGCTAAGCAATAGACTCAAGCGGGTGGGCGGCTTTATTGGAGTGGCTTGCTGTTGTGTGAATTTGACAGCTAGGAAACTTTAGCTGCCACTTAAAGCTAAGCGAGTGATTTGTTTTTATTTAATGTCTGGTTTAACGTCTAGCCAACCATATAAGTGCCTGTGCCAAAAGCAATATGGTCGCCTTTTTCGTTATGCAGTTCCATTCTTGAAACTGATACACGATTACCTGCGCGGATCACTGTGCCTGTCCCTGTAAATATTTCACCACGGCCAGGTCGAAGGTAGTCAATTCTAAGATCGATTGTGCCTAACGTTTTAATACGATGTGCTAACTCTTCAATGCTCCAGTCGTCACGGCTTGCTACTAACCCTGAAAACGCTGTGAGGCCGCCGACGACATCAAGGACTGTAGCCGTAACCCCGCCATGAAGGATCTGCTGATGAATATTGCCAATCAGCTCAGGTTTCATGGTCACCTGGATCTCTACACCGTCCATATCATATCGCTTGATATCCATACCAAGCAGGTTATGAAAGGGCACGTGCTTGTCAAAAATCTCAGCGACTCTTCGTAGTGTCTCTTGTTGAATAAGCTGACTCATCTTGCATCCTTGTTTGCTGATTGGAAATCTTATTGGCCACTTTAGAGTATTTAATCTATCGCTAATGGATGGGGTGATGCAAGCTCAAATTTTATTCATTAGCGAGAATCGAGAGAGACAATGTCGCTCGCCTCAATTAGAATAGTCGACCCTATTTTTAATACAGGTTTACTATGGATCCGGTTGCGCTCGATAATTCGGTCGATCAATTATCTTCCACCCTTCAGTCGGTATTTGGTTACCGTACTTTTAGAGAGGGGCAGCGAGAGGTTATTGAACAGATCTGCGCGGGACAAGATTGCTTAGTTATCATGCCTACTGGCGGTGGTAAAAGCCTGTGTTATCAATTACCAGCATTAATCATGCCTGGTCTGACAGTTGTTGTCTCCCCCCTGATCTCCTTAATGAAAGATCAGGTTGATAGCCTTATTCAAACGGGTGTATCTGCAGCTTACTTAAACTCCTCTCAACCAAGAGAAGAGAGTCTGCAAGTTTTGCAGAAGATGCGTTATGGCGAGCTGAAGTTATTGTACGTATCGCCAGAGCGTTTACTGCAGGCAAGTTTTATCGACAGATTGCATGAGCTTAATGTATCGCTATTTGCTATCGATGAAGCGCACTGTATCTCGCAGTGGGGCCATGACTTTAGACCTGAATATGCCGCGTTAGGCCGATTACGTCAGCAGTTTCCGCAAGTCCCCATCATGGCGCTGACTGCGACAGCCGATAAAGCGACTCGAGCCGATATTTGTGAGCGGTTAACCATAACGCCACATTCACTGTTAACCAGTTTTGATCGACCTAACATTCGCTATACCGTGGCTGAAAAGCTCAATGCAGCAAATCAGTTGCGTCAGTTTGTTGATGCACAAAACGGCACCAGTGGCATTGTGTACTGTAGTAGCCGTCGCCGGGTTGATGAGGTCGCTGAGCGCTTGCGTCTGCAAGGGCATCAAGCCGAAGCTTACCATGCGGGTAAAACGCAAGAAGAGCGAGCAGATGTACAAGATAGATTTCTAAAAGATCAGTTAGACATAGTGGTTGCAACTGTGGCATTTGGCATGGGGATCAACAAATCTAACGTGCGCTATGTGGTGCATTACGATATTCCCAAGAGTGTAGAAGCTTATTATCAAGAAACCGGACGAGCAGGGCGTGATGGGCTGGACTCTGAAGCATTAATGCTGTTTGACCCTGCCGATATTGGCCGGGTGCGGCACTTAATCGAGCAGTCAGAGCCTGGTCCGCAGCAGCAAGTCGAGTTTCATAAGCTTAATACCATGGCAGCCTTTGCCGAGGCGCAGACTTGTCGTCGCCAGGTGCTACTGCATTACTTCGATGAAAGTGCGCAAAAGGCCTGTGGTAACTGCGATATCTGCTTAGATCCGCCCAAAAAATACAATGGCATTCAAGATGCTCAAAAAGTGTTGTCTTGTATCTACCGTATTGGGCAACGCTTTGGTATTAATCATCTTATTGACGTGCTGCGTGGTTCAAAGTCGGCGAATGTGATTGAACGTGGACATGACAAGTTATCTACGTGGGGCATTGGTAAAGAGAAAAGCCACGAGCATTGGCTCAGTGTGATAAGGCAGCTGATCCATTTAGGGCTGGCGAATCAAGATATCACCCGAGGCTCTTCTGTTACCCTAAACCCATCTGCACGCGCAGTGCTTAAAGGTGAAGTGGAGCTATTACTTGCTGAGCCTAGAATTGTTATTCAAACCACTAAGCGCCGCAGTAATAACTCCCGTGCGCCGCTGAATTACGACCGCAAGTTATTTGCAAGGTTGAAACTACTGCGCCGTACCCTAGCCGAAGAGTTAGATGTACCGCCCTATTTGGTGTTTAACGATGCAACTCTGGCTGAGATGGCGGCGATATTACCAACCAGTCCTGGAGAAATGTTGGCGGTAAACGGTGTTGGTGAGCGTAAACTTGAACGGTTTGGTGGCGAGTTCTTAGATGAAATAGCGGATTATCTTGCCGAAGGCTAATCAGCCTTTGAGCTTATCTAGGACAATTTATTGCAATGTTTGAAGGGTTGAAGTCTAGCGGCTGTTAGTGACAGGAATGAGTCGTCTAAGTTGGCTAACATTGGCGCGCTTTATCATAGATTGTAAGTTATCAAACTGCTGCATGCTGGCAAGACCAATGTTGACCTTGCTGTTGTTTTGCCATACCGCCATGGTGCCGGAGAGCTGCTCGATGACGTTAATCGCGGCAGCCTCTGAAGTATGGGGTAACATGATTAACAGCTGCTGCTCAGATTGTAAAAACAGCTGATCTTGCTCTCTTAACTTCGTCTTTAGTTGTTCAATCATAATCGGCATATCACTGTTTAACACGCCACTAGGGTCGAGCACTAACAATGACAGTGGATAATGTGCGTGTTTACTGACACTCAGTAAATCTTCCATTTTTTGCTTGCCGGTCGCATTAGGCTTTATCGGCGTCGGCTCTTTAGAGGTTGGCGATGTTTTTGGTGTTTGTTTGTGATACCAGGCGATAAAGATGATTAAGCTGAAAAGAATAAATACAATTGGTAAGAATTGACCTGAAATTAATTGGCTGGGTACGACTGCTGCGTTGATACTTTGCTGATGTTCGGAGGCCTGTTGTTGGCGGCTTAAGTCTGATTTTAAATGAGATAACCAAACATTTTGGATAAATAGAGTTTCATTCTCGGTAGCTTGGAACTGCTTAAGCTGGTAATCGTAGGCTAAAGCAAAATCTTTCTTCTCGGCAAAGTATTTAGCTAACACGGCATAACAAAATTTTAGATCAGTATATAGATTTTTTTGTTGAGCAATCGCTATGGCTTCATTCATCTGCTCTAAGCCTAACTCCTCTTGACCTTGAGCCAAATTAACCTGAGCTAATAGGTGTAAAGCGCTAATGGTTGCGCTCGCGTTAGACTCTTTCTTAAACGTGTTAATGCTTAATTGAAGCAGTTGTTCGGCACTACTATATTTACCGCTACTAAAATCAATAAAGGCAATTTGCATATAGGCCTTGGCTAGTTCAAAAGGGCTACCAAGTTCTGCGAGCTTGCTGCGTGCTACCTGAACGTAATGATCCCTTAACTTAGCTTGATGATTAGATTGGGCTAGGTTAGCGGCATCAATTGCCAGGTTAAGCGCTATTTTTCCTGCTGAATTAACATCTTTGAGCGCCTTGTCTAAAAAGGCCTTTGCTTCTTTGGGTTCATTTTCTTCTATCAGTAACTTAGCCATGGATGCATTTAAGTAGGCGATAGGCGTGAGTAGCCACTGCTGATCTTGCTGTTTAACTTGTGGATAAAGGTCTAACGCTAGACGTAAGTCTTCAATAGCGGTGTCGTTATGCTGAACCTTAGCGTCAAGCTGACTTCTGAGCCATAAGCCATTAATCAAGGCCTGGGGTTGTTTTAGGCGACGAGACATGGTGATAGATGAATGAATTAACGGCAGGGCTTGTTGGTAATTACCATAGTGAACGTATGCTTGGGCCATACAGTTGAGAAAGTAAGGTCTTGCTTCATCTAGCTTCAGGCGTTTTGCTTTGGCTTCGTTAAATCGCGCTAAGTTAATTGCGGCTGCATTTTCCCCTAACTGCAGATAGGTTTCACACTTAAATGCGCTCATTCGCAGCTGTAAAACTTGGGGGTCTAAATAGGCGTGGAGTTGTTGTTCGATGTCGTGGATGGTATTTAATGCTTTGCTGGGATACTGATAGACAGTGGTATTAAGCTGATCTAGCTGCTCTAGGGTTAATGAATACGCAGGTGAAAGCCACAGCGTAAAGCTGAGGATCATAATACGAAAATCCATTTTAAAACGCTCCAAGGGTAACCCTTACCCACTTTCCATCGAATAAGGCCGCATTATAGCGAATCTAAATGAAATATGCATAAAAAAGCTTGTGACGCGAGAATATTGCGACAGGTTAATTATATGTCTGCTTTTTTGCGATAAAAACGTGTTCTTGCATGTTATTACGCCGATTACTGTCTTTTATTTCGCTTTTAAGAGCGATAATTAGCCTGAAAATAACTGAAGTAAGCTAATTTATGGTTGACACTGATGCGTATGCACGTTAAAAATTAACCGAACCCGCTATGGTGTTGGGAATATTTATCTAGTTATGGTGAATATAAAATCGTAACAAATAGAAAGTAGGTTAATAACGTGATGATATATACCCGTGTATTACTAGGACTCCTTTTTCTCATTCTCGCAGGATCTGCGCGGAGGACTTAGTGCTATACGCTTAAAAATAAGCCTGCATTAATAAACCCCGCCAAGACGCGGGGTTTTTTGTATTTAAAGCAATCGCTATTAAACGCCAAATAGCAACGTGAACGCATAACTGAACAATGATGTTCAATGGAGAAGATAGATGTCTAACCGAGTGATTATATTTGACACCACCTTACGTGATGGTGAACAAGCATTAGCAGCAAGTTTAACGGTTAAAGAAAAGCTTCAAATTGCATTAGCGTTAGAGCGTTTAGGCGTTGACGTGATGGAGGTGGGGTTTCCCGTTTCTTCACCGGGTGATTTTGAGTCGGTGCAAACAATTGCAAGAACGATTAAGAATAGTCGCGTATGTGCTTTGTCCAGAGCATTAGAAAAAGATATCGATGCGGCGGCCCAGGCTTTGTCAGTAGCGGATCAGTTTCGCATCCACACCTTTATATCGACATCGACCATTCACGTCGAAAGTAAGTTAAAGCGCTCGTTTGACCAGGTGTTAGAGATGGCAGTTGGGGCGGTTAAATACGCGCGCCGATTTACCGATGATGTTGAGTTCTCCTGTGAAGATGCCGGGCGCACACCTATCGATAACTTGTGCCGTATGGTGGAAGAGGCGATTAAGGCTGGCGCACGCACGATTAATATTCCTGACACGGTTGGTTACACGGTGCCAAGCGAATTTGGCGGCATTATTCAAACGCTGTTTAACCGCGTCCCCAATATTGATCAGGCGGTGATCTCAGTGCATTGCCATGACGACTTAGGGTTGTCGGTAGCCAATTCTATTACTGCCGTGCAGCACGGTGCACGACAAATTGAATGTACCGTAAATGGTATTGGTGAACGCGCGGGTAACTGTTCATTAGAAGAGATCGCCATGATCCTATCAACTCGTAAGGGCGAGTTAGGCTTGGAAACGGGCATTAATGCCAAAGAGATCCACCGTACATCTAGCTTAGTGAGCCAACTTTGTAATATGCCGGTGCAGGCGAATAAGGCCATTGTTGGCGCGAATGCATTCACTCACTCATCAGGCATTCACCAAGATGGCATGCTAAAAGCGCAAAACACGTATGAGATCATGACACCTGAGAGTATTGGTCTTAATCGTAATAACTTAAATATGACCTCACGCTCTGGCCGCCACGTTATTAAGCACCGCATGAGCGAGCTTGGTTATGGTGAGCAAGATTACGATATGGACGTATTGTATGAAGACTTCCTGGCGTTAGCAGATAAAAAGGGGCAGGTGTTTGATTATGACTTAGAAGCGTTAGCCTTTATGGAGGCGCAAGCTGAAGCCGATGATCATTTTAAGCTGCAGCAATTAGTGGTGCATTCAGACTCAACCGAAGGCAGTGCCACTGCGACGGTAAAAGTGGCTGTTAATGGTGAAATAATTACCGAGGCGGCGACAGGTAACGGTCCGGTTGATGCTGCTTATAAAGCGGTTGCCCGTGCCAGTGGCTGTGAAACCAATATCACTAGTTACCAGCTAAGTGCAAAAGGCGAAGGGCAAAATGCATTAGGCCAGGTGGATATTACCGCTAAATACCGTGAGCAAAATTTCCATGGTGTGGGTCTGGCAACCGACGTTGTTGAAGCTTCTGCCAAGGCCTTGATTCATGTGATGAACCTGACATGGCGCGCCGATAAAGTGGCTGATTGCAAACAGCGTATTCAACAGAACAAGAGAGAGCTCGGTGGCGTGTAAGCCATCGAATCGACACTAAGGTGTTTGAGCGTAAGAATAAGTTTAACGAACAAATTGAAGAATAAACCACAGGAGTGAGCCGAAGTATGAGTTATCAGATTGCAGTACTGGCCGGAGATGGCATTGGACCAGAGGTGATGGCTGAAGCACGTAAGGTGTTAAAAGCAGTTGAACAACGTTTTACACTTTCTATTGAGTATTCTGAGTACGATGTTGGCGGCGCTGCTATTGATAATCATGGCTGCCCACTTCCTGCAGAAACCCTAAAAGGCTGTGAAGCTGCTGATGCGATACTATTTGGTTCAGTAGGCGGTCCTAAATGGGAACACTTAGCACCAAACGATCAACCTGAGCGTGGTGCCTTATTACCACTTCGCGGCCACTTTGAGCTGTTCTGTAATATGCGCCCAGCCAAATTACACGCAGGCCTTGAGCATATGTCACCGCTGCGTAGTGATATCTCTTCTCGTGGTTTCGATGTGGTTTGTGTTCGCGAGTTAACAAGCGGGATCTATTTTGGTAAGCCTAAGGGGCGCCAAGGTGAAGGCGAAAACGAAGAAGCGTTTGATACTATGCGCTATAGCCGCAAAGAGATCCGACGCATTGCAAAAATCGCCTTTGAAACCGCGCAAGGGCGTCGTAAGAAAGTCACCTCTGTCGATAAAGCCAATGTACTTGCTTGTTCAGTGTTATGGCGAGAAGTGGTTGAAGAGGTTGCTAAAGACTTTCCAGATGTAGAGCTAGAACATATCTATATCGATAACGCGACCATGCAACTACTCCGTCGTCCCGATGAATTTGACGTCATGCTGTGCTCTAACCTTTTTGGCGACATCATCTCTGATGAAATTGCCATGTTAACAGGCTCGATGGGCTTACTTTCCTCTATTAGCATGAATAGCTCAGGCTTTGGTTTGTATGAACCTGCTGGTGGTAGTGCACCTGACATTGCTGGTCAAGGCATTGCTAACCCAGTAGCGCAAATTCTTTCGGCTGCATTATTACTGCGTCATAGCCTAAAGCAAGAAGAGGCGGCAACAACGATTGAAAATGCAGTCGGTCAGGCATTGAGTGACGGTTACCTAACTGGTGAGCTACTTGCTACTGAAGATCGCCACAACGCTAAATCAACCAGCGAGATGGGTGATTATATTGCCAAGCTTGTGCGAGAAGGAGTGTAGTCATGGCTAAGACATTATATGAAAAGGTATGGGATAACCATATTGTGTTTACAGCCGAAGGTGAGGCGCCAATTATCTATGTAGATCGGCATTTAGTGCATGAAGTGACGTCTCCTCAAGCCTTTAGTGGGCTAAAAGTGGCTGGGCGTAAATTACGTGCACCAGAAAAAACCTTCGCGACGATGGATCACAATACCTCCACCACGAGTGCCAGTTTAGATGCGTTAAGCCCAATGGCGCGCACGCAGGTTGAAACCCTAGAGCGTAACTGTAAAGAGTTCGGTGTACGTCTTTATGATATTCACCATAAAAACCAGGGTATTGTACATGTGATGGGCCCAGAGCTAGGTATCACCTTGCCGGGTACCGTAATTGTATGTGGCGACTCACATACTGCAACCCATGGCGCTTTTGGTGCGCTGGCCTTTGGCATTGGAACCTCTGAAGTCGAGCATGTGATGGCAACGCAAACTTTGCGCCAGCTTAAAGCTAAGACGATGAAGATTGAAGTGCGCGGTCATGTTGCTGATGGCATTACGGCTAAAGATATCGTGCTGGCCATTATTGGCAAAATTGGTATGGATGGCGGTACAGGCTATGTGGTCGAATTCTGCGGTGAAGCGATTGAAGCCTTAACGATGGAAGGCCGCATGACAGTTTGTAATATGGCCATCGAAATGGGCGCCAAAGCAGGCATGATAGCACCCGATGCCACAACAGCTGAGTACTTAGAGGGTCGTGAGTTTGCACCTAAGGGCACAAGCTGGAAGCAAGCAGTTAATGCATGGAGTCAGCTAAAAACTGATGCCGATGCCGTATTTGACGCGACCGTAGTGATTGAAGCTAAAGATATTGCACCACAATTAACCTGGGGCACTAACCCTGGACAAGTCGTGGCGATCGATCAACTGGTTCCTAATCCCGCTCAAGAAAGCAACCCTACGGTCAAAACCAGCATTGAGAAAGCGCTAGAGTACGTAGATTTATCCGCGGGCACCTTAATGACCGATGTCAGCATTAATAAGGTATTTATCGGTTCGTGTACCAACTCTCGCATTGAAGATCTACGCGCAGCAGCGGTGCATGCTAAAGGTCGCAAGGTGGCTGACGGTGTTAAAGCCATCGTCGTGCCGGGTTCGGGTCTAGTGAAAGAGCAAGCAGAAGCAGAAGGCTTAGATAAGATCTTCTTAGATGCAGGCTTTGAGTGGCGCTTACCAGGCTGCTCTATGTGTTTAGCAATGAACGATGACAAGTTAGAAGCAGGCGATCGCTGCGCTTCGACCAGTAATCGTAATTTTGAAGGTCGACAAGGACGAGGTAGTCGTACTCACTTAGTGAGTCCAGCTATGGCAGCCGCCGCAGCGGTTGCGGGTCATTTTGTTGATATTCGTAAACCATACTAGGAGAGCAGCATGCAACCATTTATCTCACATACGGGGCTTGCGGTTATCTTAGATAGTGCAAACGTCGATACCGACCAGATCATCCCTAAGCAATTTTTGTCTAAGGTGACCCGAGACGGCTTTGGTGTTCATTTATTTCATGATTGGCGTTATCTAGATGATGCAGGCGATAAGCCAAATCCTGATTTTACTTTGAATAAGCCTCGCTATAAGGGGGCGTCAGTTTTGGTGTCGCAGGAAAACTTTGGCTGTGGTTCAAGCCGAGAGCATGCACCATGGGCATTGGCTGATTTTGGTTTTAAAGTGATTATTGCGCCAAGCTTTGCCGATATCTTTTATGGTAACTCTATTAATAATGGTTTGTTGCCGGTAAAGCTCGCTGACGCAGAAGTTAAACAGCTAATGGCTGAGGTTGAAGCTGAAGAAGGGGCGGAGATCGGTATTGATCTTCAGGCTTTAACCGTGACCAGTCCTTCAGGCGCGGTATTCCATTTTGATATTGCTCAGTCGGCAAGACACAATTTATTAAATGGATTAGATGCGATTGGGCTAACCCTGTCACATGCCGATACGATTGCTAATTATGAAGCTAACATTCCATCTTGGAGAGTCTAAACACATTAAAATAGCGTCTAAAAATTAGCGTACAGCTGTACCATTATTGAGTTTTGCTGAAGCCATTTAGATTTTTTTCTAAATGGCTTTGTTTAATTTAGCCTTTGCTATATAAGTTAAGTTGCTGTTTTTGTTTTATTTGCTTGTGCATCCCCGTCTGAATGAATCTGATCTTATAAATGTGCCAGTTATTATCACTACTATTTGGCTTAATTTGTAGAGTACATTCGTACGCGCCATATCTTGGTTCTATCCTTATGATTAATAAGTTTATTTCCTCGGCGTGTAACCAATCATTAATATCATTCAGCGACGGTAACCCCTGATGCTGGCACAGTTCTTATGTTTTAAAGTGTGATCTCTTCTATATTTATTCTGCCTGACGTTATTTTTGCCAGTGTTTTGTGCTGTTTTTTATAAAGTACTTGAAAAGATATTCTGCAGTTGTAAAATCGCCGACATTAAAAAGTGGAGTTAATACTCTACTTCTTGTTAACATAATTAGAGATAACAAATGAATAAGCGTTTAATAACTCTTGCTGTGAGTACAGCACTTTTGGGGACGGTTACACAGGTTCAAGCTGCTGGTTTTCAATTAGCTGAATACTCTGCAACTGGGTTGGGTCGTGCGTATGCTGGTGAAGCAGCCATGGCCGATAACGCTGCTGCGCAATTTCGTAACCCTGCGATGCTTACCTATTTAGAAGGCACTCAACTTAGCACGGGTGCGATATTGGTTATGCCAGATATTGATGTCGATGGTTACGTCACATCAAATGGTGTTACAACACCATCATCAGCAAAAGATATCGCTGGCGATGCCGTAGTTCCTAACTTCTACGTATCTCATCAGTTAAATGACCAATGGTTCCTTGGTTTAGCCGTTGGCAGTAACTTCGGTATGGCGACTGAACTAGATGATGACTTCCTTGCGACTCAGTTTGGTAATGAAGCTTCGATTATGGCAATCGAAATCAACCCGAACGTTGCATATCGCATAAACGAGCAATTCAGTGTTGGTGCGGGTGTGCGTTTGGTTCTTGGTGAAGGAAGTTTCGGCGCTCAGGCTCCAACAGGAACAATCGTGCCTGCAGGCTCGACGCTTAAGTATATGGAAGGCGATGACATCTCTTGGGGTTGGCAGTTAGGTGGTGCATGGCAGATTAACGCCGATAACCGTATCGGTTTTAACTACCGCTCTGAAGTAGAGCAAAACCTTGAAGGCGACGCTAAAGGTCTAGGTTTTGACGTTGCAATGCTAATGCAAGGTAAAGCACCTTCTAGTCATTATGATGGATCAATGGAGCTTGCACTTCCAGCTACAGCAGAAATTGCTAGCTTCCATCAGTTGACTGAGAAACTTGCTATCCACGCAAGTGTTAACTGGACTGATTGGAGTTCGTTTGAAAAGCTAGAAGCAATGATCCCAGAGATCTCTGCCAATCCTATTCTAGTTAAGCAAGAGAACTGGGAAGACAACTACCGTTTTGCCGTTGGTGCAACTTACCAGTTGTCACAAAAATCAACGCTAAGAACAGGTGTTGCTTACGACCAAGCTGCAGTGTCTGATGCTAATCGTACAACCACAATTCCTGAAGTTGACCGTTTATGGTTGAGCGTGGGTTATGGTTACCAGTATAGCGACAACCTAGATTTCGATTTTGGTGCAACTTACATCTTTGCTGATGAGTCTCCAATTCATGAACATGAAGCTGACTCTGCTATGTTTGGCGGTACTTTCGAAGGTCAGGTTAGCGGCAACATCATTCTAGTTGGTGTTCAGGCGACTTACCGCTTCTAATGTAGCCTCTAGTACGGGACTTACCTTAGCCACAATTAAGGTGTTTAGCCCTGACAGTTTTAATTTAAAGCCTCGCCTATGCGAGGCTTTTTGTTAGAACATTTCGCTGCCGACTTTTACGTTAAATGACTTCTAGTTAAATGACTTTGCCGGGGAGCACTTGCATGTAGAGCGCGGTCAACAATAGCATCATTTATTGGCCTTTAATTCGTTTGTCAACAACATACTGAGTCGAGCACTTTCTTATACTGATGGGTATAACTACTGCTGAGTTGGATGAGCGGTCAGTTTCGTGGTAAAAAAGAATGAAGCACATTTAGATGATGATAACTACAAGGTCTCCTTGTAGTGCGTTATTCAACCCACTGCCCAAAAGCATAAAAATAAATAAGAGGTTCACCATGAAACCCAAGATTTGGTTACTGGCTATCGGTTCAGCATTGATGAGCGTATCGCCACTGGCTAGCGCTAGTAATACTTTAGCGATTGAAGCTCAACAGCCCGATTCTGTGACAGTCGTAAAACAGTTTATTCAAGGCTTTAATAATCATAGTGTCGAGCAGTTACTGCAACATACTACGCCTAATGTGCATTGGTTTAATTTATCGGGCACTAAAATGGATGTTGAAACAGCGACTCAGCATGAGCTGGGGGCGGCTATGACGGACTATTTTTCCAGTCTAACTGACGCCCATGCCACATTGAGGCAGATAGTCGTGTCGGCAAATTATGTCAGTACCGTTGAAGAGGTGACCTGGAGCCATGAAGGTGAGCAAAGTAGTCAGTGTAGCCTTGGTGTTTATCAGTTATCGGGCGATAAAATTAGTGCGGTTTGGTATTACCCTGCCCATGCTTGTGATCAAACCACATGGGTAGAGAACAGCGAGCCAGGCATTGTTCAGCCAGAGATCGGCCTATTAAAAGAAACGCGTCAATAAGGAAAGCATACGTGTCAAAGAAATACATCATTGCACTGGATCAAGGTACTACCAGTTCTCGAGCCATCGTGTTTGATCACAATACCAATATGGTCGCTAGCTGCCAGCGTGAGTTTAGTCAGATGTACCCAAAACCGGGTTGGGTTGAACATGACGCGATGGAGATCTGGGCTTCGCAAAGTTCGACACTCATTGAGGCATTAGCGCGAGCTGACATTCATAGTGAAGATGTTGCCGCTATCGGCATTACCAACCAGCGCGAAACCACTGTGATATGGGATAAAGCGACAGGCAAGCCGGTTTACAATGCAATTGTATGGCAATGCCGTCGTAGTAAAGCTATCTGTGATGACTTAAAAGCACAGGGGCTGGAAGATTATGTTAAGCAAGCAACAGGTTTACTGCTTGATCCTTATTTCTCTGGCACAAAAATTAAGTGGATTCTGGATAATGTAGCAGGAGTGAGGGAGCGCGCGGAAAAAGGTGAGTTGCTATTCGGCACGATTGATACCTGGCTGGTGTGGAAGCTCACCGAGGGACAAGCCCATGTCACCGATCCAACGAATGCATCGCGCACCCTGTTATTTAATATTCACACCCAAGAGTGGGATGAGACTCTGCTTAAGGCGCTCAATATTCCGCGTTCAATTTTACCAGAGGTCAAACCTTCTTCGGCTGTTTACGGTCATACTCGTATCGTGGGTGAAGGTAGCCATATTGCTATAGCAGGTATGGCTGGCGATCAGCAGGCGGCATTGTTTGGTCAGCTTTGTATTGAAGAGGGGATGGTAAAAAATACTTATGGCACCGGGTGTTTCTTATTAATGAATACCGGTCTTGAGGCCGTTCAGTCACAGCATGGGCTATTAACCACTATAGCCATTGGTGCTAATGGTGAGGTGAATTACGCGCTAGAGGGCTCGGTTTTCATGGGCGGCGCCACAGTGCAATGGCTTAGAGATGAGCTGGGGCTTATTCGTGATGCACAAGATACCGAATACTTTGCCTCTAAAGTTGAAGATACCCATGGGGTATATTTAATTCCTGCGTTTGTCGGTTTGGGCGCGCCATACTGGGATCCAGACGCGAGGGGCGCCTTAGTGGGGTTAACTCGGGGCGCTAATCGTAACCATATCATTAGGGCCGCACTTGAAGCGATAGCTTATCAAAGTCGTGATTTGCTTGATGCCATGGCTAAAGATAGTCATGTTGAGCTTAAGCAGATTAAAGTCGATGGCGGTGCGGTAGCGAACGATTTCTTAATGCAGTTTCAGTCAGATATTACCAATGTTGAAGTTCAGCGGCCTGATTTAACTGAAACCACGGCCATGGGGGCCGCATTTCTAGCGGGATTGGCGGTCGGGTTTTGGGAGTCAACTGATGAGCTAAAGCTGAAAGCAGGAGTGGAGCGTAGCTTTACGCCACAGATCACGGCACAAAAACGCGATAGCTTATATCAAGGCTGGCAAGATGCTGTGGCTCGGATCCGCTAAGCGATAACCACTAACCACAAAGCTATACATTGATGTCGATCTTAGTGTGGATCGACTCACTCTGTTTTGTTGCGGGTTCAGACTCTGTTGAGCTAGCAGGCTCGTTAAAATGAGTTGGCTGGTTAGAATGAGTCGCCTCAGCTGATTGAGCTATTTGCGGCAGAGTCAGTTCTTCTGGATTATCTTGTGCTTCTTTAGCTCGGCGGTCTTTGCTTGCGCCTTTTCTTCTCTCTAGGCTGGGGTCGAGTTGGTAAGCAATTTGTTGATCTTTGCGCCTATCATCGCTTGAAGAGCGCCTTTCTAGGTGAGGCGGTAGTTGAGACTGTGGCGGCTCATGGCTATCGGCACTGATTGCAGCACTATTATCGATACGCTTTACTTTTTCCTTAGTCTTTAGCTTCGATAAGACCGGCTTAGCAAGCATGGCATATACACTATCTAGACTAATCATTTGGCACCCCAGCATTAAATGTGATTATCCATTTATCGGCATGAGCTGGTTAAAATTTAGCCTTTATTTTGAGGTGAGCAAATTTATCCTGTATTGGAGGCGTAATTTGCAACCAATTTGGTTAATTATGATTAATTTAAAGCTAAGTCATCTCGATGCTACTGTGCTTTTATCTGGCAATTTTGAATAAGGTCATCTGCGTTAACGTCAATTTTATGGGGGAAATATCCACAATGGGCTTTAAATGCGGTCAATGCCCCCCTGTCTTCTGTCTGTTTTTCCTACTTTTTAGCCCAGAAGTCACATAGCATCCCCACTTAAATCCCTAGTAGGCTTATTCATTTTATTTTAATCAAAATGCGCTGCTAACCCGCTTGGTTGCTGGATCTTAAATAAGCGGCTTTCCTTGACAAGTCTTGCGTTCTATCCCTAAACTTAGCTGTTGTGGGGAAATGTGGATATTTGTGGGTAATTTATAGAATAACAGGGATGACAATAAGGTGTTTTCTGGAGCCAGCGCTATAAACCTTGATACAAAAGGACGGATCGCAATACCAAAGCGATACCGTGAGCCGCTGCACGCCTGCCATAATAGTCAACTTGTGATCACTGTAGATATTCAATCCTCTTGTTTATTGCTGTATCCCATTCAAGAGTGGGACAAAGTTGCAGCTAAACTCGCGTTACTTTCCGACACACAGCCTACCGAAAGAGCAATTAAACGCATGTTGCTCGGATACGCCCACGAATGTGAATTAGATGGTAACGGTCGCATGCTGTTACCAACGCCTTTACGTCAATATGCCAACTTAGATAAGCGGGCGATGTTAGTCGGTCAGCTCAACAAGTTTGAGCTGTGGGACGAAGCGGCATGGCAACAACAGATTGAGCAGAGTCGATTAGCGATTCTTAATGAAGATTTGGCTGCTAACGAACGTTTGGCAGATTTTTCACTTTAGCGAGTGATACTTAAAAGTAGAAGAAACCCATGACACAAGAATTTGAACACCTATCAGTCCTGTTAACGGAAACAGTTGCTGGCTTAAACATAAAACCTGATGGCATCTATATCGATGGCACATTTGGTCGTGGTGGTCATTCTAGAAAAGTTCTTGAAGAACTTGGACCGAATGGAAGATTGATTGCTATCGATCGTGATCCGCAGGCGATCGCAGCGGCGCAGCAGTTTAAAGATGATAGCCGTTTTCAAATTGTGCATGGTGGTTTTGGCCAGTTGGCAGACTATGTAGAAGAGTTAGGCCTGAAAGGCAAAATTGATGGCGTGTTGTTGGACTTTGGCGTTTCATCGCCTCAGCTCGATGATGCGGAACGTGGTTTTAGTTTCTTAAGAGACGGCCCATTAGATATGCGTATGGACAACTCTCAGGGACAAACTGCAGCCCAGTGGATTGCTCGCGCCGAAATCGAAGATATGGCGTGGGTGTTTAAAACCTATGGCGAAGAGAAAAATGCGCGCCATATTGCTCGCTGTATCGCAGCCGATCGTGAGAAAGCCCCTTTTTTGCGCACCAAAGAGCTTGCGGACTTAATCGCTCGAATCACTAAGAACAAAGAGCGTAATAAGCATCCAGCTACTCGCGTATTCCAAGCTATCCGTATTTATATCAACAGTGAACTAGAGCAAATTGACCAGGCTCTAGAAGGCGCATTAACCGTGTTAGCGCCAGAAGGTCGCTTGTCAGTGATCAGCTTCCATTCGCTTGAAGACCGTATGGTAAAACGCTTCATTCGTCGTAATAGCCAAGGCGAAAGCGTACCTCATGGCCTGCCTATTACTGAAGAAGAGATTAATAAGTCACGTAAGCTCAAGGGCGTTGGTAAAGCGATTAAGCCTTCAGCAGAAGAGATTGAGCGTAACGCAAGAGCACGTAGCTCGGTGCTGCGTATTGCCCAACGCTTACCTTACGAAGTGTAAGAGAGCTAGAGGTTAGCGTGAGTAAATCGCAATTGAATTTAACTCGAATCGTGTTGCTAGATCTTTGGCATCACAAATGGGTCATGATCTTAGCATTGTTGGTGATGCTAAATGCGATTGCGGTGGTGTACACCAGTCATGAAGGACGAAAGTACACCAGCCAGTGGGATCAGTTATTACAAGAAAGAGACAGGCTAGATATTGAATGGCGTAACTTGCTTTTAGAAGAGCAGTCACGGTCTGAGCATAGCCGTATAACCCGCATAGCGACTAAAGAGCTTAATATGAATCGTCCGCTACCAAAAGATGAGGTTGTCGTAAGAGTGCCATGAGCAAACAGGCAAAGCGTAAACAAAAACCACAGTTAATCCAATGGCGTTTATACGTCGTGGTGGCTTTTGTTTGCCTGCTGTTTACCAGTTTGGTTGGCCGAGCTGCTTATATTCAAATCATCGAGCCTGAAATGCTACGTCACCAAAGTGACATGCGTACACTGCGCACCACGAGTCGTGAAGTGCAGCGTGGCCTCATCACCGACCGTAATGGTGAGATGCTCGCGGTGAGTGTGCCGGTCAAAGCGGTATATGCCGATCCTAAAGTGGTTCATGACAAGAATGGTTTTGCTGATATGCGCCGCTGGCAAGCATTAGCGGATGTTTTGCATGAGCCAAAAGAAGATATTCTTAAACGTGTTCAGTCTAATCCTCGTAAACGCTTTACCTACCTTAAACGCCAAGTGACTCCAGCGGTTGCCGACTATATCAAACAGTTAAAGCTACCGGGTGTTTACCTTAAGCCTGAATCACGTCGTTATTACCCAACCGGTGAGATCTCGGCGCAGTTAGTAGGTATCACCAATATCGATGATAAAGGCATTGAAGGGCTTGAGAATAGCTATAACGACTGGCTAACTGGCACGCCGAGCAAGCAAAAAGTACGAAAGTCACGTGACGGTCATGTCGTCGAGCGTCTTGATATGGTGCAGGAGGGCGAGAGCCCTAATGACTTAGTGCTAAGTATTGACCAACGCATTCAACAGCTTGCCTATCGCGAGCTTAAAAAAGCCACTGAGATTAACCAAGCAACATCAGGTTCTATCGTGGTGTTAGATGTGCATACCGGTGAAGTATTGGCAATGGCTAACACGCCATCGTACAACCCTAATTCACGCGAAAACCTGCAAAGTTATCGTATGCGTAACCGCGCCCTAACTGACTCCTATGAGCCTGGTTCTACTATCAAGCCATTTGTGGTCGCAGCGGCACTCGAAGCTGGCACCATTAAGGCTGATCAGATTATTAAGACCAATCCTGGTCGTATGCGCATCGGCGGTAAAATCGTCCGTGACGGTCGAAACTATGGCGATCTTTCCCTGAGTGGCATTTTGGTGCATTCCAGTAACGTGGGTATGACAAAGATTGCGTTATCTATGCCTGTGCAGGAACTATTAGGCGCCTACCAAACCATGGGGCTGGGTAATTATTCTGGAATAAATTTAGAAGGTGAAAGTGCCGGGCTTATTCACGACCGTCGTCGTTGGTCTGAGTTTGAACGTGCGACCTTGTCTTTTGGTTACGGCTTAATGGCCACACCACTACAGCTTGCAAGAATGTACTCAATTTTGGGCAACAAGGGCGTACTGTACCCAGTTTCGATTTTAAAACTAAAACAAAAGCCTGAAGGTACCCAAGTGCTTTCTCCTGAAGTGGCACAAGGTGTCATGGAGATGTTGGTTGGAGTGACAGAAAAAGGTGGCACCGCGCGTAAGGCCCATATTGAAGGTTATCCAGTAGCGGGGAAAACCGGTACTGCACGTAAGGCGGTAGCCGGTGGTTATGGCGAAGACTACGTAGCGTTATTTGCCGGCGTTGCTCCTGTGCACAATCCTAAACTCGCCATTGCCGTTGTAGTGAATGAGCCAAAAGGCGATCGCTATTATGGCGGCGATGTTGCGGCGCCCGTTTTTGCCGCGGTCATGTCAGGTGCTTTACAAATGCTAAATGTTGAGCCTATTTCAAATCGTGAAAAGGTCCGTTTAGCTGCTAATTCTAGGAGTGTTGAATAATGCTAATACGCGATCTATTAGCGCCATGGTTCCATTATTCGGGAGCCGAAGACTTCTTGGAGCTCACACTAGATAGCCGTGCTGTACAAGCTGGCTACCTGTTCGTTGCTATTCCAGGCTATCAAGTCGATGGTCGCAAATATATTACTGCAGCCTTTGAGCGCGGTGCAGTCGCAGCCTTAGTGCATACCGACTCACCCGATGAGCACGGTAAGGTTATCAATGAGGCTGGGCTCCAGATCCTATTTTTCCAGCTGAATAGACAAATTTCAGCCTTGGCTGCGCAAGCTTATCCACTGTCGCAATCGCGCCCACAAATTATTGGCGTGACAGGGACTAATGGCAAAACCTCTGTGACTCAGCTAGTGGCACAGTTGCAATTATTGCAGGGTAAAACAACTGCGGTGATGGGGACCTTAGGTAATGGTTTGTGGGGCGAACTTGTTGATAGTGGCAACACCACCGCCGATCCCATCACGCTTATTAAACAGTTGCAAGATTTTGAACAACGCGGCGCCGATACCTGCGCAATGGAAGTCTCTAGCCATGGTCTAGTGCAAGGGCGGGTCGAGGCGGTTCCATTTGATGTGGCGGTATTTACCAACTTAAGTCGTGATCACTTAGATTATCATCACACCATGGATGCCTATGGTGCAGCCAAAAAGCGCTTGTTCCAATTTGCCAGCCTACGCGCGGGCTTAATTAATTGTGATGATGCCTTAGGTCGAGACTGGCTTGCAGAGCTAGCGTCAGACAAGCTTATCGGCTTTAGTATCAAAGCGGATGCCAAGGCTGCCATTTATAGCAAAGATTGTCATTTTCATGATGGTGGCGTGTCATGCACCTTGGTTTGGCCAACGGGTGAGGCCAAGCTTAACTCTCCGTTACTCGGCGACTTTAACCTCTCAAACCTATTAGCAGCCCTAGGCGCGCTTTACCTACTCGGTGAAGATATGCATGCGCTGGTGGCACTAGCAGAAAAGCTGGAGCCGGTAGCAGGTCGTATGGAGCGTTTTACCACTAAAAATGGCGTCACATTGGTGGTTGATTATGCCCACACTCCAGATGCTATTGAGCAGGCGCTAAAAGCGCTCAGAGTGCATTGTAAAGGCCTGCTTTGGTGTGTGTTCGGTTGTGGTGGCGACAGAGATAAGGGCAAGCGCCCTATGATGGCCGCCAGTGCAGAGCAGTTTGCCGATAAGGTGATGGTGACTAACGATAACTCGCGCAGTGAAGATCCGAATGCAATTATTGCCGATATTTTAGCGGGGCTACAGCGGCCTGAAGACGCGTTAACACAAGTTGATCGTCAAGCGGCTATTAAAGAAGTTGTGGCTCAGGCAGTTGCGGGCGATATGGTATTGCTAGCAGGTAAAGGTCATGAAACCTATCAAGAGATTAATGGTGCAAGATTGAATTACGATGAAAGAGCATTTACAAGAGCCATTGCAGAAGGTGAAGCATGATTAGCGTTTCTTTGGCCGAGCTAGCGAGCCGCTTAAATGGTCAACTTGTTGGCAGCGACGTGCTGATAGATAGCGTTTCAAGCGACAGTCGTGCAGTAAACAGCCAAACCCTGTTTGTGGCACTGAAAGGCGAGAATTTTGATGGCCACGTTTTTGCACAAGCTGCAGTCGACGCGGGTGCTAATGCGTTGCTGGTTGAGCGTGAGTTGCCGATAAATGCCAGCCAGCTTATCGTCAGTAATAGTCAAAAGGCGATGGGTGAGATTGGTGCATATGTGCGTGAAAAGCTTGCCCCAGTTTGTGTGGCATTAACCGGTTCAAACGGTAAAACCAGCGTAAAAGAGATGATTGCGACAATTTTGACGCAGAAACATCAAGTGCTTTATACCGCAGGCAATTTCAATAACGAAATTGGTGTGCCCTTGACCCTATTAAGGTTACAAGCGGGTGATGAATTTGGCGTATTTGAACTCGGAGCAAACCATGCTGGTGAGATTGATTATACCTCTAGCTTAGTTAAGCCAAGTGTTGCCATGGTCAATAACGTGGCGTCGGCTCACCTTGAGGGCTTTGGTTCTTTAGAGGGCGTGGCTAAGGCCAAATCTGAGATCTTTAACCATATTGGCACTGGTGGCACCGCGGTGATTAATGCCGATGATGCATTTGCTGATGTCATGCTTCAGGCGTCTAGCCATGTTAAGCAGTTATGTTTTGGCGTTAAAAATGAAACGTCGAGAGATCTTGATGTTTTTGCAACAGATTTGATGGCTGACGCCTATGGACGTTATGCCTTTAGCCTTTGCTACGGTGCAGAAGTACATAGAGTTAAATTGCCGTTAGCGGGACGTCATCAGGTGTCAAATGCATTGGCCGCTACAAGCATGTGCCTTGCACTGGATCTGTCTTTAGCTGAGATCTGCCAAGGACTTAGTCAGCTACAACCTGTAAAAGGACGTATGCTGCCAAGTCAACTTGGACGAGTGACAGTGATTGATGACAGTTACAATGCAAATCCGGCTTCAGTGGGGGCTGCAATTGACTGGCTTCAAGAAATTAAAGGAAATCGCTGTTTAGTGCTGGGCGATTTGGGTGAATTAGGCGACAATGCCGCCCTTTTGCATTGTGAGCTTGGGGAATTAGCCAAGGCCAAAGGCGTTAACGCGCTGTTTTGTGTCGGTACGCTAAGCGAAGGTGCAAGTCATGCTTTTGGTTCCACTCACTATCACGATATCGATGATTTAGTTGCAGGATTAATTCAATACATTAATGAGTTACCGGCTGAAATCACAGTGCTAGTGAAAGGTTCTCGCAGTGCGAGAATGGAACGTGTAGTAGAAGCTTTAACAATGGCCTATGGTCGCGGGGAGTTTGTTTAATGCTGGTTTACCTGGCTGAGTATTTAACCCAGTTTTACAGTGGGTTTAACGTATTTTCTTATGTCACCTTTCGAGCAATCTTAGGCTTGATGACGGCAATGGTATTTAGTCTTTGGTGGGGACCGAAGATGATTGCTCGGCTGCAGCTAATGCAAATTGGCCAAGTCGTGCGCAATGATGGTCCTGAATCGCACTTTAGCAAACGCGGCACGCCAACGATGGGGGGATTATTGATCCTTGCCGGTGTGTTTATTAGTGTGTTGTTGTGGGGCGATCTTGGTAGCCGTTACGTATGGGTAGTGCTGTTTGTATTAGGTAGCTTTGGCTTAATCGGCTTTATTGATGATTACCGTAAAGTGGTGCGTAAAGACACTAAAGGCTTAATTGCTCGGTGGAAGTACTTACTGCAATCTTTGGCTGCACTAGTTATAGCAGTGTATTTATATGCATCAGCACAAAGCCCGGGTGAAACCCAGTTAGTCGTGCCTTTCTTTAAAGATATTATGCCTCAGCTTGGCGGCTTCTTTATCGTGCTGGTTTATTTCACTATTGTGGGCTCAAGCAATGCAGTGAATTTAACTGACGGTCTCGACGGTTTGGCGATTATGCCGACGGTTATGGTCGCGGCAGCATTTGCCTTGATTGCTTACCTGTCTGGTCACGTTCAGTTTGCTAGCTACTTACATCTTCCTTACTTGCCTGGTGCGGGTGAGCTTGTGATTGTTTGTACCGCAATTGTTGGTGCAGGCCTAGGCTTCTTGTGGTTTAACACTTATCCAGCGCAAGTCTTTATGGGTGATGTTGGATCTTTAGCGCTAGGTGCAGCTTTAGGCGCAATTGCGGTGTTGGTTCGTCAAGAAATCTTATTGGTGATTATGGGTGGCGTCTTTGTGATGGAGACGGTATCGGTGATCCTACAAGTTGGCTCTTATAAGCTGCGTGGACAGCGCATCTTCCGCATGGCACCTATTCATCATCATTATGAGTTGAAGGGCTGGCCGGAGCCGAGAGTGATTGTACGTTTTTGGATTATTTCTTTGTTCCTCGTCCTACTTGGATTGGCGACATTAAAGCTTAGATAAGCTAAATAACAGCTTGAAATTAGATAGCACAGTTAATTTAAACAACAGGATTACATAGGTCTGATATGGCGCAGCAATATTCACACATCGTTTTAGGTTTAGGTGCAACAGGCTTATCTGTTGTGCGTTACCTGTGTGCGCAAGGCATTGTCCCTTTAGTGATGGATAGCCGAACTCAGCCTCCTGGTGCTGACACCTTAGCGGCAGACTTTCCTCAAGTAGAGTTAGTCGCGGGTGGATTTGATTGTCGCTATTTAGTGCAAGCGCAGCAGATCATCATCAGTCCTGGTATAGCATGCGAAACCCCAGAAGTTAGGGTCGCATTCGATATGGGGATTGAGGTGATTGGTGATGTGGAACTTTTCGCGAGAGAAGTGAGCAAAACCTCTGCTAAAGTGATTGGTATTACCGGTTCTAACGGTAAAACCACGGTCACAACCTTAGTGGGCGAGATGGCTAAAGCCAGCGCTTGTTCATACGCTGTTGGTGGCAATATCGGTATACCAGCCTTGGACCTACTACTGGAGCCTAAAGATTTATATATTTTAGAGTTATCGAGTTTTCAGCTTGAAACTACCCTGAGTTTGCAGTGCACAGCAGCAACTTGCCTCAACATTAGCGAAGACCATATGGATCGTTACAGCGATCTAGAGTCATATCGCCAGGCAAAACTTAAGCTGTATGAACAAACCAAAATGGTGCTGTTTAATCGCGAAGACCCATTAACCATTCCGAATAATCCGACTAATCAGCAAAGTTTTGGTTTAAATGCGCCAGAAGTTGATGACTGGGGAATTTCAGGTGGAATGGTCGTGCAAGGTAACAGCCAGATTATGTCTGTTAGCGATGTGGTGCTTGTGGGAAGTCATAACCATGCAAATGTCATAGCGGCAATGGCGTTAGCAACTGCAGCAGGTATTGGGCGAGATTTTCAAATCGAGGTCGCTAAGACATTCAGTGGATTAGCTCATCGCTGTGAAGTGATTGCTGATATTGCTGGCGTGACTTATGTCAATGACTCTAAGGCGACCAATGTTGGCGCGACTGTCGCAGCAATCGAGGGCTTAAGTGATCACTTAGGTGAACTGATCTTGATCGCTGGCGGCGACGGCAAAGGTGCAGACTTTTCTCCGTTAGTACCAGTACTAGGCAAAGTCAGCCAGCTAATCACGTTGGGTAAAGATGGCGATAAAGTCGCGGCGTTAAAAGCGGACTCAATAAAAGTAAAGACAATGGCAGAGGCTGTTGCCAAGGCGCATGAGATAGCGACAGCAGGTGATATCGTGATTTTGTCACCAGCATGCGCCAGCTTAGATATGTACCCCAACTTTATGGCTCGCGGGGATGAATTTCGCAGCTTAGTAGAAGCGCTTCATGGCGAGTAGCGAGAAGCAGTTAAGCTTATTTGGCAACCGCTTTAAGTGGTCGTTGCCGAATTTGTTTAATGACACCTCGGCACCAGGAATGCAGCTATATGATCGGCCGTTAATGTTTGCGGTGTTGTCACTTATCTGCTTTGGCTTTGTGATGGTGATGTCAGCTTCTATGCCAGAGGCGCAAACCTTGACCGGCAATCCGTTTCATTTTGTTTGGCGTCACGGCGCTTACTTAGTCGGTTGCGTTATTATTGCGGCGGTGGTGCTGCAAATAGAGATGCGCCATTGGCAACACTTTAGTCCGTGGTTGTTGGTCGTCGTTGGTGTCATGCTGGTCGCGGTGCTGTTTGTGGGCACAACCGTTAATGGAGCAACCCGCTGGTTATCGATAGGGCCAATCCGTATTCAGGTAGCCGAGATAGCTAAGTTTGCCTTTGCCATCTACATGGCTGGCTACTTGGTACGACGCCACCAAGAGATTAGAGAAAACGCTAAAGGCTTTTATAAGCCCATTGCTGTTTTTGCTGTATATGCGTTTTTGATTTTGATGCAACCAGACTTAGGTACTGTGGTCGTACTGTTTGTGGGTACCGTCGGGTTACTGTTTTTAGCGGGCGCGCGATTACTGGACTTCTTCGCATTGATCTTAACTGGGATATTAGCATTCGTGGCCTTGGTATTACTTGAGCCCTACCGAATGCGCCGAGTAACGTCGTTCCTCGACCCGTGGCAAGATCCGTTCGGTAGCGGTTATCAGCTGACTCAATCTCTTATGGCGTATGGACGCGGTGATTGGTTTGGCCAAGGCTTAGGCAACAGTATTCAAAAGTTAGAGTATCTGCCTGAGGCGCACACTGACTTTATCTTTGCGGTTATTGGCGAAGAGTTAGGGTTTATCGGCATTATCGCCGTATTAGCAGTGCTGCTATTTGTTGCACTGCGAGCGATTAAACTCGGCAGTATGTGTCTAGCACTAGAAAGAGCATTCGAAGGTTATCTTGCTTATGGCATCGGGATCTGGATCTGCTTTCAAACCGTGGTAAACGTTGGTGCCAGTATTGGTATGTTACCAACCAAAGGATTAACTCTGCCATTTATTAGCTATGGCGGTAGTAGTTTGTGGGTCATGACGGCGGCAGCCATGTTGCTTATCCGAATAGACCATGAAAGACGATTAAGTGTTATTCAGGCCGTTGAAGGCCGGACAAGTAAACAATGAGTGAATTAATGACTAACCAAGCTGAAGAAAAACGCATTTTAATCATGGCTGGCGGAACTGGCGGCCATGTATTTCCTGCGCTAGCGGTGGCTAAATATTTGAGTCAGCAAGGCTGGAAAGTGCGTTGGTTAGGCACTGCAGAGCGAATGGAAGCGAGATTAGTGCCACAACATGGCTTTGATATCGACTTTATCGATATTAAAGGTGTGCGTGGTAATGGCTTGATGCGAAAGCTCGCTGCGCCATTTAAGATCCTACGTTCGGTGATGCAAGCGCGTGCTGTTATTAAAAAGTTTAAGCCCGATGTAGTGATGGGCATGGGCGGCTTTGCTAGCGGTCCTGGCGGCGTTGCAGCCAAGATGTGTGGCATACCTTTGGTGTTGCATGAACAGAATGCGATTCCGGGCATGACCAATAGATTGTTGTCGCGTATCGCCTCTGAGGTGCTATGTGCCTTTGACGGTACCTTTACCGACATTAAAGCTGAAACTGTCGGTAATCCTATCCGCAAAGAGCTTATCGCCCTTGGCGAAAAGCAAAAGCCTGCCTGTGACGATGATTCGCTAAAAGTGCTCGTTGTAGGCGGTAGTTTGGGAGCAAAGATTTTTAATGATGTCATGCCAAGTGTACTCGAAGGGGTGAGTAAAACCCATTCAATGACGGTTTGGCATCAAGTTGGGCGTGATAATTTAGCGAGCGTTAAAGCCGAATATCAACGATTAGGCCAAGATGGCAGCGTAAGCGTTGCTGAGTTTATTGATGATATGGAAGCGGCTTATCGCTGGGCTGATGTGGTGGTGTGTCGCTCTGGTGCGTTAACCGTATCTGAATTAGCTGCAGTCGGTTTACCGAGCTTGCTAGTGCCATACCCACATGCGGTAGATGATCATCAGACTAAAAATGCCCAAGTATTAGTTAACGCTGGGGCAGCATTTTTACTGCCACAGCCTATAGTCGATACCAGCAAGTTAATGACTAAATTGTCGATGCTGGCATCTGATAAACAAGAATTATGCAATATGGGCCAGCGTGCTCGAGACGTTGCCATTTTAGATGCAACTCAAAGAGTCGCCAACGTCTGTATTCGATTAGCACAGAAGGGTTGAGATGAGTAACAAAGCAGAGAAGTATTCGCAGCTAAGATCCATGATCCCTGAAATGCGCAGGGTTAAGCACATCTATTTTGTTGGAATAGGTGGTGCGGGTATGGGCGGCATAGCGGAAGTGCTTGTTAATGAAGGTTACCAGTTAAGTGGTTCAGATATCGCTGAAAGTGCGGTCACTCAGCGATTAGCTCAACTTGGTGCGACCATCTATATTGGCCACGATGCAAGCCAAGTTAAAGGTGTAGACGTGGTTGTTGTTTCAACCGCGATTAGCGCTGACAACCCTGAGTTGGTTGCAGCAAAAGCGCTTAGGATCCCCGTGGTGCGTCGGGCTGAAATGCTAGCTGAGCTGATGCGCTACCGTCATGGTGTCGCTGTTGCCGGAACTCACGGTAAGACGACTACGACGAGTTTGATCGCAAGTGTTTATGGTCAAGCAGAGCGCGATCCCACTTTTGTGATTGGCGGCTTGTTAAATAGCGCAGGTACTAACGCTCGATTAGGTCATAGCCGTTACTTAATTGCTGAAGCTGATGAGAGTGACGCGAGCTTTTTACATCTGCAGCCGATGGTCAGTGTCGTGACTAACATCGAAGCTGACCATATGGATACCTATGAAGGTGATCTAGAAAAGCTTAAAACAACCTTCGTTGATTTCCTGCATAACCTGCCTTTTTATGGGGTTGCAGTAGTCTGTATCGATGACCCTATTGTACGAGAGCTTATTCCACGTATTGGTCGTCGTGTAGTGACTTACGGTTTTAGCGATGACGCTGATGTGCAGGCGCTAGATTTCGAGCAAACAGGCTATTGCAGCGCATTCACGGTTAGACGTGCAGGGTTAGCAGATGTGCGCTTAACAGTTAACTTGCCAGGCGAGCACAACGTGTTAAACGCGCTGGCAGCGATTGCCGTAGCTACTGAAGATGACATCGAAGATGAAGCAATTATTGCTGCTTTAGGTGAGTTTCAAGGCATTGGTCGTCGTTTTCAGCAAATTGGCGAGTTTAGTACCGCGAAAGGTGAGATTAAATTGGTTGATGACTATGGTCACCACCCAAGTGAAGTTGCCGCCACGATTAAGGCAGCCAGACTCGGTTGGCCTGAACGCCGCTTGGTGATGATCTATCAGCCGCACCGTTACAGTCGTACCCGCGACTTGTATGAGGACTTTGTAGAAGTACTATCACAAGTCGACTGCCTGTTGATGTTAGATGTATACGCCGCAGGTGAAGCACCTATTCCGGGGGCTGACAGTCGGGCATTGTGTCGCTCTATTCGTGTTCGTGGTCAGGTTGAGCCTGTATTTGTTGCGAGCACTGAGCAGCTAGAAACCGTTTTACCAGAGATATTGCAAGACGGTGATTTACTGCTGACCCAAGGGGCTGGCAGTATTGGGTTGTTATCACGTAGCCTTGCCGAATCGAATTTGGGTTTTGGTACTGAGACTACTGATGAAAAAAATGCGTAATTTAGAGTTATATACCTTAAGTTACACATCTAATTTTGACGCTTGGAATAAGGGCTATATAATGGCCGATTTTCTGAGTTCCCGGTTGCAAAAGGAAGCCTAAGGTGTCTTGGCGCGAGAAAGGTCAGCGTATTCGAGTTTTGCTTTCGCAAGCTGATTGGTATCTGTGTTTTGGTTTGGCGTTCTTACTGTGCGTATTGATTGGTTTATCGATGGCAGTGATGAAACTCAATACCGTGCTAAATGATGCTGATGCGCTACCTATTGAAGCGGTAGCGATTAAAGGGGAGCGCTTATATACAGACGATAAAGAGATCCAACTAGCATTGCAGGATTTGATGCAGAGGAGTTTCTTTTCGGCTGATGTGACCCAAGTGCAAGAAGCCCTCGAAGCATTACCTTGGGTTTACCAAGCCTCCGTTAGGCGCGAGTGGCCAGCCAAGTTAAAGGTATATTTGGTTGAACAAAAACCAGTTGCGCATTGGAATGGTGATGCTTGGCTCAATATTTACGGCGAAGTGTTTGATGCACCGGCGAAAGAAGGTATACCTAATTTACCTATATTGACGGGTCCTGAAGAGCAAGGTAAGTCGGTACTAACTACTTACCAGCAGGTAGGCGAGTTATTAAGAATTAATGGCTTTAACTTACAAAGTTTAAGCTTAAGTCCAAGGCATGCTTGGCACGCTGAGCTAAATAATGGCATTAAGCTGGAGCTCGGTCGAGAAGATAAGATGGCAAGGATACAAAGATTTATCCACGTCTACCCAAAACTTGCAAAGCAAGATAAACAGGTAGCTATTGTGGATTTGCGCTACGACACAGGTTTGGCCGTAGGTTGGGATGATGCACAAAAAGAGAGCCGTTAATTAATGACCAAGAATCTAGATAGAAATCTGATTGTGGGATTGGACATAGGGACATCAAAAGTCGCTGTGATCATTGGTGAAGTATTGCCTGACGGTGAGATCAGTATTGTCGGTCTGGGAAACCATCCTTCAAGGGGGATGGATAAAGGCGGCGTAAACGATCTCGACTCTATCGTCCGCAGCGTACAAAGAGCACTGGATCAAGCCGAGTTAATGGCAGATTGCCAGGTCTCATCGGTGTATTTAAGTATTTCTGGCAAACATATCGAATGTCAGAATGAAAACGGCATGGTGTCGATTAACGACGAAGAAGTGACTCAAGAAGATGTCGACAATGTGATCCATACGGCTCGCTCTGTCAAAATTCCAACTGAGCGTCGTATCTTGCATGTATTGCCTCAAGAATACGCTATTGATATACAGGACGGCATTAAGAGCCCAATTGGCATGTCAGGTATGCGTATGGAAGCCAAGGTCCATATCGTGACTTGTGCCAATGACATGGCTAAGAACATCACTAAGAGTGTCGAGCGCTGTGGTTTAAAAGTTGACGACTTAGTGTTTTCAGCCATCGCTTCAGCTGATTCAGTACTGACTGATGATGAGAAAGACTTAGGCGTTTGCTTGGTCGATATTGGTGGTGGTACAACCGATATTGCGGTTTATACCAATGGTGCACTGCGTCACTGTGCTGTCGTGCCCGTTGCGGGTAATCAGGTGACTAACGATATCGCTAAGATATTCCGTACACCTTTGTCACACGCAGAACAGATTAAGGTGCAGCACGCTAGCGCTCGTAGCGCGATGGTGAGCCGTGAAGACAGTATCGAGGTGCCTTCAGTAGGTGGTCGTCCTTCACGTAGCATGTCACGTCACACGTTAGCGGAAGTGGTTGAACCTAGATACCAAGAATTATTTGAATTGATCTTAAAGCAGCTACGCGATAGCGGCTTAGAAGATCAGGTTGCAGCAGGCATTGTCATTACTGGTGGTACCGCATCGATTGAAGGTGCCGTTGATATCGCTGAAGCGACATTTGGTATGCCAGTGAGAATGGCACAGCCGCTGCCAGTTAAAGGTTTACACGAATATGTGGATCAGCCTATTTACTCTACCGGAGTCGGGTTGCTTCACTATGGTGCGCGCAGAGTGATCGAACGACAGTTCGAACGTCCTGAACGACAAGGGGTTACCAGTCTTTGGAATCGGGTTCAGAGCTGGTTTAAAGGCGAGTTTTAGTTAATAACGCAGGCATAACGGAGAAAAGACCATGTTTGAGATCATGGATAGTCATTCAGACGAAGCGGTGATTAAGGTCATCGGTGTCGGTGGTGGCGGCGGTAACGCTGTTGAGCATATGGTTAAACACAACATCGAAGGTGTTGAGTTTGTAGCAACAAATACTGACGCACAAGCTTTGCGTAAGTCTGCTGCAACGACCACAATTCAATTGGGTCGCGATGTGACCAAAGGTTTAGGCGCTGGCGCCAACCCTGAAATCGGTCGTTTAGCGGCAGAAGAAGACAGAGAAAACATTCGTAATGCGATTAAAGGTTCAGACATGATCTTTATCGCTGCGGGTATGGGCGGTGGTACCGGTACTGGTGCTGCACCAGTAGTTGCAGAAATTGCACGTGAAGAAGGTATTCTTACTGTTGCTGTTGTAACCAAGCCTTTCCCATTCGAAGGCAAGAAGCGTATGACCTACGCGGATCAAGGTATTGAGCAGCTTGCTAAGCATGTTGACTCGCTAATTACCATTCCAAATGAAAAGTTACTTAAAGTGTTAGGTCGTGGTACGTCTTTATTAGATGCATTCGCTGCAGCTAACAACGTGTTACTTGGCGCGGTTCAAGGTATTGCCGAGCTAATTACTCGCCCAGGTCTAATCAACGTCGATTTCGCCGACGTAAAAACGGTTATGTCTGAAATGGGTAATGCCATGATGGGTACCGGTGTAGCAAGCGGTGAAGATCGTGCTGAAGAAGCTGCAGAAGCGGCTGTTGCAAGTCCATTACTTGAAGATATTGATCTAGCTGGTGCGCGTGGCGTATTAGTTAACATCACTGCGGGTATGGATATGAGCATTGAAGAGTTCGAGACTGTGGGTAACCACGTTAAGGCTTATGCTTCTGATAACGCAACTGTTGTTGTGGGCGCGGTAATCGACCCTGAAATGTCTGATGAGCTACGTGTAACGGTTGTTGCTACGGGTATTGGCGCAGAAAAGAAGCCGGATATCCAGCTAGTATCTAAGCCTGCTCCACGTCCAGAGCCGATTGTTCCAGCTGAGCCTCGTGTAGAGAGCTTTGCAGCAGAAGACGCTATCGCTCCAACGATGTCACACGGTAATACTGCAGCTGCAACTCAGCCTCAAGTAGCAACACCAGTGGCTGAAAAAAAGAGCGATCTTGACTACTTAGATATCCCAGCATTTTTGCGTAAGCAAGCTGATTAATCTTAGTGTTAATAAATAGTTAAGAAGTATGAGGCAATACTAAACTATTGTCCTAAAGCTGAGTGAGTTTTGGTGAATTTGCAAAGATATGCTAAGATATCCGACCAGCATAGCCTGCACACGACTGAAAAGTGTGCGGTTAGCGCTTTTTTGTTGAGATAATGAACGGGTAAATACATGATTTTTCAAAGAACTGTAAAAGAAATGGTTAAAACGACTGGTGTTGGATTGCATTCCGGCAACAAGGTTACGTTGATCATTAAACCCGCGCCCATCAATACCGGTATTAAGCTAGTTCGTACCGACTTGTCGCCTGCAGTTGAAATACCAGCTGTTGCCGATCAAGTTCGTGAAACGACTATGTGTACTGCCTTGGTAAATGATGATGGTGTTCGTATCTCAACAATTGAGCATCTATTTGCAGCGCTAGCCGGACTAGGTATTGATAACGCAGTTATCGAAGTTGACGCGCCTGAAATTCCAATTATGGATGGCAGTGCGAGTCCTTTTGTTTTCCTACTTCAGTCTGTAGGTATTCAAGAGCAAAACGCCGCTAAAAAATACATCAAAATCACTAAACCTATCCGTGTTGAAGACGGTGATAAGTGGGCAGAGTTGAAACCTTTTAAAGGCTTCAGAGTCGATTTCGCAATTGACTTTAACCACCCAGAGATCGCGCGTAGTCAGCAGCATATGGTTATGGATTTTTCATCGTCTGCTTTTGTGAAAGATATCAGCCGTGCAAGAACCTTTGGTTTTATGCGCGATATTGAGTACCTAAGAGCGAATAATCTTGCACTAGGTGGCAGCATGGAAAATGCTGTTGTTCTTGACGAATATCGCGTCCTCAACCCCGATGGCCTGCGTTATGAGGACGAGTTCGTTAAGCATAAGATTCTTGACGCTTTTGGTGATCTATATGTAGCGGGTCACGCTATTGTTGGTGAGTTCTGTGCATACAAAACTGGCCACGCACTTAACAATCAGTTAGTACGTGCCATGCTTGCACAGCAGGACGCTTGGGAAATTGTCAGTTTTGAAAAAGAAGCCGACGCACCAGTCAGCTTCTCGGTACCCGCGGGTGCTGTATTCGCTTAATCGCGAATTAAGATTGCCTTGAACGGCTGGCTAATGCAGCCAGCCGTTTTAGTTTTACCGCTAATGTCCCCTCAGTATGTTCAGCTAACGCTTCAATATGAGCGGCGGCATTTTCACTAATTAGGTTGTGAGCGACCTTGGGTTTTGTTTCATACATTAACAAGCTTGGGTTGACTTTAACCTCGATTGCGGTAAGCATGGGTAGCGTTTCGGCTTGCAGCTGTTGTAATATTTTGGGTTTTTGGAAGTTAATTCTTGCCGCCCAAGCAGCCGTAGTTGTTTCAATAACCAAGATCCCTTGGCGTAAATTGGCAACCTTTAGTTGCTCTGTCACTGGACCAGTTAGCACTTGTTTCACGTAGCGATCTAAGTGTAATAACAGTTCTGCCTTTTCAGCTAAGTTAGGCATTGTGCCTTGCTGATGTAGTAACTGACTGAGATCCTGTGGGGGCTTTTTCATATGATAATAAAATGGCTTAATTAGGCTATGAGTGTAACAGTTTTTATTCAAGGTCGAAATGGTGCCACACGCTGGCAACCAGGAAAGCGTTGGCTGCTATTGCCTATTTTGCTCATCGCAGCAGGTACGGGTCTTTATCAGCACAATGCCAAGCAACTTACACAGCAACAAGCTAATGTCGACGGCGAGCGTATGGCTCGTGAAGAACAAAAAGATGAGTTAGTCGCGCTAAAGAGTGCGACAGAGACTCAACTTTCGATGTTGGTTGCCCACGTTGCTCGTATGCAAGCTAAACTCACGCGCTTAGAAGCACTGGGTCAGCAAGTTGCTCTCAATAATCAATTAGAAGATCAATTTGATTTCTCTTCAGAAGTCGGTGTTGGTGGTATCAGTGAGTTGGGTACTAACATCGAACTCGATCAGCTTATCGCAGATATGGATAAGTTGGTGTCTCGAATAGATAATAATAATGTTCAGTTATCACTACTTGAAACAGTAGCATCTAATCTCCATATAGATGAAGAGCGTTATATATCTGGGCGACCAATCCAGAAAGGTTGGTTATCCTCGCCCTATGGTTTACGTAATGATCCTTTTAACGGTAAAAGAACGATGCATAAAGGTATCGACTTTGCTGGAAAAGAGGGCGTCGATGTAATCGCGACAGCAGGTGGCGTAGTTACATGGGCGGACAAGATGTTTGGTTATGGTGAGTTAGTCGAAATTGATCATGGAAATGGTCTAAGCACTCGTTATGGTCACAATAAAGCTTTGTCAGTAACTGTGGGCGATGTGGTCGCTAAAGGCGATAAAATCGCTGTGATGGGAAGTACTGGGCGCTCAACTGGGCCTCATGTACACTATGAAGTGTTGCGTGGTGGACAGCAGATCGATCCGCAAAAGTATGTCTACCGCAAGGCAGGTTAATCATAAAATAGGCTTTCAGGCTCTCAAAGGGACTTGGCCAACAACATAGAAGTGGTTCAGATGTTTGGTAAATTACTGACAAAAGTATTTGGTAGTCGCAACGATCGTACACTTAAAGCATTTGGTAAAGTCGTTAATAAAATTAACGCACTAGAGGCTGAGTACGAAAAGCTATCTGATGAAGATTTAAAAGCAAAAACGGCCCACTTCCGCGAGCGTTTAGACGGCGGTGAAACATTAGAAGGCGTATTACCTGAAGCATTCGCGACAGTACGTGAAGCCTCGAAGCGTGTATTTGATATGCGTCACTTCGATGTGCAGCTTATTGGTGGCATGATCCTGGATAGTAACCGTATTGCAGAAATGCGTACCGGTGAAGGTAAAACACTGACGGCAACTCTGCCAGCCTACCTTAATGGTCTAACGGGCAAAGGTGTACACGTCATCACGGTGAACGATTACCTTGCGGGTCGAGACGCTGAAAACAACCGTCCTCTTTTCGAATTCCTTGGTTTAACCGTTGGTATTAACGTTGCGGGTCTTGGGCAAGTAGAAAAGAAAGCTGCCTATGATGCAGATATTACTTACGGTACTAACAACGAATTCGGTTTTGATTACCTACGTGACAACATGGCGTTCTCGCCAAGTGAGCGCGTTCAACGTCCACTTCACTATGCACTAATCGATGAAGTCGACTCGATTCTTATTGATGAAGCACGTACGCCGCTAATTATTTCTGGTGCGGCTGAAGATAGCTCTGAGCTATACATCAAGATCAATACACTGATCCCAAATCTTATCGCGCAAGATAAAGAAGATACTGAAGAGTATGTGGGTGAAGGTGATTACTCAGTTGATGAGAAGTCAAAGCAAGTGCACATGACCGAACGTGGTCAAGAGAAAGTTGAAGTACTGCTAACTGAGCGTGGCATGCTAGCCGAAGGCGACTCGCTTTATTCTGCTGCTAATATCTCTTTATTACATCATGTAAATGCAGCACTACGTGCCCATACCTTATTTGAAAAAGACGTAGACTATATTGTTCAAGATAACGAAGTCGTTATTGTTGATGAACATACTGGCCGTACTATGCCTGGTCGTCGTTGGTCTGAAGGTTTGCATCAAGCGGTAGAAGCTAAAGAAGGGGTTCATATTCAAAATGAAAACCAAACATTAGCCTCAATCACTTTCCAGAACTTCTTCCGCCAGTACGAAAAGTTAGCGGGTATGACGGGTACTGCCGATACTGAAGCATTCGAATTCCAACACATCTACGGACTTGATACAGTGGTTGTTCCGACTAACCGTCCAATGGTTCGTCAAGATAACCCTGATTTGGTTTATCTGACAGCTGACGAAAAGTATGCTGCAATCGTAAAAGATATCGTTGGCTGCCGTGAGCGTGGACAACCAGTATTGGTCGGTACAGTATCGATTGAACAATCAGAACTGTTACACAGCTTACTTAAGAAACAAAAGATCCCGCATGAGATTTTGAATGCTAAGTTCCACGAGCGTGAAGCTGATATTGTTGCTCAAGCTGGTCGAATTGGTGCGGTAACAGTGGCAACTAACATGGCCGGTCGTGGTACCGATATCGTGTTGGGCGGCAACTGGAACATGGAAATTGATGCGCTAGCTAACGCAACTGACGAGCAGAAAGCTAAGATTAAAGCTGACTGGAAAGTTCGTCATGATGAAGTTGTTGAAGCCGGTGGTCTACATATTCTAGGTACTGAACGTCACGAATCTCGCCGTATCGATAACCAGCTACGTGGTCGTTCTGGTCGTCAGGGTGATGCTGGTTCATCTCGTTTCTATCTATCTATGGAAGATAGCTTAATGCGTATCTTTGCTTCTGACCGCGTATCTTCAATGATGAAGAAACTTGGAATGGAAGAGGGTGAAGCGATTGAGCATCCATGGGTGTCACGCGCTATCGAAAATGCACAACGTAAAGTAGAAGCACGTAACTTTGATATCCGTAAGCAGTTACTTGAATTTGATGATGTTGCTAATGACCAGCGTCAGGTTGTTTATGCTCAACGAAATGAGTTGATGGATGCTGAAAGTATTCAGGAAACGATCACAAATATCCAAGCAGATGTGGTTAACGGCCTCATCGATCAATATATTCCGCGTCAGTCTGTTGAAGAGCTTTGGGATGTTGAAGGGTTAGAGAAACGCCTACAGCAAGAATACGCAATGAGTCTGCCAATTCAAGAATGGTTGGATAAAGAAGATGACTTGCATGAAGAAACCTTGCGTGAGCGTATTGTTGATACTTGGGTTAATGCATATAAAGCAAAAGAAGAGATGGTAGGCGAGCAAGTTCTACGTCAATTCGAAAAGGCGGTCATGCTGCAAACGCTTGATGGTTTGTGGAAAGAGCACCTTTCTGCAATGGATCACCTGCGTCAAGGTATTCACTTGCGTGGTTATGCACAAAAGAATCCAAAGCAAGAATATAAGCGTGAATCGTTTGAGTTGTTCCAGCAGATGCTTGAATCACTAAAGCACGATGTGATTAGCATCCTGTCTAAAGTACAAGTACAGGCACAATCAGATGTTGAAGAGATGGAAGAGCGTCGTCGCCAAGAAGATGCCAAGATCCGTCGTGATTATCAACATGCACAAGCTGAAGCTATAGTGGGCGCAGAAGAAAGTGCTGCATTGGCTGCTACCCAACCAACAGTTCGCGATGGCGAGAAAGTTGGTCGCAATGATCCTTGCCCATGTGGTTCTGGTAAGAAGTACAAGCAATGCCACGGCAAGCTTAGCTAGAATAGCAAAACAATGCTAAAGAAAAGGGTGACTCATTGAGTCGCCCTTTTTTATTACCAATGAAAAAGGATAGTGGGTTAATTTATTAGTTTCCTAAGTCTGGCTCTTAACCCAAATAGCGCCTTGCTACATAAGTTATGTATATATGAAGATAGGCTAGTAAGAAGCGAGTAAGAAGACAGTAAGAAGATAAACGAGTGGTGCAATCCAACCACAGTAACATTGATACCGTGTAGAAATAGCTTAACTTTAATTTGGTGCTGGCGATAAAAGCGTCGCTGAAAGCAAGTTTTGTGGATAAGTCTGAGGGTAACTAGTGGCTAAGTTGTGCTTAAATTAAAACATTAAAAAAAGGCGTTTATTTTCGAAAAAAGCACTTGCGCTCTTTTCGAATCTCCCTATAATGCGACCCCACTGACACGGTGAAGCAGGCAACTAGCCAAGCACACAGCGTTAGAGAGATTAACTTCTACGGAAATTAATCTTAGGTGACAAACGCTTTAAGAGCTTCGGGTTTTGCTTCTTTTCACGAGAGTGATTAAGAAATCATCGCTTGAAAAACTTCTTAAAATAAGCGCTTGACGCCGCCACTGGAGAGTGTAGAATACGCCTCCTC